>NZ_JBMMUE010000004.1:0-331684 GCF_049257215.1 Pseudoalteromonas thalassia
ATATCCACTATTACAACAATGAGCGTATTAAGCTGAAACTAAAAGGCCTGAGTCCGATACAGTATCGAAATCAGGCCTTGGCAACCGCTTAGCAAAGAGTCCAACTTTATGGGGTCACTTCATAAAGCTCGGTTTTTGAAAGTTATATTGCGATTAAGCTTGCGGATAATCGCGATAGGCACGTTCGATGTTTTTCGCTTGTTTTTTAGACACACCAATATGTGCTAATGCTACACGTAAACGAGCACGTGAAAGGTCTGAACCTAAAATTTCCATTGCATCAAGTACTGATGTTGAAGATGTCTTACCTGTGATAGCCACGAAAATTGGCTCAAGGAAGTCTTTAATCTTCAACTCATGGAAAGTCGCAACTTCTTTTGCGATAGCAAAAATCGCTGGTTTTTCCCAACTGCGTAAACCTTCTAATTGCCAGATGAAGAACTGTAATGCTTGACGGATTACATCTTCATCAGCTTTACCCGCTGTTAATAGCGCAGGATCATAGCTTGGAATACCACCCACGAAGTGACCGGCAAGGTCAACCATGTCAGAAAGCGTATTAATACGCGTTTTTGCTTCTGGCAATACTTTGGCGAATAGCTCAGTATTAAATTTCCAATCAACAAAACGTTGCATTAGTTCTGCATCAGATAAGTTTTCACGGATCCACATACCGTTTAACCAGCTAAGCTTATCGATGTCGAAAATAGGGCCGCCTAGCGACACACGCTTCATATCGAAGTGCTCAATCATCTCATCTAAAGTGAACTTTTCACGCTCATCTGGCATTGACCAACCCATACGGCCTAAATAGTTTAATAGTGCCTCTGGTAGGTAACCCATTTCTTTATAGTAGTTGATTGAAGTTGGGTTTTTACGCTTCGATAATTTTGACTTATCTGGGTTACGAAGAAGCGGTAAGTGACCAAGTACTGGCGCTTCCCAACCAAAGTCTTCATATAATTTTAATAGCTTAGGCGCTGAGTTGATCCACTCTTCACCACGGAAAATGTGGCTAATTTGCATGTGGTGATCATCAACAACGTTGGCAAGGAAGTAAGTTGGGAAACCATCGGCCTTAAGTAGCACTTGCATGTCTACATTTTCCCATGGGATCTCAATGTCGCCACGTAGGTAGTCGTTAAACTTAAACGTGCCTTCGCTTGGGATCTTCATACGAATTACGTAAGGCTTACCCGCTTCAAGGTTTGCTTTAATTTCATCTTCAGAAAGGTTTAAACCACGACCATCGTATTTAGGGCGCAGACCTTCGGCCATTTGCTCTTCACGCATTTGATCTAATTCTTCGCTCGTAGCAAAACAATAAAACGCTTTACCTTGTTCAACGAGTTGATGCGCGAATTTCTTATATAAATCGCTACGCTCAGACTGACGGTATGGACCAAACTCACCGCCTACATCGGGACCGTGATCCCAGTTTAAGCCTAACCATTTCAAGCTATCCATAATAGCTTGCTCTGATTCTGGCGTACTACGAACTTGGTCTGTATCTTCAATGCGTAACACAAACTCACCGCCTTGCTGCTTAGCAAAACAGTAGTTAAATAATGCGATGTATGCTGTACCTAGGTGCGGGTCACCTGTCGGTGACGGAGCAACACGGGTGCGAATTGTCATGGTTATATCTCTCAAAAGACAATTAAAAAATTTGCCCAAATGCTAGCACAGCACGGGCTATAATCGAAGTGTAAAGCCGCTTTATGCAGCGACTTTATCTAAATAAGCAATGATATCGTTTGATTCATACAGCCAAGTTACTTGGCCGTTTTCTTCAATACGTAAACAAGGCACTTTGATTTTTCCGCCCTGCTCTAAAAGCTCTTGGCGAAATTGCTCGTTACTTTTGGCATCACGAGTTTCAACTGAAAGACCTTGACGCTTAATTGCACGACGAACTTTCACACAAAATGGGCAGGCCTTAAATTGATATAACTTAAATTGTGATGTCACTGAATCAAGCGCCGCTTGCTCAGCAGCCGGACGCTTTTTACTACGTGGCGTGAATACAAAATCAAAAAACAAAATGATGCGGCCTAACAACCAACGAACAAACTTCATCTCACCTTCTCATAGGGTTCTAAAAATAGTGGCCAATTTTAACACAGCAAGAGACGCTGCAACAGGCTAAAACAGCTCTATTGAGTCATCACTGCATTGAGAATCTGGGATATCTAATTCAGAATAGGCTGTAACACAATTTCTGCCTTTGTTTTTTGAGTGATACAAGGCTTGATCGGCTTTTTGCACAAGACTGGCAACCATTTCAAACTCATAAATCGGCATAAAACCGCTACTCACGGTTAAGTTACCCACTTGTGGGAACGGGTATTCGGCAACACATCCGCGAAAACGATTGAGTGCATTACGTGCATCTAACTCGTCGCTTGCTTGAAATAGCACTGCAAACTCTTCACCACCGTAACGAAACACGTAATCTTCAATACGAAAGTTATTTTTTAACAGTTGAGCGACTAACAAAATCACTTCGTCACCTATAACATGACCATAGTTGTCATTCACTTTTTTAAAGTGGTCAATGTCAACAATAGCAAGATACCATTGGCGATGATGGGGATCTAATTCGCTTTGTCCTTTTACAGTAGTTGATGCGATATCGATGACTTTTTTATCAAAAGTTTGCCTGTTGAGTAACTCAGTGAGGGGATCCAATTGTGATTTATAAAGCAGCGCTAGTTGGTTGGCATAAATGTTGAGCATATAAATTGCCAACATGCTACATCTCTCTGACAACTCTTTTTCTGACTCAACAACAAGCACGCCAACCACATTACCCATGTAATAAACAGGTATGTAAGTCGAAATAAAGCCATAGTTTCGACTTATACGAATTTTGTTACGGCTAACCTTATCAATAAGTTCATTAACTTCAGACTCAGTAAGCTCTTCTATCAACGAGTCTTTATTTAGTAGACGGGCTGGGAAACCGGGTTTGAAGACTTTGTTAATATAGATTGCATAGCGCGAAAACTCTTCCAATTCGCTCACAGATTTTATAAGCGCCTCGTCAAGTCCAGCCTCTTCTTCTTGTTGCGTAATTTCTACAACCCAGTCATGTCCGCAAGCGTTAGACGCCATCTATAAAGTCCCCAAAACTATATATAACTTTAGTTTAGTTAACTTTATCAGAAATACTAAAAAACTATAACAAAATCATATCATCTCTGTGAATAACTTCACTGCTCGGCGCAAACGCAAGCAACTGGGTGATTTGCGATGAATGGCAACCTTTAATTTGATCAATTTCTTGATGATTAAAATTAACGAGACCTTTAGCAATACACTGGCCTTGACTCGTCACTACTTCAATCACATCACCACGTTCAAATTGCCCTCGCACTGTTTTTACGCCTTTAGCCAAAAGGCTTGCACCACGTTCTTTAAGTGCGGCGCTTGCGCCATCATCAATCACTAATTGTCCGCTACTTTTAGGCCCAGCAAGAAGCCACTTTTTACGGCCATCTTTTGGTGCGGTGAGTTTTAAAAATCGTGTACCTGGGAGCTTATCGGCCATGCAATTTAAAATCACATTTTTGCCAGCGCCTTTGGCAATAATGACTTCAACACCGGCGCGACGTGCAATACCGGCCGCTTGCAGTTTGGTCGCCATACCTCCGGTACCTAGGGTTGTGCCACTGCCACCAGCGAGTTCTCTGAGTTCATCATTAATATGCGTCACTTCATTGATGAGTGTGGCATTCACATCAGAGCGCGGATCACCGGTAAATAAACCTTCTTGGTCAGTTAGCAGTAACAGCTTTTCTGCATTCGCTAAAATTGCGACTAAAGCAGATAAGTTATCGTTATCGCCGACTTTAATTTCGGCGGTGGCCACGGCGTCGTTCTCGTTAATAATTGGTACCACATTATGAGCGAGTAGCGCATTTAAGGTATCGCGGGCATTTAAGTAACGTTCACGGTCTTCTACATCGGCGCGGGTCAAGAGCATTTGCCCAACATTCACACCATACAAAGCAAACAAGCTCTGCCAAATATGAATAAGCTGCCCTTGGCCGATAGCGGCAAGCATTTGTTTTTCAATCAAAGAACGGCCACAGGGAGTAATAAGTTGCTCGCGACCTGCGGCAACCGCGCCACTTGATACTAAAACAACCTGATAACCCTGTTTTTTTAATTCACAACATTGGCGAACAAGTTCAACCATGTGTGCTTTATCTAATTTGTCGGTACCGCCTGTCAGCACGCTTGTGCCCAGCTTTACAACAACGACGTGTGGCCTTTGCATTTGATTCTTATATTCTGTAATTAAAATAGAGAATTTATATATACCAGCTAACAGTTTTTGAACAAGTTAAAAAAATTCATGCTAGGATCGCGCTCTCGTTTTTTTACTCAATAGCGACACCTATGCCAGCCAGTTTATGCTTAATTATTGCGACCTTTTTATGGGGTAGCTCATACATTGCTTTAAAGCATGCAATCAATGTTTATGATCCCGTATTAGTCATTTTTTTAAGAATGCTAACCACATTATTGATTAGCTTATGTTTATGGCGCTATGTGATCCGCTTTGAGTTCAAACAAGGTGACTGGAAGTATTTAATTGGTATGTCACTGGCTGAGCCTTGTTTTTATTATTTATTTGAAGGGCATGCTCTTGAATATACTTCTGCATCGCAAGCTGGGGTAATTGTCTCTTGTTTACCAATTATCGTCGCTATTTTGGCGTTCTTAATATTAAAAGAGTACATCAGTAAAGCCATCGTCGTTGGTTTTACCTTGTGTATTGGTGGCAGTATTTTATTAACGCTATTATCACCAAGCACAGAGCAAGCCCCTAACCCACTGCTCGGTAACTTTTTAGAATTGATGGCGATGGTGTGCGCCGCCTTTTATACCGTCAGTGTAAAGCACTTAGTGACCCGCTATTCACCACTTACTTTAATTGCAATTCAAGGGTTTAGTGGTAGTTTGTTCTTTGCGCCTTTTTTATTTTTCATCGAACTACCCAGCGAAAATCAGCACGATTTAAGTGCCCTATTGAGCATTTTATATTTAGGCTCATGTGTCACTTTAGGCGGCTATGGCATGTACAACTACGCCATCAGTAAAGTGTCGGTATTAACCGCTGCTGCTTACTCAAACCTCATTCCAATTTTTGCGTTAATTTTGTCAGCCATTCTACTTGGCGAAGTACTCACACTTTGGCAATGGCTGAGTATCGCAGTGGTATTCGCCGGTGTTATTGTTAGTCAACGTCATCAAGAGCTGAAAGTTGACGTAGACGACGATAATTTATCAGCCGACACCAATAGCCTAAACTCAGTCCCGGAAGCTAACGAGTCAAAAGGGTAACAGGTTAATAAATACAGGCCTGATTGTGCTAAAAAGCCCTGTTCGCTTTGATGAATAACATCAATGCTGCGAACTTGATAGTGTTCAATCTGGCCATTTTGCAACTGCATAGTGAACTGCTCACCCACTGCAACATGTTTTAAAAATGCAAAGTGGGTGTCGTTATGACCCGCAATTAACACCCCTTTTGAACTGCCAAGTTCACCACTTGGTAAAAAATGCCCGGGGGCAAACGCGAGGTTTCGCCCCGATGCACCAGCAAGTACAGTCAATTCTTGCTGCTGACTTGGCCAATTTATGTGTGCAGTGACATAACCATCGGCGTAAAACCAAGGCCTTACTTGCTGATTAGGACTTTGCAAAGCTTGCTGCCAAGCCGACTCAATCAATGCCTGTGCAAGCCAAGCTTTTGCCTGCATATAACCGCCATTAACAAGCAATGCGATACCAAGTAAGGCGCTGCATACCGGCAGCGCTTTTTTTAACGTCGCCATTGCCATAACCACGAGAATGAAAGCAACAACAATCCAAGTAACATAAACACCCGGCTTTGTCCGTCGGTTTGCGGTAGCGTCATGCCGTTAGGAAGTTTGTTTCGCACTTGCATTGAACGCTCTGCAACCTCATTACCCGCGTAGTTATCAACTGCAATAAAGGCTGTAAAAGGGCTAAGTAAATGATGCTGAAGTGCCAGTGCTTCGACTTCTGCGCGTACCGCCTGTTTTTCGTTATAAAGCAGCAACGACTTAATTTTTTGTCTGGCCCAGAGTCTAGCGATACCTTCGCCGTTTGCAGCATTGGCGGTTGCTAAATTAATGGTGAGTGGCCCTGTGTTTGTTTGCCCTTTTAACGTTAAGTGCTGACTGCCATCAAGCTTTACGGCAACCAAAACCGGCTCTGAAAAATACAAGTCAGGTAATGGCGATGGCCAATATTCAAGTGCTGCTTTGTCGCCTTCAAGAGCAAGCTCTGTAACCGCAGGATGCGCCAGCTTATCAAAGAGCAGCTGCATTTTGGGCTGGACTTGGTTGGTACTACTAATAAAAGTGAATGTACCACGGCCAATATCGGCAGCTCTGGTCATAAAAAAGCTATTAGGCGCGCTACCAATACCGACGGTAAAGAGCCTGCTGTCACCTAAATCTGTTTGAATTTGTTTAAATAGCTGCGTTTCGTTACCCACACTGCCATCGGTTAAAAACACCACTTGGCGTACAAAGCCATCATGCTGTTTACCATCTAGTACCTGAGTCAATGCTTTTGCGATTTCGGTGCCGCCATCGGCTTGTAAGCCATAAATAAAGCGCTCTGCACGGCGAATGTTAAAGTCATTGGCAATCATTGGCGTATCACTTAATACCGACACTTCGTTATCAAAGCCTATGATGTTAAAACTGTCATTTTCATCCAATAACGATAAAGCATAAAATAAGGCTTGTTTGGCCTGCTCCATTGATTGGCCATGCATTGAGCCGGAGGTATCAACAACAAATACCATTTCGCGAGGCAGACGAGCTTGCGAGGTAAAGTGATCGCTTGGCGGTACTAACATCAGTAAACCATATTCTTGCCCTGCTACTGTTTCGGTAAAAAATGCAGCCTGTGAGTGGGCTTTATCAAGGGGTTTAAATGTAAGCTCAAAGTCTCTATCCATTGGAACATCACGATTAAGTGATAATTGATAGCGACCAAAACTTGGATTATCGATTTGCATACCCACTAAATTAGCGCTGATATCACTGAGCTCAAGGCCAATATCCATCGAAATAGCAAGGTTGAGGCTCGCATCAGACTCTTGGCTTTGTGCACGATGAAAAACAGGTTTTAGCCAAGCTGATGCCACTTGCGCTTTGTTAGCTGTTGCGTCGTTCTGCTGATCTGTGTCTTTATTTTCTAGATACGCTCTTTGCTGCAGTTCTGCCGTTAAAGGTTCGTAGCGCGGCGTGATAGTGGTTGGAAAACGCAGTGAAAATACACCATCTCGAAAACCGATTATCTCTTGGTATTGCAAGGTAATTTCAATCTCTCCCCCAGCTCCAAGGTTTGCCACATCAGTAGAGAAAATGTTCGCACGCTGCTGACGAACTAAAGCAGCCCGTTTACCCTGTTTTTGAGCTTGCTCAAATTGCTGTTCTGCCTGCTGCTTAAGGGCAATGTTACCAGTGATAATGCGCTCACCTATTTGCATTTGCATGGCATGAACAGCACTTTCATCAGGTAACGGAAACACATAACGGGCATTTACCGCAAACGGGTGCGGGTTTTGATAACGTTGTTTAACAACAACATGATTGATAAGCCCAGTGAGCGTCATAGTGACGTCGTTTTTCACTAATAAACCCGACGATACTTGGCTGTTTGAGTCATCATAAAAACGCAGTTCGGCACTGGCATTGGCTGCAAATGCAGGGTTAACTGCATAACCTAAAAAGAGGATAAAAAGACTCCCAAAAAGGAGTCTTTTGGTACGGTTACTCAACATAATATGTCACTCCATCGACCGATGAATTAGTGGTTACTTTGCGCTGTGCGTAAGCTGCTTTGTGACACAGGGCGTGTCGTTAAAGTTACTCGGCGGTCAAACACGTTTTCTTCGTAGTTATTTGAATCGGCAACACTTTGCTGCTCACCAAAGGCGGTTGCGGTTAAGCGCGTATGAGGTACGCCTTGTTTAATTAAGTAGCTTTGCACAGCATTTACACGCTGTTTTGAAAGCATTAAATTAGCCAATTCATCACCACGTTGATCTGCAAAGCCATTTAAGTCGATAACCAGATTTGGCTGGGCAATCAGTAACTGCGCGACTTTGTCGAGTTGATTAGCAAAATGCGGGGCTATCTCACTAGAGCCGGTTTTAAACTGTACCGTCATAGCCAATAAGGTGTTTAATTGGGCTTGTAGTAACTGCTCTTTTTCGTCAGCTAATAATTCAAGCTGCTCACTTAGGGCTGCGTTATCGGCAATCACTTGTTGGTAATCTGCGGTTTGCTCTTTCATTACAACTAATGCGTGGGCTTGTTCATCAATAGTGTTGTCTGCGGCTTCTTTTTCGCCAATTAAACCGCCAGCAAACGCGCCAACAAATGCGCCCACTGGGCCTCCTAACAAACCACCGACAACTGCGCCAGCACCTAAGCCAATGGCTGTTTCTTTTGGTGTTTCTTGCTTTGTTTTACTCGCAGCGTCTGCAAAAGGGGCTACAGATACAGCAGACGTGATAACAGCGGCGATAATTAATTTTTTCATGGTTTAATCCTTTTTCTACTTAATTGCTTGGCAACATTGGTTGGTGTTGCGAACTTGGTATGGAGCTATTAAAACAAGTCGAAATGGCAATAAAGGGGATCAAAAAAGGCAAACTGCTGAGCAATTGTGGCAGAAAAATGGCAATCGCGTTTTTGCCAGTACGCAAGGCAAAAAATTAGGTATAGTTCGCTATAGAAAGAATTTAAGTAAGTATTAACAATGAAGAAAATAGCAATCGTTGAAGATGAAACAGCAATCCGCGAAAACTACACAGAAATGCTCAGTGCTCAGGGCTATCAAGTTGTAGGCTTTGCTGACAGAGCCAGTGCTGAACTGGCATTTAGTCAATCTTTACCAGATTTAGCCATTGTTGATATTGGCCTTGGCCATGAAGTGGATGGTGGTTTTTTACTTTGCCAAACATTACGCAGTCTTTCTAAAACCTTACCGATTATATTTTTAACCGCCCGCGATAGCGAAATTGATACCGTATGTGGCCTGCGCATGGGAGCCGACGATTACTTAACCAAAGACATCAGTATGGCGCATCTTGCTGCTCGAATTGGTGCCTTGTTTAGACGCCTTGATGCCTTCGATCAACCCGCCGATCAAACCGCTCTTTTGCATCGCGGCCCATTAAAGTTAGATACCCAGCGCATGCAGGTGTTTTGGCAAGAGCAACTGGTTGATTTAACCGTGACAGAGTTTTGGATGGTGCATTCACTTGCGCAGCGTCCAGGCCATGTAAAAAGCCGCAACGAATTAATGAGTGATGCGAAAATTTATGTTGATGACAGCACCATTACCTCGCATATAAAACGCATTCGTAAAAAGTTTATCGCCCTAGACGATGCATTTGACTGCATTGATACCGTTTACGGTATGGGTTATCGCTGGGAGCAAGCTTAATGCTGCGTTTGGGGCTTAGAACAAAGTTTATTTTCTTATCCTGCTTTTTATTTTTATTGCCTTGGCTTGGCTATGAGTATGTTTGGGAAATGGAAAAATTCTTAAGACAAGGGCAAGAAAAAACCTTAGTGGGCACTACCCGTGCACTCGCTACCGCATTACATGAACGCCCTGCTTTGTTTGACTCGCAAACCAACTTTTTAGATCAAGTTGTAAAAGGCCGAGATTTATACGCCTATAACCTTAATAACCCGATTCAACTTGATGGCAAATTGTCGGAATGGCAACCTTATCAAAGCTTATTTTGGCATTATGACAAACGCTATTTACAGGGGTTAAGCAAAGATCATCAACCAAGCGATCTAAGTTTTGATCACATGGTGGGCAAATACGAAAACTACCTTTATGCGGCATTTAAAGTCACAGATAGCTCGCTGGTGTATCGTGCTAAAAATGTGCTTAGCTTTACCCGTAATGATCACTTACAGATCATGTTAAAAACACCTGAAGGTGAATTTAAAAGTTATGTGGTGGCTGCCCGTCAAGATGGCTGGGTCAATGCTTTTGATGCTACAACACAAGAGCCGGTCACGAAAATCCAAGGCTACTTTAAAAGCACCGACACGGGTTACAACATAGAGCTGCGTTTTCCGCTTTCGATGTTAGGTAATAAGCTCGGTTTTGCTATTGAAGACTGGGATGAAGACAAGGTTGAGCCTCAGCTTATGTCGACTTCAAACCTGCAAAATCCCAATGATATCGGCTCTGTTTTGGTGCCTTCGCCAGAAATTAACCGTATTTTGAAGGGCATGGGCCACAGTGGCAGTCGAATTTGGGTCGTCGATAACCATCATCGTGTACTTGCGCAATCAGGCTCAATTCATCATGCCGATGGCGTGTGGGCAGACGGCCTAAAAGAGGAGCCAGCAACAACCTGGTGGCAACGCTTTGAGCAAGATTACTTACACCCACTTTACTATAAAATTTTAACTCGCCCAGAAAATGAGTTTCTTGATACCTTACATGATGTCGCTGCAATGCAAGGTACTCACATAGCCAGTGCTTTAAATGGGAAACCCGCATCATCATGGCGCTTAACCCCAGATAACAAAGCCGTTATTTTATCGGCGGCCTACCCTATTTGGATCCAAGATAAAGTCATTGGTGCAGTAATCGCAGAAGAAACCACCAACGGTGTGCGCACCCTACGTAATAAATCGTTAGAGAAGCTCTTTAATGTCATTTTAGCGGTGATGCTTGTTGGCACTGTGACACTGTTCTTTTTTGCTTCTAGAATTTCTAGCCGTATTCGCCGCTTACGTGACAATGCCGAGCAAGCTATTGATGCTCAAGGGCGCATCACCGGCAAAATTACTTATGCCGATTCGAATGACGAAATTGGCGACCTTTCTCGCAGTTTTGCCAACATTGTTAGTCGCTTAAGTGGTTATACTGATTACTTAGAAAATATGTCATCACGACTCTCCCATGAACTACGTACGCCTGTGGCTGTTGTGCGGTCATCGCTTGAAAACCTACAAATGCAGCCGCAATCTGAAGTGAGTCAAAAATACCTCGACCGTGCCAGTGAAGGGGTTGAGCGGTTAGGCAAAATAATTACCACCATGAGTGAAGCAACGCGCCTTGAACAAAGTATTCAAAGTGCCGAGGCAGAAGAGTTTGACCTGACCAAGGTGATCACCGGCTGCATGCAGGGCTATCAAATAACCTATGGTGAAAGTCTATTTACCTTGTCGCTTGATAAAGAGCCGTTAAATGTCAGCGGTGCACCAGAGTTTATTGCCCAATTGCTCGATAAGCTCATCAACAATGCTCTTGAGTTTAAAACCCCACAAAGCACAATTTCCGTGAGTTTAACCAAACAAGATCAACACGCAGTACTAACAATTAGCAACCAAGGGCCTCTATTACCTGATGGATTAGTTGAACATATTTTCGACTCAATGGTCTCAGTGAGAAGTCAGCAACATCAGCAGCAGCCCCACTTGGGTTTAGGTCTTTATATTGTAAGGCTTATTTGCGATTACCATCACGGTAAAGTATTAGCAGAAAATTTAGATGATGGCACAGGTGTTGTGTTTACTGTGGAACTGCCTATTAAATAAACACATTTGCGTTACATATGATTACAGTTTAGTGGCGCAATATTCACCGATAATTCAGATAACAGGACGTAATATTTGTAATACAAACGGCAAATTATTTTTTGGAGGGCATCATGCGATCTGGATTACAACGTGAAGAGATTGAATTCATTATGGGGCTATTTAGCTATAATGAAACAACTGATAAACCAGCAGCTCCAAAAAAGCAGCCTGTTAAAGCTGACACTAAAAAAGTTGATACAGCGCAATATAAAGCAAACTACAAAGCAACTTATTTGACCTAGCTAAGGGTAGCTCATTACAATGGCGCACCTTTGGAATATCACGCTTTGTAATGAAAAAACACTCACCTAAAAAAGAACTGATTTTACTGCCCGTTTTGTTCGTGGCAATTTTACTTTGCGTTGCAGGTCACTTCCTACTTCAGCCTAACTATCAAGACAGCCATACCGTTGAGTATTTACTCGCTGCACTGCCATTTGCCTTGTTTGGGTTGGTGATTATCGCCTTTAAAGTTGCCAGTAAAAACGATAACCAAGAATAGCTTATACCAATTCGCTTAATTAAGTGGTCTATTTTGAGGCAAGAAAACCTCGTTGATAGCAAGGCAAACATTTCGTTATTTAGTTGTTTTAAATCAGAAATTTTTAACGCAGGTAGCGACAGGTTTAATCCCTCAAAATGATTAAGTATTATTGCGGATTGGTATTACAGAACGTGATAGCCAAACCAATCGGGCTTCATTGCTTGTGCTTGCCCGCTTGGCGTTAATTTGATTGATAAGTTACTATCTAACAAATCAATCGCAAAACAATCGTCTACATCGTGTAAATCATCTTTATGAAGATGAGTCATCCCAGCCAATAAAGACTCTTTAGCGCGTTGTTTAGCTTCTTCACTACTACGCGCAACGTACAATGCAAAATCATGTTGCTCAGCAAGACTATCAGCTCGATAGGCACCTAAATTTACAAAGTATAGTTTTTCAGCTTGGTTATGCTGGGTATCAACCACTTCGACCTGATAGCCATCAATATGCTGAATTTGCATATAGCTATCCATGTGCACATTGCTTTTATCACCCACCCATTGTGCTTTAAGTTTTGAATAGGTTTGTTCAATGTTATCGCCTACGACAAATCGAACGTCGTGCATTTCAATGTGGCAACCTTGAATACGACCGCCCAGATAGACTAAAAAAAGCGCCATGTTTTTCCTTATATTAAGCTTTCAACATTAATGTTGTGCTTTTTAATTAATTTATAAAAATCTGAGCGATTACGTTTCGCAAGTTTTGCGGCTTCGGCAACATTACCTGCTGACATCTTCAGCGTATTAATTAAATAATCTCGCTCAAATTCTTTTTTTGCATCATTTAACGAAAGCGGTTCAGCAATACTAATATTACTGTTTAATGCACTCTCTACCAACTGAGCTGCAATCACTTTACCCGGTGTAAGAGCTACTACCTGCTCTATCACATTCTGTAATTGACGAATATTACCCGGCCAGTCATAGCGAACCAGTGCATGCATCGCATCGTTAGCAAACTGCTTTTGCTCTTGCCCCATACGTTTAGCAATAAGACCTGCAAAATGCTGTGCTAGCAAACTAATATCTTCTCGGCGTTCACAAAGCGGAGGCAGTTTTAAGTTCACCACGTTTAATCGGTAATATAAATCTTCTCGGAACTGCTGATTATTGATTGCCTCTGGGAGGTTCTTATGGGTCGCCGACACCACTCGCACATCAATTGGGATCTCTTCTTGAAAGCCCACAGGACGAATGGTTTTCTCTTGTAAAACCCTAAGCAGTTTTACTTGTAAATTTAGCGGCATATCACCAATTTCGTCTAGAAAAAGGGTACCACCTTGTGCTTGTTGAAACAAACCTTGATGGTCTTTGACTGCACCTGTAAACGCGCCTTTTTTATGCCCAAATAATTCAGACTCTAAAAGCTCCCCCGGCACAGCGCCGCAGTTAATTGCCACAAATGGCCCGTCACTAACATGGCTGTGTTGATGTATTGCTTGTGCAAGCAACTCTTTACCTGTGCCGCTGGCACCAGAGATCAACACATTCACTTGCGTTGGACCAAGCAATTTAACTTGTTCAAGTAAATGCAACATCGCCCCGCTACGGGTGACAATATTGGTTTGTGTCGGTGTTTCATCGCCGTGTACACCATGAATTTCGATAGCTTTAGCAAGGCTGTCGAACAGCTCATCTTTATCTACAGGCTTGGTAATAAAAGCAAATATACCTTGTTTAGTTGCCTCAACTGCATCAGGTATCGAACCATGTGCTGTCATCATAATCACTGGCATTGAAGGATAACGACTTTGTAGCTGACGGTGCAAAGCCATGCCGTCCATTTCATCCATTCTTAAGTCGGTGATCACCGCATCATAGGTTTGATTTTTTAACGCTTGTAACGCCTCAATACCACTTTCGACTGTGCTTACCTGATAGCCTTTAGATTCAATCCGAATAGCCAGTAATTTTAATAAGCTGGCATCATCATCAACTAATAAAACCCGTGGTTTTGTTTCTTCACTCATGATTACTGCTCCTTGGTTTCTTCACGTAGCAGAAGTTGTTGTTCGATAGTCGCAAGCGACGACAAGGTTTTTTCCATTTCATCACTTAGCGCTTGCTTTGCTTGTTTTGCTGCTAAGCTTTGCTGTAAATGTTGCTTTTGCAACCAAAGATACTGCTTTATATCGTCAGGCCAGTAATAGGCGTGATCGCTTTTTTCAAGTTGAGCAAGTGCTTTTTCAGGTTCTGTAGAACTTAACAAACATATTGATTTAAAAAGGCTTTTCAATTCATTCTCACCGACAAAATTTAGCTTTGACGTACTAGCTTTATAACCACCACACTGTGCTGCATGCCAAGCAATCACAGTACTTGCTGGCGGGTAGTTTGGCTCGCTTTTCGGGCGCGGTTTAGGATTAGGTTTTCCTTGCGATGCGACCTGATTATTTTCTGTCTTCACCTCTGCTACGGGCTTCTTTTGCGTTAATGTACAGCCCGTGATAAGCATCGAGCATGCAATGAGGATAAAACTGGCTTTATGTGCTAAGCCCATATCAGTTAACTCCTTGGGTTAATTGAATTGGCAATTCGGCAGTAAAAACACACCCTTGAGGTTCGTTATCTGTAATAGAGAGTTTGCCATTTAATTGCTCTACGGTTTCTTTAACAATTGTGAGACCTAAGCCACTGCCCATCTCGCTCTGCTGTTTTGCATTTTTGCCTTGATAAAACGCACCAAATACCGCGGCCTTTTCGGAATCATCAATTCCATGTCCTTGATCAATAACACTGATAATAAGTTTGCCATGTTTGAAATTCGCTTTAATCGTGACACAGCCTTGTTCAGGCGAAAACTTGATTGCATTAGAAGTGAGTTGGATCAAGATCATTTCTAGTAACTCAATTGAAATATAAAGTGCTTTTTTAGGCAGCTCATCAACCCATAACAGTGATTGTTCACGTGCAACTAGACGATGTTCAAAGTGACGCTCAATCTTATCTTTTATGGCGGCAAAACTAAGCTCAGTTACTGTCTCTTTACTAGTACGAATCGCATTATAACTAAGTAAACTTTCTATCATTGCTCTAAGTCGCACCATGCTTTGGGTGATTAGCTCAAGGACTGCTTTTTGCTCATCATTAATAGGGCCAACAATTTCATCTGTTAATAGATCAGTTCCTTCAACCATTGAAGCAAGTGGGGTCTTTAATTCATGAGTTACATGACGCAAAAACGTATCTTTTTGCTGCTCCAACATATACAACTGCGCTTGAACCCATTCTAGTTTGTTGCCAAGTTCAACTAACTCAGACGAGCCTCGGACATTTATTTTTTGCTGCCAATGGCCTTGACCTAGCTTATCAATCACGCTCGTTAGCTCTCGTAGACGACCACTGATCCGCCATAAAAACCCTCCGCCTACAAGTAGAGTCAAAGGAATAAGTGCTACTAACCAGTTAATAAAAGATGTTTGCAATGCTTTTAATTGCTGCTGGTTTTTAGTTATACGTAATTCGTTTTGCTCTCTAAGCCAATTGGTTTGCTCACTAATTAACTTACTTGCGGGGGCAAATAACTCACCATCTTGCTTTTGTTCAAATAAAAGATGCTGCTGTGCAAATTGCAGTACCTCAGCTAATTGACGCCACTGCAAAATATAATCAGCCGTAGGACTTAAAAAGTTCAGTTCATCAATACGCTGAATTGATGAACTCCACTTATTTTCAATTAATGTATCTAAAGATTCACTCTTGAGTACCCAATTTTGCCGCGTTGCTCTTTCAAGGCTATTTAAGTCTTGCTTTAAATTGTTAAATACCTTTGTGATTTCATCATTATCACCCACAATTTCTTGCGTAACAGCCAGCTGTTTATTCAGTGCGTTTAAAAACAAAATCACCACTAAACACAATGGTAATAAGGAAAGTAAAATACTACATACAAACTGACCAATTAGGCTTGGTCGCCAGCTTAAACACTGTTTGCACTTAATTACTATGCTACTTTGCATACTTACCCTCATAAGAAACGCTGGCATTCATTATTCGTGAATGAACTTAGACACTCGCTGAATCCGAACTGAAAAAAGACAACTTACTGCCTAAATCAGGCGCAACGTTGCTATTTTGCAACAATACAACTAATTGAAAATTAAGAAAAAAAATAAAAACCAATAATTACGTTGCAAAAAAGACACATTACTCTGTAACTATTTCGTTCCCAATAACAGTAAAATAACATAAATCATTGATAAAAAAGAAGAATAAAAGTTGGCACAGTTATTGTATTAGCACTTACAAATAAGTTTATTAGGACACCAAATGAAAACGAGGACCTACACACTAGCCGTGCTGTTGAGTGTAATTTCAATGAGCAGTAATGCATTTGATTTAAAAGATACATTCAATGAATTAGATAAAGATAGCAATGGTTTTTTGAGTGATGCTGAAGCTTCTGAAGACGCTTTATTACATGGAAACTTCACTCAAATTGATAGCAATCAAGATGGTCAAATTTCATTTGCAGAGTTTAAATCATTTATTAATTAGGAGTGTGTGATGAAACAACTTTTTGCAGCATTCTCGTTGATGTTTTTAGTTATAAGTGCCACCGTTTTAGCATCGCAAATGGATGTGCGTTTTGCGAAATTTGATACCAATGCCGATGGCGAAATTTCATTAACTGAAGCAACCAAACACGATAACTTACTTAAGCAATTTACCGATCTGGATGAAAACGGCGATCAAGTTCTGTCTGAACAAGAGTTTGAGAAATTCAAACCTTAACGGCTTAAAGTGCTTGCCATAATCCCAGAGGGAATGTGTAAACGGATTTAAATTTTGGGACTTAAATTATGGCAAGCACTTTTACCAAAGCGTGTTGACCTTTGTGGATTAAAATTTGTTCACTCTAGGGACGATTCAATCGCAGCGCGAGATTTGTAACCTAGTGGGCTAAGTAAAAATCGAGCAACAAAGAGTTAATCGCCCCTAGGAAGAACCCGAAGGGCAGCGCGCCCTAATAAAGGAGAGTAATTATGAGAATTTTCTGGCTTGCTTCATGTACCTTAATTACTATAAGCTTCAACAGCTTAGCATTGGATGTAAAACAACGCTTTGATCACCTAGATAAAGATAAAAACGGCTTTTTATCTTTGGAAGAACTTTCATCTCAACCGCATTTAAAAAAGCATATGGCGCAGTGGGATGAAAATAAAGATCAACAAATATCGCTTCTTGAATTTAAACACTACTTAACAAATAAGAGTTAAAGCAATGTCAAAATTAACCTTTGCCAGCCTCGCAATGTGTTGCGTATTTAGTACAATCAGTGTCGCTGCAGATAGTATTGGTGAAAAATTTAAACAACTAGACCGTAATGAAGATGGCTTCTTGAGCCGCTCAGAATCTGCTCGAGATCCAGCTTTATGGTCTCGGTTTAGTAATTACGATAATAATAAAGATAACAAGCTATCTCTCTCAGAATACAAGGCTTATGCCAGTAAATAGCCGTTATTTTTAGTCGAAATTTTCTTCTGTGAGTTGCAGTTTACTGCAACTCTGATACTGTTTTCATACATTAAAAAAATAATTAAAAGATTATGAAACTTATCATCAGCCTACTGGCAACAGCTTCACTGAGTTGTTTTGCCAACACCACAGTTATCTACAATGTAAATGGTTATACACCGACCTACCAAGGTGAAACCCAACACTTTTCAGCACTGGTTTTTAAAGACGGTAAAGTCGTAAAAACTGGCGATGACTCGATTAAAAAAAGCTTCCCTGACGCTACTACTATTGATGGTAAACAAGCCACTCTTTTACCTGGTTTAGTCGATGCTCATGGTCATGTGATTGGTTTAGGTAATAATCTGTCTCAACTTGATGTCAGAAATACCCGTTCAGCAGATGAGGTTGGCAAAATGCTGACTGAATTTGCTAAAGATAAACAAGGCTGGATCATTGGTCGCGGCTGGAACCAAGAGCAATGGCCTGGCGGACAGTTTCCAACCGCTGCTGATTTAGACAAATATGTAAAAGATAAACCCGTGGTACTTTCTCGGGTTGACGGCCATGCGGTCTGGGTTAACTCAAAAGCAATTGAATTAGCTGGGATATCTGCAGCCACCGATTCACCTGCTGGGGGAGAAATCATCAAACTGACTTCAGGTGAGCCATCAGGCGTATTTATTGATAAAGCCGAAACGCTTATTACAAAGCATGTACCAAAAGTAAGCCATGCCAGCATTAATACAGCATTAGACAATGCTGGTGAGCATTTACTAAGTTTGGGGATCACCTCAACCCATGATGCTGGTATCGATTATGATACATGGCAAGTATATAAGCAGCGTTCTGAGCAAAATACCCTGCCAGTTAGAATCGTCGCCATGCTTAGTGCCGCCGATCCTAAGCTAGAAGCTATGCTTAAAGCTGGTCGTTATAAAGATATGAACGACATGCTGTCTATTCGCAGTGTCAAAGTATACGCTGACGGTGCCTTGGGTAGTCGTGGTGCCGCTCTAATCGAAGAGTATGCAGATCGTAAAAATCATCATGGCTTAATGCTTGAAACCCAAGAGAAACTTGAACAATTATTTAACCTGAGTTTTGCTCATGGCTTTAGTGCGAACACCCACGCCATTGGTGATAAAGCTAACCATGTAGTGTTAGATGCTTACGAAAATGTGTTTAAAAAATCAGGAGGCATTTTACTGCGTAACCGCATTGAACATGCACAAATTGTTGCCCCTGATGACATACCTCGCTTTAAGACACTAAAAATTATTCCATCAATGCAACCCGTTCATGCAACCTCTGATATGCATATGGCTGAGCAGCGTTTAACTGAGAAACAACTTGAAGGGGCTTACGCTTGGAAAACCTTTTTAGCGCAAGGTTCAGTAATTGCAGCGGGTTCTGATTTTCCTGTAGAGCTTGCCGACCCATTTGATGGTTTATATTCAGCCATTACACGAATGGATCACAATCAACAGCCTGAAGGCGGCTGGCGTCCTCAAGAATTATTATCTCGCGATGAAGCGCTGCGTGCTTTTACTTTAGGTGGTGCTTATGCCGCACATCAAGAGTTTAAAGTTGGTAGTTTAGAGCAAGGAAAGTGGGCTGACTTTATTTTGATTGATAAAGACTATTACAAGGTGCCTGTATCAGAAATTCACGCTATTAGCGTTACTCAAACTTGGATTGCAGGCGAGCTTAAATATAAAAAAGAGGATTAAGGATTCTTAGCGTCAGTTTTTTGCTGACGCTTTAACTTTATGATGTGGTAAATATTTACAAATGCCAGTAAGCCATTGGTGAAGGCCACCGGAACGGCACCAATTGCAAGACCATAAAAGGTAAAAGCAATACACCCTGCTAGGTTGAACCAGCGGAGCTTTATCACATCACTCATCGTCAAAGAAGCAACTAACAGTGCAGATGCTAAATAGCCTAAATATTCCCAACTCAATTGTTCTCTCCTAGGCTTTAGGTTAGCATTGGGGCTTGTCATTTTTTTTGACGCACTCAGTGCTACTTTGACAATAAATAAAAAAGCTAACCTACTAAAAACCTTGTAAAGCTTAAGAAATCATCTTAGCTTTAAAATCATTACACGGGAAATGAAGGTATCAGTAACGTGTATCACCTTACTAGTAAGTTAGCATAAATTCTTTGAATCTTAATGCTAGCGTCATTAAGATGTAATAAATAGGACAATTGTCCGAAGAGCGGCGTTAATGTTTCAATATCATTTTTCAAGCTACCTTGTTGACCAGCTACTGACATTTGCAGGCAGTAGTTTTCAGCAAGCTAAAAAAGAAGTGCTTATCCACCAAGATCAACCACTCAGTAAACTTGTTTTAGTGAGAAGTGGCACTGTATCGTTTAGCTATGATGTGGGTAATGGCCGTCGCCTGTTATTAGGTCAACTTGATTGCAACAACACTCTGATTGGTGAAATTGAAGCGCTCAATAACTTACCCTGTATTTACACAGTAACTTGCTTTAGTGATGTCAGTTATAACTTAATAGAACTAAAGCACTGGCGTTCACTACTGTTAGAAAAGCCTGAACTGAGCTTATATACAGCGCAAACTATTGCTGCAAAATTCCAAGAAAATCAAAAAATAAATTTAGATAAGTTACTTTTACCACTTAGCTATAACATAGCTAAAGATTGTTTACTGAGAGCAGAAAATAACAACCCCACTCTGCTGCGTGCATATCCAACGGTTAATGCAGAAGCTGAGCGCTTTGCCACAACTGAAAGAGCTTATAGACGTGTAGTAACAGAACTTGTTGAAAAAGGCTTAGTACAACGCAGTAATCAAGGCCTGCAAGTTGTTGATATTGAGAAACTGAGTGACTATGTAGAGAGTTTTTCGCAGTTATGACAGCATAACTGCGAAGAAATACTTGGATTACTTTTCTAACAAAATATCGTGGATATTTTTTAAATCAGACTTACCTTCAATAATCTCATCCGGTGTTAATCCTGACAGCTCATGCGGGAATACTAGCCATTCATCAGACTCATGAATGTAATAATCAGGTACCATATCTACCTTTGAGTTCTTAGGCTTGTAGTAAGGACATGCAACGCGAATATCACGTGGTAAGTTCAAACGCATTAGCTCAGAAAGCTTTTCTTTCAATGCAAAAATACTGCGGCCAGAATCAAACACGTCATCAACGATTAATAATGAGTTGTCTGCATTGGCATTTTCAATGATGTAATGCAAACCGTGAACTTTGATTTCTTTTGATTGTTGGTTAATACCGTAATACGAAGAAGTACGAACCGCGATGTGATCAGTCTCAATGCCTTTGTAATCGTAATATTCTTGAACTGCGATACCGATTGGTGCGCCACCACGCCAAATACCAATGATGAAATCAGGACGGAAACCATCTTTATAAACTTGTGCCGCAACACGAAATGAATCTTCAAGAAGCTGCTGCGCTGTGATATAGCACTTATCTGACATAAATAGAGACCCCAGTGTGAATGATCATTCAAGTGTAGCTAATTTAATAAAAACTAACCACAGGATGAGAAAATGTGGGGCGGGATTTTATACTAATTTACTCAAAAAAGCTTGTATCAGTTTGTAAAATTACTCTTTAGATCAAAAAAGCGCCTTAACTTAGGTAAAGTTAAGGCGCTTAATTAGCTACAAGGAAATTGCTTATGCTTTTTCTAGTAATGTTCTTGCAACGGTACGCATACCTTGTGTTGTAGCGCCAGCAGCCCACTCGCTTGTGCTACCCATGTTAAATGCTGCAGCAAGGTCAATGTGCACCCAACCTTTGCCTTCATTTGGCACAAAGCGTGATAAGAAACCAGCCGCGTTAGAAGCACCACCGAAGCCACCCCCTTTTTGAGGACGGCTATTTGCTGTATCTGCATATGGTGATGGGCAGTTTTGTTGATGCCACTTTTCAAGAGGTAGAGGCCAAGCCGCTTCCATTTCTTGCTCTGCAAATTCCTGTACGTCACGTACTAGCTCTTTATCAAGACCAAACAGTGCGTTGTACTCTTGACCAACAGCAACAAGTGCAGCGCCTGTTAGCGTTGCTGCATCAATAATTAATGGCGCGCCAGACTCACCCGCAGCCATTAAGCCATCAGCTAGTACTAAACGGCCTTCAGCGTCAGTATTAACGATTTCAACTGTGGTGCCATTTTTGTAAGTTAAGATATCACCAAGTTTGTAGGCATGACCTGAAATAAGGTTTTCTGCACAACATAAGAACAATTTAATACGCTTGTTGATACCACGGCTGATAGCAAGCGCTAAGCCTGCAGTTACTGTGGCAGCACCACCCATATCGCACTTCATGCCTAGCATGCCTTCACTTGGTTTGATTGAATAACCACCTGAGTCAAACGTAATACCTTTGCCCACTAAAGCTGCTGCAACTGGCGCATTTTCATCACCCGTTGGATTATAATCTAGTGCTAATAAAACTGGCGGACGCTCACTACCACGACCAACGGCATGGATACCAATCCATTGCTGCTCCAACAACGCATCGCCTTTGATGATTTGATAGCTTACATGCTCAGGCGCTAACGACTGAATAAACTCAGCCGCTTTACCAGCTAGGCTTTCAGGGAAGATATCATCGGCTGTGCCGTTGATCATTTGGCGAGCCCATGTAGCCGCTTGCTTTAATGAAGCTAGCTCTTTGCTGTCTGTTTTTGCGTTTTCAACAAATTCAATCGCATCTAAATTCTTTGGTGAAACGAAACCTTGATAAAAGGCCCACTGTGTTTCTGTGCACCAAACGTCACCCACTAACGCGATGTTTTTTAAACCTTGATTAGCTAACGTGCGTGCTGCTTTTTGAACACTTTTAAGTGTATCATGCTCAGTTAAATGAACAGTTGCGCCTTGTTCAGTAAAAGAAAGAGTGGCTTTTTCGCCCCAATGTGCGGCAGCACTGTGCTCGCTAAGTTGAACTAAAAATTTTTCTGACATGTTAGAATACTCTTTGCGCTAGAAATTGTCGCTCGAGTTTACTACAGCACGCGTCAGTTCCCAACTGCTTGCGATAAATAGCCAATATCGACGTGGTTCAGTCCATGTATTGAATTACATACAAAAATTAAAAAAGCGATCCAATAACGTCATGAAATTTACGCCACCATTACAATCTGCCACTTTACTCAAGCGCTATAAGCGCTTCTTAGCTGATTTAAAAACGCCTTGTGGTCACGAGTTTACCGCTCATTGTGCTAACACTGGTAAAATGACTGGTTGTGCAGAACCCGGCTTTAACGCTTATTACTCAACGAGTGACAACACTAAACGTAAGTATCCCCACTCTTTACAATTAACTGAAAACACGTTTAATCAGCTTATCTGTGTCAATACCGCTATTGCTAATCAAGTTGTCCACGAGGCAGTGCAAAATGGGGTGATTAAAGAGCTTGCTGGCTATCAAACCCTAAACTCAGAAGTAAAGTACGGCCAAGAAAATAGTCGTATCGATTTTTTATTAACAGATGAACACAAACCCCACTGCTACGTAGAAGTAAAATCAGTGACATTGCTTTCGCAAGCAGACCCAGAATCTGGACAAGGTTATTTTCCGGATGCAAAAACGGAGCGAGGCCAAAAACATCTTCGAGAGTTAATAGAGATGGCGCAGCAAGGGTATCGTGCAGTGCTATTTTTTGCCGTTTTACATGAAGGTATCAATCAAGTAAGCGCGGCTGCACATATCGATCCTAAATATGCTCAGCTTTTAACAGATGCAATAGAAAATGGTGTTGAAGTCATTGCTTACAAAGCAAAAATTTCTGCTGAAGAAATTAAACTGCAAGAAAAATGTGATTTTCTGAGCTAACCAACTCTTTTACTAAAATGACAATAAAAAACACGATTTAAGTTGTATTATTTTTTTTTGCCTATATAACTTAGCAAATTTATTAAAATTATGAGTAGTGGCTCTACTCATGGCAATTTATGCAATCAGGGGTCGAGGCATATAAATTAAGCTAAAATAAATTTGCCTCAATCTAATGATTCTGCTATTTATAGCCGCCGGCTAACGCTGGGCAAAATATTAAGGATTTAGGAGAAAGTTATGCCAGACCAAAAAAGACTAGGGTTATTGGCTCAGGCCGGGTTGGAACCATACCAAGAACAGCCAGGTGAAGAGTATATGAATGAAGCACAACGTGCTCATTTCAAAAAAATTTTAGAAGCTTGGCGTAATGATTTACGTAACGAAGTTGACCGCACTAAATCGCATATGCAAGACGAGGCAGCTAACTTTCCAGATCCAGTAGACCGTGCAGCACAAGAAGAAGAGTTCTCATTAGAACTTCGTACTCGTGACCGCGAACGTAAACTGATCAAAAAGATTGAAAAAACGATTCAACTAATCAAAGAAGATGACTTTGGCTTTTGTGAATCATGTGGTATCGAAATTGGTATCCGCCGCTTAGAAGCGCGTCCTACAGCAGACTTATGTGTTGACTGTAAAACGCTTGCGGAAATTAAAGAAAAACAATCTGGACGCGGTTAATTACACCCATTTGCTTAATTAGCCCATGCCTACCACAGCCGTTAATACGCAAAAGCGTGAATATCGTGGCCGCTTTGCGCCATCCCCTTCGGGGCCATTGCACTTTGGTTCACTTATAGCGGCTGTGGGGAGCTTCCTTGATGCAAAAGCCAATCAAGGAAAATGGTTAGTACGCATTGAAGATATCGACACAACGCGTGTTGTAAATGGTGCTAGTGACGACATATTACACACCCTAGAGGCTTACGGCCTGCACTGGGATGAAAGCGTAATCTACCAAACCCAACGTCATGAACAGTACCAAGCTATTGTTGATGAACTCATTTCTCAAAACCTTGTTTATGCATGCCATTGCACCCGTAAAGAAATTAAAGCTATCGGGGGCATTTACCAAGGTCATTGCCGACATAAAAATCATTCTTTATCTGACTCAGCGCTGCGTTTAACCCAGCAATTTGCTACCAGCAACTATGATGATTTAATTCAAGGTGAGATCCATGTAGACAACCAGCTTGCACAAGAAGATTATCTAATTAAACGCAGTGATGGATTATTCGCCTATCAACTGGTTGTGGTTGTTGATGATATTGCACAAGGTATTTCTCATGTTGTACGCGGCGCGGATCTACTTGAGCCCACAGCTAGGCAACTAAGCTTATTTAAGCAACTTAATCAACCGGCTCCGCAGTATGCACATTTACCCCTTGCGGTTGCAAAACCGGGTTTTAAATTGTCAAAACAAAATTATGCGCCGGCCATTTCTAAAAAAGATCCTAAACCTGCACTGTTTGATGCCTTACGCTTTTTAGGATTACAGCCTGAGGCATCCATCCTCTCGTTAAGCATTGAGCAAATGCTTGAGTGGGCAATTAAAACCTATCGTATGGAACTGGTTCCTAAGAGCCTAGAAATCCAAGTTAGTGAGGATCCTAACTCAGCTTTTTGTGACTTTCTTACTATTACAAAATAAATTGCCAATTTTAAAGGTCGAGTAACTTAATTTTTCAGCCACGCTGGTATATGATAGCGACCCAAAGTGTACGATTCATCAACACCTTGCTTTAGCGTCATATTAAACACTCCGTTATCGAGTCAATCTCTCATCGGCGAAGTAACAAACAAGCGCTATACTTGATGAGTCGCAGAGTCCGCGTCGTAGGAGACAGATTATTATTTCCAAGCTTTTTCAATTTTGTCGGCAGATTATTGGCCCAAATGCCACGACATCCAGTAATGCTGTACAAACGAGCGAGTTACCTTTGGTGATCGAGCGCAGTGAACATGGTATTTCACGCAAACAATTTAGCCCAAATGCAATCAAAGTATTATACCGCCTTAAAGAAGGTGGGTTTGATGCCTATCTAGTAGGTGGTTGTATTCGAGATATATTGTTAGGCCAGCAACCAAAAGATTTTGATGTTGTAACTAATGCAACTCCAGAGCAAATTAAAAAACTCTTTCGTAATTGTAGACTAATCGGCCGTCGCTTTCGCCTAGCGCATATTGTGTTTGGTCGCGAAATCATCGAAGTTGCTACCATGCGTGGCCACCATGAAGCGGATGAAAGTAAAAATCAAATAAGCCAATCAAGCGAACACGGGCAACTCCTGCGCGATAATGTCTACGGCAGTATTGAAGAAGATGCTGAACGCCGTGACTTTTCAATTAATGCACTGTACTACTCGATTAACGACTTTTGCATTTATGATTACGCTAACGGTATCAGCGCAATTAAAGCGAAGCAAATCGAGCTGATTGGCGACCCAGAAACCCGCTACCGTGAAGACCCTGTGCGTATGTTACGCGCGGTTAGGTTTGCAACAAAGTTGGGCATGAGCATAGCGCCTGCCACAGAAAAACCCATTAAAGGCCTTGCTAATTTACTAGATCATATTCCGCCAGCGCGTTTATTTGAAGAGTCACTTAAACTGTTCTTAAACGGCAAAGCCGAAGAAAACTATTTAATGCTACGCCAATATGGATTATTCAAAGCGCTGTTTCCTGCGCTTGATAAAATCTTAGATGCTAACCCAGATGGCATTGAGCATGCGTTTATTCTGCAAATGTTTAAAAACACCGATAAGCGTATTAATGCCGATAAAAAAGTCACTCCGGCCTTTATTTTTGCCGCTATATTGTGGTTTCCACTACTTAATATTGCGAAGAAACTACAACAGCGCGACCAACTGTCAGAATACGATGCATTTGCGCAAGCAATGAATAAAGTACTCAGTGAGAACGCGCAACATGTTGCAGTACCAAAACGCTTTACATTAGGTGCTCGTGATATTTGGCATATTCAGCAACGTCTTGATAAACGAGGTGGTCAGCGCGCCTACAGGCTAACGCAACAGCCACGTTTTAAAGCAGCTTATGACTTCTTACTACTTCGAGTTCAAGCTGGCGAAGAGCAGCACGAAGAGCTGGCAACTTGGTGGACAACCTACCTAAGCCAAGACATCAACGGGCAAAAAGAAATGGTTAAAAACCTCGGCCATCAAGGTGGGCCGAAGCGTCGCCGCCGCCCTCGCAAGAAAAAAGCTGATTAAGTATGAACACGGTTTATTTAGGATTAGGCGCTAATTTAAATGCGCCACGTAAACAAATTCATGCGGCCGTTGAAGCGTTAAAAGCCTTAAAGGAAGTTGAGTTTGTCTGTGTCTCGCACGATTACGCAAGTAAACCTATGGGACCACAGGATCAACCTGACTATGTAAATGCCGTAGCCTGTGTTAAAACAGCATTACAACCTGAACAGCTACTTGATTTAACTCAAGCTATTGAACTTGAACATGGTCGAGTACGTAAAGAAGAACGCTGGGGTCCACGTACCCTTGATATAGATATTTTATTGTTCGCCAATGATGTGATCGACACCCCTCGTCTAACCGTGCCTCATTACGGCCTAACAGAGCGAGAATTTGTGGTGTATCCGCTACTTGAAATCGCGCCATCACTCATTTTACCGAACAATCAATCACTTGCTGATATAACAAAAACGTTGCCTTTAAACGGTTTACAACAACTCCCTCAGCAGTAATCAACCAAGGCAAAGCCTTAGAGGAAATTATGTCTAAAATCACCGTTTCAACTCTCAATAAAATGAAACAAGAACAACAAAAAATCACCGCATTAACAGCCTACGATGCCAGTTTTGCTAAATTGTTTCATGATAATGGCGTCGAGGTGATTTTAGTCGGTGACTCTTTAGGAATGGTATTGCAAGGTGGTGATGACACATTAGCAGTAACCAACAGTGAGATTGCTTATCATACACGCTGCGTACGTGCCGGTAGTCGTGAATTGTTTGTGATTGCTGACTTACCATTTATGACCTATGCCAACCCAACTGATGCGTGTAAAAATGCTGCAGAGCTAATGCGTGCAGGCGCTAATATGATCAAGCTTGAAGGCGGTGAGTGGCTGCATGACAGCATCAAGGCTATGACGCAACAAGGTATTCCAGTTTGCGGTCATTTGGGGTTAACACCGCAATCTGTCCATGTTTTTGGTGGCTTTAAAATTCAAGGCCGCGAGCAGTCTCAAGCTGATAAAATGGTCAGTGATGCAAAAGCCCTTGAAGCAGCCGGCGCGCAACTTATCGTATTAGAATGCATACCAAGTGAGCTTGCTAAGCGTATTACTGATGAACTAAGCATTCCAACCATTGGTATTGGTGCTGGCAATCAAACTGATGGACAAATTTTAGTAATGCACGACTTAGTTGGCATTTCAGCAGGCTATATTCCTAAGTTCTCAAAAAACTTTTTATTAGAGACAGGCAATATGCCAGCAGCAGTGCAAAAGTATTGTGAAGATGTAAAAAGTGGTGCTTTCCCAAGTGCCGAACACGAGTTTAAATAAATGCAATCAATCACTGAAATCAAATCGTTACGCAGCCAAGTAAAAGCATGGCGTCAAGCAGGCCTGAGCATTGCGCTTGTGCCAACCATGGGCAATTTACATCAAGGCCACTTTTCACTTGTTGAAAAAGCCAAAACACTGGCTGATAAAGTCGTTGTAAGTATTTTTGTAAACCCAATGCAGTTCGGTGCCAATGAAGACCTTGATAGCTACCCACGTACGTTGAACGAAGACAAGCAAGGTTTAGCAGATCTTGGTACTGACATTGTGTTTACCCCCTCTGTTGAGACTATTTATCCGAATGGTTTAGGCGAACAAAGTTTTGTCGATGTACCGGGTGTGTCTATGGGTTACTGTGGTGGCTCACGTCCTGGTCACTTCAAAGGTGTTGCGACGGTTGTTACTAAGTTATTCAATTTGGTTCAACCTGACTTTGCTTGTTTTGGTGAAAAAGATTTTCAGCAGCTACAAGTCATTAAAACCATGACGCGCGATTTATCTATTCCAGTTGAAATTATCGGCGTACCTACTTGTCGCGAAATATCAGGGCTTGCCATGAGCTCTCGTAATGGCTATTTATCTGATGAGCAAAAAGACACCGCAAAAGTGCTGTTTGCCACGCTAAATAATACAGCAACAGCACTCAAACAAGGTAACGCAGACATCGCAACACTTGAGGCTGATGCAAAAACTCAGCTCGAAATGGCAGGACTAAAACCTGACTATTATTCGATTGCAGAGCGCTCAACACTAAAACCAGCCACCGCGGCTGATAAACAACTTGTTATTTTAGCTGCCGCCTATTTAGGTACAGTGCGTTTAATTGACAATTTACAAGTTGAGCTGGATTAAATAGCAACAATCTGGGTAAGATGGATTGCAAAGAATAGACATAAACTAGGGATAAGCATGAAAAAACTACCAGCAATTGCAGCAACATTGTTTGCTATGACATTACTGTCTGCCTGCTCAAACAAAATTGACAATCCAGAAATGCAGCAATGTGCTCAGCAAAACTATCAATGCGAAGCAAGCTGTGAACAACAAAGCACGGCTGATGGCTTAGTTCATAAAGTCTGTAGCAACAAGTGCATTGAAGCTTACAACCAATGTAAAGCCAATGCAGAAAAATTAGGTGAAGTTAAATAAGCTGATTTTTCGAGGCACTGAAAACACCTTCAGTGCCTGCACACCCCTCCTCGATTACAATTTCGCTTTCACAATTAAGCCTATGGTAATTTTGTTCATATTTTTGTTCGTCCTTTAAGCTATTCATATTAGGGCAAGCTTTCGTTCATTAAACTTCTCCATATTGGTGACGAATAAACAACTGCAACCGTGTAATTGTTTCTCACTAATTTCAAATTTTTACCAACTCGCATTTACTGTACGAACTCAAAGCCATTGAGAATATTAGTTTTTATTTTGGGTTCAGTAATTGCTAAGAGATATGAATGAATTAACGTGATTTACGGCTAAAGGAAAATTGAATGAGACCAGAAACCCGAACTAAGCTCTTCAGCGCTGTCAAAAAGAAGACCTTCTTGGGCGTATTATTAGCCATGAGTGCAGGTACTAGTTACGCTATTGAAGACCCAGACCAGCCAAAAGCAACTGAAACAGAACAAACAGCCGTCAAGGTTCAAGCTACCGAAAATGAAAAACAGCAAGTAAAGGATAATACTGCTGTTGAGCTTAAGCCTGCAATGATCACGATTCCTCAAGAAAAGCTATTTGAAGTCATCAAGGCTCGCGCAAAAAAATTAGCGTCTGAACCGTATGCTGCACCAAAAGATTTAGAGCTTGAAGCATTAACAAGCATCGGCTATCAAGATTATCGTGCAATCCGTTTTCGTACTGATAAAGCAATTTGGAAAGATCAAAGCCTGTATGAAGTGCAGTTATTCCACCCAGGCTTTTTATACCGTTCACCGGTTGCTATTAATACTGTTGAGCAAAATGCTGAAGTAAAAAGTTTACCATTTAAAACAGATTACTATCGTTACGATGCAACCGCTGCACCATTAGAACAAGAGATCAGTAAAGCAATTGCAGATACACAACTTGGTCATGCAGGTTTTCGCTTGCATTTTCCACTCAATAATAATGAGTACAAAGACGAAGTTGCAGTATTCCAAGGCGCTTCTTATTTTCGTTTAGTTGGCCCGCATCAGGTATATGGTCTTTCAGCCCGCGGTCTTGCTATTGATACTGCCTTGAATTCAGGTGAAGAGTTCCCGGTGTTTAAAGAGTTTTGGTTAGTAAAACCAGCACCCGAAGATACCACTATCGTGCTTTATGCCCTATTAGACAGCCCATCAGTATCAGGTGCTTATCGCTTTGAATTAACACCTTCTACCAATACTGAAGTAAAAACCGAGATGCAGATCTTTGCTCGTAAAGACATTAAAAAACTTGGGATTGCCCCTTTAACAAGCATGTTCTATCACGGTGAAAACAGTACCAAGTTTTTTGATGATTACCGCCCAGAAGTGCATGACTCTGATGGTCTATTGATGCAATCAGAACAAGGTCAATGGGTTTGGCGTGCACTGAATAACCCAAAAAAATTAAGCGTTACTTCGTTTAGCTACGATAATCCAAAAGGCTTTGGTTTAGCACAACGAGACCGTGACTTTAATAACTACCTTGATACCGAGGCGCATTACCATAATCGTCCGAGCATATGGATTGAGCCACTTGGTGCGTGGGGTAAAGGTCGCGTTGAGTTAGTTGAGATCCCAACAGATACAGAAACCAACGACAATATTGTTAGCTATTGGGTGCCAGAGCAGCCAATGAAAGCCGGTGACAGCTTAAGCTTTAGTTACAAGCTTTCAACTTTCAATGCCACGCTGGCAACTCAAGATAAAGCGAGCGTGTTAAGAACCCGAATTGGCAGTGCAGCGCTACCAGGTGAGAAAAACCCACCACCGAAAAGCCATCGTCAATTTACCGTTGATTTTAGTGGTGAAAACATCAATCAACTTTCAGCTAATTTTGCCATGATGGCCGATTTAACCCTGTCATCAGGTCAAGTGAGCGATAAAACTGTGCAGCAGTTACCAAATAATCAAGGATGGCGCGTAGCCTTTAAAGTGGCGCCAGAGGGAGATAAGCCTGTAGATATGCGCTTATCGTTAAAACTACGTGACAAAGAAATCAGCGAGGTATGGAGCTATGTCTGGTATCCAAACGACGTCCAATAGTAAAGCATTAGAAGCAACAGCAATGCCGTTCAAAAAAACACGCGCTTGGCTTTTTTCGAGCCTAGCGCTCACCATTACCGCCTATGGCGTGTGGATCATGTTCGATATTTTAAATTCTAACGGCATGACACCGCTTGAGTACGCTTTACTGGCATTATTTACAGTCACCTTCGCGTGGATTGTTACAGCCTTTTGTAGTGGCTGTATGGGCTTCATCCTGCAATTATTTCGTATTGACCCGTTGACCTTAAAACGTCAAAAGCCAATCGAAATTAATCAGCACGCTTTAAGCCAAACTAAAACAGCCATTGTTATGCCTATCTACAATGAAGATACAGAACGTGTGATAGCTGGTTTTGAAGTTAGTCTTCGCTCGCTGGCAAAAACAGGGCAGATGCCACATTACGACTTTTACTTGCTTAGTGATACGCAAGACCCTGAAATTGCACGTAATGAACTTAAAGCATGGAATGCACTCACTAAACGCTTAGGTGATTTAGCAAAGCATACCTTTTATCGTCGCCGTGAAGACAATAAACACCGTAAAGTAGGTAACTTAACCGACTTTTGTGAACGTTGGGGTAGCCAATACGATCACATGATTGTGCTTGATGCTGATAGCATTATGACGGGTCAGTGTATGCTTGAGCTTACTGCTAGCATGATCAGTAATCCAAAATCAGGCTTAATCCAAACTATTCCAATTCCAGTTCGCCAAGACACTTTTTTTGGTCGCTTTTTACAGTTTGCCTCAATTTTATATAGCCCGATGCTAGCAACCGGTTCTGCTTTTTGGCAAACAAACCAAGCAAACTACTGGGGTCACAACGCCATTATTCGCGTTGAGGCATTCACTAAATGCTGCGGTCTGCCAGTTTTAAAAGGCAATGCCCCATTTGGTGGTGAAATTTTAAGTCATGACTTCGTCGAAGCTTCACTTCTTCATCGTAGTGGCTGGGATGTGTTACTGCTGAGCGATGTTGAAGGTAGTTACGAAGAAGTACCAAGTAATATTCTTGATTATGCGATTCGTGATAGACGTTGGGTGCAAGGTAATATCCAGCATTTAGGTTTATTGCCTAAATCTGGCCTTAAGCTAATGAGTAAAATGCACTTTTTATTTGGTGCCACAGCCTATATCTCATCGTTAATTTGGTTATCTATGCTGGCATTAAGTACCTTAGATGCGGTGACTCGTGCGCTGAATAGTGACGTGTATTTTAACCATGCTTATCAGCTTTTCCCTACTTGGCAAATTGCCAAAACAGATTTAATTGATTCGTTATTATTTATTACTGCCGTGCTGTTGTTACTGCCTAAATTAATGGGTGTTATTGTAACTTTAGTACACCGTAACAAAGCCTTTGGCGGCACCATGAAGCTTATTGCAGGTTCAGTCATCGAAACCATTTTTGCGATTGTGATTGCACCGCTAATGATGGTATTTCATAGCTATTTTGTAGTATGCGTATTTTTGGGTAAAAAAGTCAGTTGGGATGCACAGCCTCGTGAAGGCCGCATGGTGCCTTGGAAAGAAGCGATTGGTTATACGTTATTTTCGACTATTACCGCAATTATTTGGGGAGGTGTCGCTTACTACTTCACACCAACCTTCTTTTGGTGGTTATCACCTATTTTAGTGGGTCTTATTTTGGCTGCACCGATTGTACGCTACTCAAGTAGCATCGGCTTAGGTGTTAAAATGCGTAAAATGGGTTTATTTTTATGCCCAAGTGAAGTTGAAAACGATGAGACTTTAGCGGCACTTCGTATACACCAACAAGAAATTGGTTTACCAAAAGATGAACATGCTGACTTTAGTGTTCCTGCATTACCGAATGAATACCCTACGGTAATGCCAATTCAAAGCTTTAAGGCACCCTCGGGTAAAAAGCGTAAGCAAGTACGTATTGCTCAGCAACGTATCAAGGCAAAGTTATTTGCCAAAAGCTAAACGAAAAAAACCGCTCAATGAGCGGTTTTCTTAGCTATGTCTGTATGGTTGTTACAGAAGGCCTAGCTTTTTAAGTTCAGCCATTGCCATTTTGCCTGAAAGTGGCACATAACCATCTTTCTCAACAATTTTTTGACCATCTACAGATAACACCATTTTTAAGAACTCTGCATCAATTGGTGCAAGAGGCTTGTTAGGGTGCTTGTTCACGTAAACATATAAGAAACGAGATAGTGGGTATTTACCTGTTGCTACGTTTTCTAATGTTGCATCAACAAAGTTATCGCCTTTCTTAGCAAGTGGTACTGTACGTACACCTGATGTTTTATAACCGATACCTGAGTAACCAATCGCATTCACTGACGAAGAGATTGACTGTACTACAGATGCAGAACCTGGCTGTTCGTTTACGTTGTTACGGAAGTCACCTTTACAAAGTGCTTTTTTCTTAAAGTAACCGTAAGTACCCGATACTGAGTTACGACCGTAAAGCTGAATATCTTTTGCAGCCCAATCGCCTTCTAGACCAACATCGCTCCAGCGATTAACTTGAGCTTCTGCACCACATTTACGTGTAGAAGAGAAAATCGCGTCAACTTGGTCAATACGTAAACCTTTGATTGGATTGTCTTTGTGTACGAATACAGCAAGTGCATCGATTGCAACGCGTACTTCAGTTGGCTTATAGCCGTAACGTTTTTCGAATGCTTCAATTTCTTTTGACTTCATACGACGGCTCATAGGGCCGAAGTTTGCTGTACCTTCAGTTAATGCAGGTGGAGCCGTTGAAGAACCCGCTGCTTGAATTTGGATGTTCACGTTTGGATAGAAGCGTTTGTATTCTTCTGCCCAGAACGTCATCATGTTTGCAAGCGTGTCAGAACCTACAGATGAGAAGTTACCAGAGATACCACTTGTTTTTGTGTACTCAGGCATATCTTTATCTACTGCAGCTGCTTGTGCTGATACAAATGTTGTTACAGCCACACCCATTGCGGCAACGAGATTTTTGAATTTCATAGGGGTTACTCCGATTTGTTCGTCCCATTTCCTAACTGCGGTCTACTCTAATGACACTAGATGACAGTTAGATTACTCTAAAATGACATTTTTATGACTTTGCAGTTTTTTCAATTTTTTCTACTATCGATACGATTTTTTCATTACCAAATGCGAACGAAAAAGTTGAACCCTTTCCTAATTGACTGCGAATATCTAAACGGCTGTCATGACGTGTAAGTACATGTTTTGTAATAGCTAAACCTAAACCAGAACCACCAGTAGTGCGGCTACGAGCCTTGTCTACACGATAAAAACGTTCCGTTAAGCGGTTTATATGCTCAGCCGCAATGCCATCGCCATTATCGGTCACACTAAATAAAGCTTGGTCATTTTTACGCTGCCAATCAACCACAATTTTGCCGCCAGGCTTAGTGTAATGAATGGCATTAAAAACAAGGTTAGAAAAGGCACTACGCAATTCATCTTCAGCACCTTTTATATCGAGGCTGGCATCAATGTTAAAAATCAGTTCATGACCTTTATCTTGATTTAGTGACTGTGCCTCAGTTTGAATATAGGTAAGCAGCTGCGGTACATTGACAGGCTTGTCGTTATCTTGACGACGCGCCCCTTCAATCCGCGACAGCGACAGCAATTGATTAACCAAGCTGTCCATTCGCTTACATTGCTCGAGCATAGTCGTTTGCGCTTTGTGCCACATTGCAGGAGGTGGCAGGCTTTCTGAATCAAGCATTTCTAAGTAACCGGTTACCACCGTAAGCGGTGTTCTTAGCTCATGAGACACATTAGCCACAAAATCTTTTCGCATTTGTTCTAGTTGCTTTAAGCGCGTGACATCACGCACCACCATCATCAACTGCGAACTTGCATAAGGCATAACACGAAACTCTAGAGTTTGATCGTAGCTGTGGCCACCATCAAGCTCGAGCGGTTCATCGAAACAGGCTTTGTGCATATACTTAGCAAATTTGGGATCGCGAATAAGATTATCTAAGCGTTGGCCATGATCGGTCGGCCATTGTAGCCCTAACACTTTAAGTGCTAGCTGGTTACACCATATAATACTGAGATCTTTTTGTAGTACCACAACGGCATCAGGTACCGCTTCAGCACCATCTCGAAAACGGCGTATTAAATCTGCCAGTTCATTGCGTTTTTTACGGTTACGATGTTGTAAATGATAAATCCCTTCAAAGACTTGCTCCCACGCTCCCTCCCCTTCAGGTGGGTTAAAACTACGTTGATTAAGAAGCCAATCGCTGAGGCGATATAATTGATGATAATGCCAAATTAGAAGTGCAAAAGAGCCTAAAAATAAAAGCAAAAAAGGCGCACCTACAAGTACGCCAACTAATAACAAGGGTAAGAAATACATAAACAGGCGTTTTGCTAACGCCTGTTTATTCACTACTCGATACATACACTCACTTTACCTTAAGTATGTAAATTAGCTTGTTAAGGTCATTCCTATGACACTTATAATTTACTTGAAAAACGATAGCCTGCACCACGAACGGTTTGCACTAAACGGTCATGCCCCAATGGTGCAATCGCTTTACGTAGACGACGAATATGCACATCAACAGTACGGTCTTCTACGTATACATTTGTTCCCCATACATGATCAAGTAATTGTTCACGGCTGTAAACACGTTCAGGATGAGTCATGAAAAAATGCAGTAGTCTAAATTCTGTTGGTCCCATATCTAATTCACTACCTTCTGATGTTACACGGTGTGAAATTGGGTCAAGGCGTAAACCATGAACTTCAATAGCTTCTTCTAATGAAGTAGGTGAAACACGGCGAATAACCGCTTTAATACGCGCCATTAATTCTTTTGGTGAGAAAGGTTTTGTTACGTAGTCATCAGCACCTACTTCTAATCCGCGCACTTTGTCTTCTTCTTCACCGCGCGCTGTCAGCATTATGATAGGGATTTGACGAGTATATTCATTTTGCTTGAACTTTTTAGCGATTTGGATTCCGCTACCACCAGGTAACATCCAATCTAATAAAACCATATCTGGGTATGGCTCAACCATCGCTTCAATAGCAGAGTCATAATCTTCTGCTTCAATTGCTTGAAAACCATTTTGTTCTAAAACAAAAACCAGCATCTCTCTGATAGGCGCTTCGTCATCGACGACTAGTACTTTACGTGACATTCCAATTTATCTCTTACGTTAGCGAACTGGTTTCATTATTATGACTAAGTATGACATTTTTATGAAAGTCTAACGAGTAATTCAAAAACTTCAAAAAATCAGCGTAAAAATAAGCAATTTTAAGGAAAAAACAGCCTTTTCAGGCTAAAAATCATACCTTAAAGTGACTGCTAAATGATCTTCATCAGAATTATTATCTAGTGAAAATTGCGTATACCACATATACATACGTGCTTGTTTTGACAGGCTTCGCTCCACACCGACTGAGGTACCACTGCCTGAATCTTTGAGCTTACCAAAGTCACCATCAGAGTCTTGATATTGTGCGAGTAATTTATATTTATCAATTTTATAAGAGGCACTGACTAAAAAGCCATCTTCTTTGTTTGAACCCGATACTTTTTCACTTTGTTGATACATACCGCCTAAGGTTAGCTCACCTAATTTACCTTGCGCAGTAAACCGTGTTGTATCGTAACCTGCTACTTTACTGTCGTGGGCAACACTTACAAAATAAGGCGCTTTTTTAAACTTGCTATCACCATATGTTATCGCTGCAGAAATACCTGTTTCATCATTTTGTTTGGAGTTTTCTTCAGCAATATAGGTCACTACAAACTGCATATTACCAACTATTGGTGAGTTATAATGCAGCACATCACCAAGACGGTTTTCACCATTAAACAAAGCCTTAATATCACCATTAAAGTCATTCATTAAATCAACTTTGCCTTGTGCGACCTTCAACGCAGTATCATGACGGCCTATCACAATTTGCCCATAACTGCCTTGTAAACCTACATATTGATTACGTGCGGTAATATTCTCTTCAGTTTTACCATCGCTGTCTTGATCAGCGGCATTAACCGCAAATTCAAATTTATATACGGCTTTTAAACCATCACTTATATCACCACTACCTTTGATCCCCATTCGTGAGTTGTAGCTCTCTATGGAAGTTTCACTGCCATTTCCAGTGTCGCTGTTAGCAATCCCTAAATGAGCCCGTCCATATACATCTACTGCTTCGGCAGCACTATGAAAGGAAATAAAGCACATAGCAAAGCTCGACAACATCATGGCAGGTTTTTTCATGGTAGCGATCCTTAATTTAAGCAGTAACTTAAAAATCGAACATAAAGGGCTTTTGGTCAAGGCAAGGAGAGGATATTTCAAATAAAAATCACGGATCACTGATCTACCAACTAAATCAGATCAGGATCAGGTTTTTACTAAGTTGATCAATCACAGATCAGTTTTTTACTTAGAGAGTACGCTAACTTGTTGATTTAATGTTAGGGCAATCAGCCCATTGTTTAAAAGGTGAACAAAGAAAAGCCCCTGATCAGTCTACAACTAGTAAAATAATGATCCGTGAAAGCCAGGGTTAGTAAAACACTGATCCTGAGGTGCATGAGTAAGTAAACCGATGATCCGTCTTGATCAAGGCAATAAAAAACCGGCACAAAACCGGCTTTTTCAACTTATTATCAATTACTTGATTTGTGGATCAAGTTCACCCGATAAGTATTTAAGGTGCATATCATCTAAAGAGATAGGCTTGATCTTCGCCGCTTGACCCGCAGTACCAAAGGCTTCGTAACGAGCAACACAGATCTCAGTCATTGCTTTCGTTGCTTCTGCTAAGTATTTACGTGGATCGAAGTTAGCTGGGTTTAAAGCTAAGTGACGACGAATTGCACCTGTTGATGCTAAACGAAGATCGGTATCGATATTTACTTTACGAACACCGTACTTAATACCTTCGATGATCTGCTCTAATGGCACACCATAAGTCTCAGGGATTTCACCACCGTATTGGTTGATCACTTCTAACCACTCTTGTGGCACTGAAGACGAACCATGCATTACTAAGTGAGTGTTAGGAATACGGGCATGGATCTCTTTGATGCGATCAATCGCTAAGATATCGTCTGTTGGTGGACGAGTGAATTTGTACGCACCATGTGATGTACCACAAGCGATAGCCAGTGCATCCACTTTCGTTTTACGAACGAAGTCAGCCGCTTCTTCTGGATCTGTTAGCATTTGATCCGTAGACAGTTTACCTTCTGCACCAACGCCATCTTCTTCACCTGCTTCACCTGTTTCAAGTGAACCTAAAACACCTAACTCGCCTTCAACAGACACACCACAAGCATGCGCCATTTCAACTGTTTGACGTGTTACATCAACATTATATTCGTAGCTTGAAGGGGTTTTACCATCAGACATTAATGAGCCATCCATCATTACTGATGAAAAGCCTAATTGGATTGAACGCTGACATACACCCGGTGATGTACCGTGGTCTTGATGCATTACAACTGGGATATGTGGCCATTCTTCAACGGCAGCTAAAATCATATGACGAATAAAAGGGGCACCGGCATAGGCACGAGCGCCTGCAGAACCTTGTACAATTACTGGGCTGTTTGTTTTGTCAGCCGCTTCCATAATTGCACGCATTTGCTCTTGGTTATTAACGTTAAACGCAGGTACGCCATAACCATTTTCAGCTGCATGATCAAGAAGTTGTCGCATACTGATTAAAGCCATTTGGTATTCTCCAAATTGTATCGACAGTAGTTACCTACCATCTAGTTTGAACGGATATAAGTTATTTTTTGATGCATCACTGCATCGCGAGAAGCTGTCGCCTACCGTAATAGCTGTAAATAAAATGAGGGTGAGAGGTATTTTATAAACAGCTAAACCAGCGTAATTACTTAACAACTACGCTGGCTTTCGCACTAATTACTTAGCACGTTCTTCAAGCATAGCAACTGCTGGTAGTTTTTTCCCTTCTAAAAATTCAAGGAAAGCACCGCCACCGGTTGAAATGTAAGAAACTTTATCGGCAATGCCGTATTTATCAATCGCTGCAAGCGTATCACCGCCACCAGCAATCGAGAATGCATTTGAGTTAGCAATCGCATCTGCAATAGCACGTGTGCCGTTACCGAATTGATCAAATTCAAATACACCAACTGGACCATTCCATACAACGGTACCCGCATTAGCAATAATTTTTGCTAATTGGTTTGCTGTATCAGGGCCAATATCAAAAATCATGTCTTCATCTGTTACTTCAGTCACATCTTTTAGTGTCGCTACTGCAGATTCAGAGAATTCATTACCTACAACAACATCTGTTGGTACAGGAATTTCGCCATTATTCGCTTTTGCAGCTGCACTTAATTTGTTTGCTTCATCGATTAAATCAGCTTCATATAAAGACTTGCCTACTGGGTGCCCTGCTGCCGCGATGAAGGTATTAGCAATACCACCACCCGTTACAAGTTGATCAACCACTTTAGATAGCGAATCAAGTACAGTTAACTTAGTCGATACTTTAGAGCCACCAACGATAGCCACTAAAGGACGAGCTGGGTTATCAAGCGCTTTACCTAGTGCGTCTAGCTCGGCCGCAAGAAGTGGACCTGCACATGCAACATCAGCAAATAAGCCCACACCGTGAGTCGATGCTTGTGCACGGTGAGCCGTACCAAATGCATCCATTACGTAAACATCACATAATGCAGCTAATTTTTTAGACAGTGTTTCGTCGTTTTTCTTTTCGCCAACGTTAAAACGAACGTTTTCAAAAACAACCACTTCGTTGTCTGCTACATCAACGCCATCAAGGTAATCTTTTTCAAGACGAACAGTTTGCTCAAGAGCATTATTTAAATAATCAACAACAGGGGCGAGTGAAAACGCTTCATCATATTCCCCTTCCGTAGGGCGGCCAAGGTGTGACATCACCATTACTTTAGCGCCTTTTTCTAACGCTAATTTAATAGTTGGTAATGCTGCACGAATACGTGCATCAGAGGTCACTTTACCTTCTTTTACAGGCACATTTAAATCTTCACGAATTAACACGCGTTTGCCGTTTAAATCTAAATCTGCCATTTTAATGACCGACATGGACTTCTCCTTAGTTAACGATACTAATATTATATTTATACATTATTGGCTTACAGCCATCATCGCACGCGCAGTGTCGAGCATACGATTAGCAAAGCCCCACTCATTATCGCACCACACTAACAACTTTATCAGTCGTTTATGACTAACACGTGTCTGAGTGCCATCTATGATACAAGAATGTGGGTCATGATTAAAATCTACCGATACCAATGGCTCTTCTGTGTAGCTTAAAATACCTTCAAGACGGTCTTTTGCTGCTAACTTCAGTGCTTGATTGACAGTCGCTAAATTCACATCGGTATTCACTGTTACACTTAAATCCATCGCCGTCACATTGATAGTTGGTACCCTAACAGCAATAGCTTCAAAGCGACTATGAAACTTAGGCAAAATGCGCTCAATACCACGTGCAAGCTTTGTATCTACCGGAATAATAGACTGGCTTGCAGCGCGAGTACGACGCAAATCATGATGATACGCATCAATCACTTGTTGATCATGCATCGAGGCATGAATCGTCGTAATGGCCCCAGATTCAATCGAAAATGCGTCATCTAACACTTTAATCACTGGCACAATACAGTTTGTGGTACATGAACCATTTGAAACAATCGTATGTTCTGCTTTTAGCTCATCATCGTTAATACCATACACAATTGTGGCATCAACATCAGCATCTGCTGGCTGTGAAAACAATACTTTTTTTGCGCCCGCAGCTAAGTGTAGCTCTGCATGTTCACGTGAGTGATACACCCCAGTACATTCAAGAACCACATCAACATCTAGTGTTTGCCAAGGCAGTTCTGCAGGGTTTTCTTCTGCAAATAAGGCTATAGAGTCGTTAGCAACCGTTAAAGTATCTTCGCCAAGATTAACAGGGAATGAAAAGCGGCCATGAGATGTATCGTATTTAAGGAGATGGGCAATGCCCTTTGGGTCGGCTAATTCGTTAATAGCGACAATTTTGATTTGATCTTCAAGCCCAGATTCATACAGGGCACGGACGATATTGCGCCCGATTCGACCAAAACCATTAATTGCAAGTTTGATTGCCATGAAGAAGAAAATCCACTCTATTTGCTTGCAGATAAAGGCAGCTGCCTTTTAGATGGCGGTATTGTAATCGACCTGAAGAGTTTTTATAAGAGGGCAAGGTAAATAAATCTGCGTTAGCAACCTCAGTCTCTTTCTTTAACCCTTTATAACCAGCGACGAACAGATTTTTTGTATTGCTGGTATGCTAATCCAAACTTCTCTGCCATAAACGTTTCTTCTGGCATAATTTGAAATCGATTCATATAAAGAATAAATATCGGCAGCATAATAAAACTCGCAATATTACCAAGATAGATTCCCCAACCAACTAGCATTAATAACATACCTACATACATTGGGTTACGGCTAAATTGATAAACACCACTGGTAACAAGACTTGCTGACTGTTCTGGAATTCGAGGATCAACGGTCGTGCCTTGCTTGCGAAATTGATAAACACCTAATAAAGCAAACACCACACCTGAAAATGCAATGAGTAGTGCTACAAAAGATGATGCAAAAAACGAGAAGCTAAAACTCGTAAACAACTCTGCTGTGCCCCACATCATCAACGCAATGATCAAAACCAGCGCAACTGGGGGCACCTTTAATTCTAACTGATTCACATAAGCTCCCCTACTTTCAATGCCTTACCACGACTAATTTGATGACACTGTGCTAAGAATAACTCGGCTGTTGCCATCGCATCAGTGAGGGCATGGTGCGAGCTGTAATGCGGTAAGTTGTAGCGCTTGCGGCATTCGCTAAGTGTTAAATCATCGTGGCCAATTTCGTGGCCTTGCTGGTGCAGGCGTTTTTTTTCAATAACGAAGGTATCAAGAATTAAACGCGCTTTTGCATCTAAACCAAGCGTTCTGCACGCCTGTTTTAAGAACCCCCAATCAAGTGCCGCGTTATGAAACACTAGAATGCACTCACCAAAATGCTGATGCAGCTTACCAAGAATGGTTTCGAGGCTCTCACCTGCAGCGATATCATGTTTAGCGATACCGTGATAAATCGGGCTTTGCTCTAAGCTTTGCACGTCTTTATTTATTAAGTGCTGCGCACCACTGAGTTTAATACATTGTTCTTCTATCATTACCCACGCCACCGAGACAATTTCGTGCTGGCGAGGGTCAAGTCCCGTTAATTCCATGTCTATCACTACATAGCGCTCTTTATAGGCATCAGCTGCCAAGAGTTGCTTTCGCGCTAAATACCGACTTAACCAGCGTTTAACCATACCCTCTCCTATAAACTACCGCGAGCAAACTTAAATGCGGCGGCTTGCTGCGCTTGCTTAACCAAATAAAATGCTTCTTTTAATTGATGTCGCTCCAATGAATTCAACGCATTTGGGTTAATGCAGTTGCTAGGCAGTCCTTCTTCGTTAATTTGCGTGCCTAAACGCAGTTGAGTTAAAAAGCGCCAACAGTCTTTTAAGTTATATAGGTCATCTTTATTGAGTAGCGAAAATTTCATTAACGCGTCTATGCGCTCTTGGGTATTAGCGCGCTGAATACCCGCTTTGAGGGAATATAAACGCACTATGTCGTTAATGATCACCACACCGCGTTTTTTTAAGTCGAGATATTTATGCTGTTTATCGTCTTTTTCTAATTTGAACTGATTGAACAAACCAATGGGCACTGGAGTATTTTTAATGTCGCTCGCCATAGCCGCATAGAACAAGTCATTTTTAGAAATGCGTTTTAGCTGCTCACAAAAGCGTGCATATAAGGTAGTGGAACCTTCTATAAAACGTAAGTCAAAAAATATCTTACAATTGAGCATCGCCTCAGGTGTCGGTGAGGTGATCCACTTATGAAACTTTTCTGTCCAAGCATTAATGCCCATTCGACACTCTGCATTGCTCGCCATGATATTGCCAGGACAACGTTTTATGCCGCACTCAATTAAATGCTCACAGACATACTCGCCCATACGCTTAAAGTAATCTTGTTGTTCGTCTGTTAAATCATCAGGTAGTAACAAGCCATTATCTTGGTCTGAATGCAATGTTTGCTCTTCCCTTGCTTGTGAACCAAAACAAATAAAACTAAAGCTGGTTGGTGCCGCGCCATTATCTTCTTGGAACAAACGGATTAACCGCGAAGTCAGTGCATCGGTTAAGCCACTTAATAATTTACCAATCAAGGAGATGTCATCAATATTGTTTGAAAAGCCTTTTAACAAGCCGGGTATCTCTTGCGAATAACGCTTTAAATCTACCACGCTATGCGCTTTATAAATTCGTCCAATCAATTGCACTGGATCGCTTTTTTGCTGACGCAGCAAATCTGTGCTGGTGAGCATACCAAGCGGTTTGTGATGTTCATCAAGTACAGGTAAATGGTGAATATTGTGCTTAAGCATTAAGTGCAATGCCGAAAACACGCGATTATTTTCAAAAATAAACTTGGGCTTACAGGTCATGATGCTACTTACTGACTCTTGAGGGTCAACCTCATCGGCCAATACGCGATTGCGTAAGTCTCTGTCGGTGACGACCCCTACGAGGCGATCATGTTCAGTTAGCATAATCGACGAAACACCATGCTGTTTCATTTTTTTAGCGGTTTGACGAATACTTGCCTCTGGCGCCAAAGTGACCGCTTTGCGATTCATCAATTCGCAAATTTTTTTCTCCGACCAACTGTCGTTTTGACTTTTATAATGAGACGACAATAAACGATTTTTATGGGCGCGAACAAAGTATTGCTCAAACACCTTGTACTCTCGGCGTAAGTAATCAAATGCCGCTTGGTTTAGCATGTAAACAATGCCTTCCTTTTGCACTGCAATGCTATTTTGAATCGCTTCGCCAGTTAACAGTGAAGGAAAACCAAAGTAATCGCCACTTGATAACTTAGTGATCACATCGCCTTTTGGGTCGACTAAGTCGTAGTCGCCAGAGCGAATTAAAAATAACCGTAAATTATCAGAGCTTAACCACTGATTTTGATTCTCTCGGGTCAGATAAATAATATCGAGATGATTAACAAAATACTCGCATGCAGCGCTATCTAGCTGATTAAACGGCGTTTGTTGCATCACAAATTGGGCGACTTCCTGTTGCTCGGTATTCATGGTCATTCTCGCTATAAAATAGAGACAATATCTACACTACCCCTGTTTTAAATAAATAAAAAGCCCGACTTAAGTCGGGCTTTTGATCTTCAAGAGTGTGTTCTCATAAAATGGTTTTATTAGTGCGCGTGTGCTGCGCTAGAACCTTTAGGGTTACGGATACCTTCAACCATTTCTTGGATTTCAACTGGTGTTTCAGCCGTTAGTTTAAGTACGATAGCTGCAACTACAAAGTTAACAATCATACCAATAAGACCGATACCCTCAGGTGAAATACCAAATAACCAGTTTGCAGGTGCATTCAATTCAGGGCTTACGAACTTGAAGTAGATAATATAAGCCGCTGTGAATGTAATACCTGTCACCATACCCGCAATCGCACCTTCTTTATTCATCTTCTTAGAGAAGATACCCATAATGATGGCTGGGAAGAAGCTCGCCGCTGCTAAGCCGAAGGCAAAGGCAACAACCGAGGCCACGAATCCAGGCGGGTTAATACCAAAGTAAGCTGAAATCACAATCGCTATCATCGCTGCTAAGCGCGCAGCAAGTAGCTCTTGTTTATCACTAATATCTGGTTTTAAGGTACGTTTTAATAAATCGTGCGAAACCGAGGTCGAGATCACCAATAGTAAGCCTGCTGTTGTTGATAGCGCTGCTGCGATACCACCTGCTGCTACTAATGCAATCACCCATGCTGGTAAGTCTGCAATCTCAGGGTTTGCAAGTACCATGATGTCGCGGTCAACTTTAACTTCGTTTGCGCTGTTTGGATCATCAATCTTACCTGCTGAGTAGAACATTTTGCCGTCACCATTTTTATCGTTAAAGGTGATTAGGCCTGTTCTTTCCCAGTTTTTAACCCATGCAGGTGCTTCTGCATACTCTGTACCGCTACCGTCTTTACCATTAATTGTATCAATCATGTTTACACGAGCGAATGACGCTACAGCAGGTGCTGTTGTATAAACGATTGCAATGAAAACAAGTGTCCATGCAGCTGAGATACGCGTGTCTTTAACACGAGGAACAGTGAAGAAACGAACGATTACGTGCGGTAAACCTGCAGTACCAACCATTAACGCACCTGTGATTGCGAATACATCAATCATGCTCTTCGAGCCTTCGGTGTATTGCGCAAAGCCAAGTTCAGTACTGAGCCCATCTAGTTTATCAAGTACAAACTGTCCTGAGCCATCGCTAAGCGTTGCACCAAAACCTGTTTGTGGAAAGAAGTGACCTGTCATCATCATTGAAATGAAGATTGCTGGAACAAGGTAAGCAAATACAAGTACACAGTACTGAGCTACTTGCGTGTAAGTAATCCCCTTCATACCGCCAAGTACAGCGTAGAAGAATACAATCACCATACCAATGTAAACACCGGTCTCAATATCCACTTCTAAGAAGCGAGAGAAAACCACACCTACACCACGCATTTGACCTGCGATGTATGTGAAACAGATAAAGATCGCACATAAAATCGCAACAACGCGTGCAGTTTGTGAGTAATAACGGTCGCCGATAAAATCTGGCACTGTGAACTTACCAAATTTACGCAGGTAAGGTGCTAAACATAACGCAAGTAGTACATAACCACCTGTCCAACCCATTAGATATACACCACCGTCATAACCCGCAAACGAGATAATACCCGCCATTGAGATAAACGATGCCGCACTCATCCAGTCAGCAGCAGTTGCCATACCATTTGCCAGCGGCGGTACACCACCACCTGCAACATAGAATTCATTTGTTGACCCCGCACGGGCCCAGATTGCGATGCCGATATAAAGCGCAAAGCTTAAACCGACGATAATAAACGTGAGTGTTTGAACATCCATTGCTTAGCTCCTATTCGTCTACGCCGTATTTTTTATCTAACGTATTCATTTTGAAAACGTAAACAAAAATCAAAGCTACAAAGGTGTAAATAGCGCCTTGCTGGGAGAACCAGAAGCCGAGTTTAAACCCAAAGAAACGTATCTCATTGAGTACGTCTACTAGTAAAATGCCAAAACCAAATGAAACGACAAACCAAATTGCTAATAGTTTAAATAGCAGTGCGAGGTTTTCCGCCCAATAAGCTTTTGCTTGTTCTTCATCTTTAAAAGCCATTTTTATCCCCTTATGCATTACAAAAAAGTAATGAGTGGTATTAGTTGTCATTAACTAAGTTAGCAAGGGTTCTGATTTATGGAATTGAGACCATAGTCGTAACAGTCAGCTTACGTTTACGTAAACTGTAAAACACTATTTGTTAATGAATGGTAAAAAACAATAATTAACAACAACTTAACCTATAAAGATAAATTTGCGAAATAGCGAAAATAGTAAAAACGAATGATCTGCGACATTAGTCTAATAACCGTGCATAAAACAGAACTATCCATTTATTATCAACAACTTGCTTTTTATTAATTTTTATTGCAAAAAATCTAGCCATCGAAATCACGCATAATTCTGGTAAGGTAGTGTTATTACAATAATTACTGAATTTAAACATGACAGCTGCGCTTTTATTTGTTGCACTCGCCTACATTGGCGTGTTGTTTTGGTTGGCAAATTGGGGGGACAAAACCACTCCTCTTGCAAAAAGAATTAGTCACCATCCATTTGTTTATTCTTTTTCATTAGGCATTTACTGTACGTCTTGGACTTACTACGGTTCAGTCGGAACAGCCGCTACTAACAGTTGGAATTACTTACCGATTTTAATTGGCCCTGCGTTGCTATTTTTCTTTGGCCAAGGTTTTTTGCGCAAATTAGTTTTGGTGAGTAAAAAGCAAAATATCACCACGATTGCCGACTTTATTTCAGCGCGCTACGGTAAACGACAAACTACCGCCATTATGGTGACAATTATCGCTTTATTAGCGACGATTCCTTACATTGCTCTGCAATTAAAAGCTCTCAGTGGTAGTTTCTTATTACTACAAAACGATAGCCGTATTTCAGGCTCTATGTTGGCGTTATCTGCAACCTTAATCATGGCAATGTTTGCGATATTCTTTGGCACCCGCAAAGTGGATGTTACCGAATATCGCTCAGGGCTGATGCTCGCTGTTGCTTTTGAATCTATGGTGAAGTTACTAGCTTTAGTCGCTGTGGCAGGACTTGCACTATACACTTTGTTTAACCTCAGTGAGGTACAAGCAGAGCAATTAACAGGTTCAGTTTGGCAGCATTGGCATAATTTTGACTTTTTTAGCTTCAACTTTATCGGCCAATCAATGATGGCGGCAGCAGCGATTATCTGTTTACCAAGGCAGTTCCATGTCACCGTGGTTGATAACCAAGATAAACGCCATCTTTTTACTGCACGTTGGGCGTTCCCGTTGTATTTACTGCTAACTGCGGCAATGATTTTTCCTATTGCAACTGCCGCTATTCACCCTGGTATTGGTAGTGGATTTTCGCCCGACAGCTTTGTATTAGCCCTACCACTGATCCATGAAAATGCCTTCTTAACGACTTTTGTATTTATTGGTGGTCTATCAGCAGCCACGGCAATGATTGTAGTGGCTACACTCACCCTCAGCACCATGATCTCAAACGATGTGGTACTAGCGTTAATGCTACGCCGTAAGTTTAAACGTAACCTCATTACCAGCAGCTATAAATCACAAATTTTATTAGTGAGGCGCTTCACCATTGCCGGTATTTTGATTTTGTCGTATTTCTACCAGCAATGGTTTGGTCATGGTAAAGCACTGGCAAGTATGGGGTTGGTGGCTTTTTCTTTGGTGTCGCAATTACTCCCAGCCATTGTTGGCGGCTTATACTGGCGAAAAGGCCACGCTTATGGCGTTTATGCCGGATTATTAGCAGGCTTCATTTGTTGGGTATTATTCTTAATGTTACCTATTTTAGATGCGGGTAATAGCCTAAATACGGAGCTGCAACAAACACTTATTACACGTGGCACCCTAATCGCCTTGTTTGCCAATATTGGCTGTTATATTAGTTTTTCGCTCGGTGCAGATGAGCGTTTAATTGATAAGATTCAGGCTGCAGCCTTTGTTAACCCTAAAGAGCAAGCTGTATTTGCCAGACGCTTAAATAAAAACGTTAAAGCCACCGTTTACGACTTTAAAGTGCTGCTACAAACCTTTTTAGGCGTTCAACGCTCGCAACAAGTACTGGCTCACTTTGCGTTGTCACATAACTTGGATGACAACAACGCACATCCAGATCCTGAGTTTATCGCTTATTGTGAGCGAGCCTTAACCGGTGTGCTAGGCGCATCTTCAGCACAAGCGCTGATCCACACGGTTGCCTCTGGTAAACGCATGGCATTTGAAGAAGTGGTTAACTTTTTTGATGAAACCACACAAGCACTGCAATTTAATCAAAATTTACTTTTCACATCCCTTGAGAACCTCAGTCATGGTATTTCGGTTGTTGATAAAGAGCTAAATTTGGTTGCTTGGAATAAACGCTATGCCGAAATGTTTAACTACCCTGATGAGTTTCTGGAGGTTGGCCAACCTATTGAAGAAGTGATCCGCTATAACGCAGAGCGCGGTGAATGTGGTCCGGGTGAGGTTGAACGTCATGTAGAAAAGCGTGTACAGCATCTTAAAAACGGCACACCTCATCACTTTATTCGCCACCGCCGAAATGGCCAAGTATTTGAAATGATAGGTAACCCATTACCTGATGGCGGCTTTGTGACAAGCTTCTCTGATATTACTGTGCATATCGAAACGCAAAACGCCCTCGAAGAAGTAAACATGGATCTTGAAAACCGCATCGAAGCGCGTACCCAAGAAATACGCACCATAAATAGAGATTTACAAGCGCAAATTGATAGCCGAGTACAAACTGAGCAAGCACTTACTTTAGCGAAAAAAGAGGCTGAGCAAGCCAACGATAGTAAAACGCGATTTTTAGCCTTAGCAAGCCACGATATTTTACAACCGCTGAATGCGGCGCGCCTTTACCTTGCTGCCATCGATGATAAAACCCTTTCGAGCAACAACTTAAACAACTTTGAAAAGCTTGGCGCAAGTTTAGATTCAACCGTACATTTAATGTCGGCACTGTTAGAAATTGCCAAGCTAGAGCAAGGGGCAATGAGCCCAACGCCACGTCATTTTAGTATTGATGACATACTTGCACCGCTAAAAAATGAATACGCCATTATGTCGAGTGAAAAAGGCTTAAAGCTTACAGTGCGTTCAAAAGGGACAATCGTACACAGCGATATCACCTATTTACGACGAATTATTCAAAACTTGGTGTCAAATGCGGTTAAGTACACCGAAAGCGGCCGAGTTTTAATTGCGTGTCGCAAACGCAAACACCATTTACGTATTGAAGTGTGGGACACAGGCCCGGGTATAAGTGAAGTGGAGCAAGCAAAAATATTTAATGATTTCTACCGTATTGAAGCGGGCGATAACAAAGGGGTTGGACTTGGTTTAGGGGTAGTAAAACGGATGGTCGACTTGCTTTCGCTACGTATGGATGTCACTTCAACGCCCGGCAAAGGTAGCCGCTTTAGTATTGAAGTGCCATATGGTGAAAGCCAGTTTATTCAACAAAAAGACACGCCTAAAAAAGGCGTTGAAAATCGCAGTGCAATGAACATTATTGCGGTTGATGATGATCCGGAGAATTTAAATGCTATGGCAAGTCTGTTGCAAAAATGGCAAGCCAATTATCAGCTCTTTGATCAAGTTGAAACTGTCATGGCCTATGCTAAAGACCACGGCGCACCTGATGTGATCTTAATGGATTATCAGCTTGGCCATGATTGCGATGGTATCACGCTAATTAAAACATTAAGAGAAATTTGGCAAAGCCCAGTACCGGCAATTTTAATCACAGCAGTACGTGATGAAGCGCTAAAACAACAAACCAAAGCTGAGCAAATTCATTACCTTAGCAAACCCGTTAAGCCCGCTAAACTCAAAGCCCTGCTTAACCACAGCACTTAACACCATGTATTCCTTAATTTAAGGCAAAGCAGTAGGCTTTGCCTTAAATTTTTGGAACAACCAACTAAGTGCAACTAACGACAAGCCTAAGCCGATAAACGAAATAGCACGTAATAATCCGGTTAAGTTTGCCATGTCTATCAGAAACACTTTTAATACCACCAGCGCTAATAAACCAAGGCCTAACTTTTGTAAAACCGTAATAGTTTTTAACTGCCCCGCCACGACCACCAAAGCACCAATAATAAGCCAAACTAAAGAGTAGCTATACAGCTCTGCATCTGAGGTCGGTAAAGCAAGATTTATATACTCCCCTTGCCAGTTGTGGCGAATTTCCGCATTGATATATAAAACACTCATCACACCTGCAAATGCACTAAAAAACTTATGCAAAAAGCGCTGAGATTTTGTCAGTTGGCTTGCCCAAATTGCAATGATGGCTGGAACTAACCAAAGTAATAGTAGCCAATTAATAATCGGCCAACTGCCAATATTTATCGGCTCAAAAAACGGATTTACTGCGGTAAAGCTTTTCAGAACTAACAAACCGCTTAATGCTAATAACGCAAAACCTGCCATTTGATAGAGCTTAGCTAATTGCGCAGTAAAACGTGAACGCATCAGGTAAACACAGCCCAATATACCCCAGTTACAGGTCAGCAAAATGTGCTCATACACAGACAAGTTCTCAAAATCAGGATAGTGCCCCACTAACTGATAGCTAGTCTCTGTGGTAATGAATAAAGCGATACAATGAAGCGTAGCACCTTCTAGCCACACCCGAACAGACTGCTGCTGCCAGTGTCTTGCTGCCAAGTAAAATAAGCAAGCAGACACAGGGTAAACAACTAAACTCCAGTGCACACCAAGTAATAGCGCATCACTGTAATCAGCTGACCAAGGTGCAAAACTTAACCTAACAAGTAAAGCACCAACTAAACCTTTTAGCGGCCAAGTCGGAATGCTGAGTGCATGTTTATTGACATAAAAACTGATCAACAACACTTGCGCAGCGAGTGCCAAGGTTAAGCTACTCCCTTCAAGAAGCATGGTTAACGCCAAACTAATATTGGCATTGCCGCCAAGCCAGTAACTAAATACTTGCATTGGATTCGTGCTATTAATTGATAACTTAAATAACCAAGCAGACAGTGCCAGTAATACAAAGCACCAAACCGGGTATGCCGTCATTAAGGCATGATCAGGAGTGATGACATATAAGCAACTAATAATCACAAAGCTTGAAAGTGAAGCGAGTAAGGTAAAGCCAAAGCGTTTAGGGTATTTACGACCAAACAAAAAACCATAACCAGCAAACAAAGCAATAAAAAACAGCCCTGCTCCGTAATTTTGTCTAAAAACAAAAAGCTGCTCAGAGTAATCAACAGCATTGTATTGCCCTGTTAGCAAACACACCACACTCACTACAGCAATTATCAGCCAGTGATCCCATGCACTGTTTTTTAATACCAAAAACAACAGTAAAGCCACTAACGACAACATACTAAGCTGCCAAGTAAGCAGATCATTATGACTGATGAGTAAAAGATAAAGTGGCATGACAACAGCTAATAACAGAGGGTTGTCGGGCAGTTGTTTCAGAAGTGTTTTAAAGCGGTGTGGGCGGTATTCAACTTGTTTAATACTCAGCCCTAAACGTGGAATCGCAATTAACAATACAATGCTAAACAGCGCATAAAGGTTAATAAACCAGTGCAGGTTTTTAGCTGCACTCATTGCAACCAAGCAATACCAGCCTAAATGCCCCGCCCATAACAAATACCACAACCAATGCCGTTTTACGTAATGTGCGACTAGCGAAGCTGATACACTGACAAAAGCAACATAAGTAAGGAGTGCAATAAAGTCATTACTCCCAGTATCTACCCATACAGGCACACTGTAAGCGCCAATAATACCAATTACAGCCAGCACGGGGCCAAAACGTAATGCCATCCAGCTTGCAGCCAAAGAAACCAAGGTTAAAATGCTAAATGCTGGTAAGGCTTGGAGTAAGCCGTAATGACTGTAGGCCAGTAAGGTCAATGCAAACAAACTAATAAAGCCGCCACTTGCCAGCGCCGCGGGAATATAGTTGCTAAATCCTTCAAAGGTAATACCTTTACGATGTAAAACCTCAGCTGCAACAATTAAACTCAGGCCAAAAATAGCGCCAAGTATGAGTCGCATGGTTTCGGATAATAAACCGGCTTCAAGTGAATAGCGGGCCAAAAAGATACCACCAAAGGCAAGTGCAACCGCTCCTACCCAAGTTAGCCAATTGGCTTTGATTTGTGTAACTAGTTGGCTAACTAGCGGATTAAAAGTTGCAGGCTTAGGTTTCGTTTGCTGTGGCTTTTTAGCCATTGCCTCACTTGGCTTATTAATGGCTTCAGGCTTTGGTTCTCGTTTTGAAGTGTCGGTCAGATCTTCGTTTAAATTATCAAACGAATTTACAGTATTTGCTTGTGGATTATGGATATATGTCGCGTTAAGTTCTACTCGAAGAGCAGCTACTTCACGCTTCAAACTAGAGAGTTGAAAAAAGGCAATAATGCCAGCAATCGAGCCACCTACAACAACTAGTGCTAATAATACTAGTAACGCAATACCGTCGTCCATACTCACTCCATGTGTACGCTTTAAACAAAAAAGCAAAAACCTTAATTGTTTATATAATAAACACTTAGCAAGAGTAAAGAAACAACGATATTGCGTTCAAGCCAATTAAGACTGCTCAGTCACCGTTCGCTCTAAGGTCATTTTGTAACCTGAGTCAGTGGTTTCATCATGTTCAATCACCAAGATATAGTTACCTTCTTCGGTAAAATCCATGTCGCTTTGTTGCAATAGCACAATCTGCTGGCCGTTGTCTTCAAACACCACATAGGTTGTATAAACTTCGTTATCAACCACCTGCTCTTTTTGGTCGTATTGATCTAAACCTTCAACGACATTACTAGTATCATCAACGGTTTCACCATTGAGAGTGAAATACACATCGACTTCGTCAATCTGTTGGCCTGCATAGTTATCAATTAAATTCACCACAGTAACTGTGTGGCTGTAGCTGCTAGGTGTTAGGTTTTCTTCAATGGTCATCATACGAGGGCCGTAGTCTTTGTCATTGTAGAATAGACCAACCGCACTTTGCTCACGCTCTAATGTCATTAAGAAGTTATCAACAATCTTGTTGCCAGCCTCATCTAACATGGCTACGCTGTAACTATTTGGTGACATACTCATGTATTCAGAGTAACTATCGTTGCTTACAACTTCGGTATTAGTAGACGTTGTTCCTCTGGTTACTTTAAATTGGGTTTGTGTGTAATCATCAATAGTGTTAATAAATCGCAACTGGCCTTGTGCGTCTTGGTGGTTTAGTTGAGTCACCGAGCTACTTGCCGTCACTACATCAAGGGTAATGCCGTCTTCTTCTGTTGCATAACTTGGGCGGATCATCGCCATGTAAGTTGCTTCATCATTAAAATACAATTTTGGTGATTCAAAAATCACATCAGTGCTACCACTAGCAGTGACATAAATAGTGTAATAACCTTCCTCAAGCGTAGCTAGTTCTGGCTCTACCAGGTACTGCGAAGTCATCAGTAACTCAGCGCTATCAAATAACCCGTCATCAGTGGCAATGTAAACGTCGTAAATATTGTCTTCGCCGACGATATTAAAAAAGCCAACATTAAACTCATCTTCATCGCTTGAAGATGGCACACTTAGCTCAGTAAACGTTGGCTCAGCAAAATCACCATTCATTACTAGCAACTGGGTTTGATCGTCTTTAATTTTAATGGTTTCTTCATCAATAGTGATATAGCTATCGTTGACATCAACATACTGAAAACTCAGCTCATACTCACCCGAGCTGTAATTATGGCGGGTTGATACATCACCAAAATCTGCGCCCGAACGTTCAGTGTCATCAACAAATAAACGTGTATAGGGGCTATTATAAGAGCCATTGTACAGTTGCACATAGCCGCTGTTGCTATTGCTGCTGTCGTCACTAGAACAGGCAGCCAGCACCGAAAGCAAACTTGTGGCAACAATTGTTTTAAGCAGAGTACTTTTCATGGAGTTTATTCCTTATTGTTTGTAATAATCTACTTTGACTCAACTAAAGCAATAAAATTCTATGTTTTACAAACAATTACCTTCACTTACAGTTACTTACGTTAAGGTTAAAAAGTGTAGAAAAAGGTATAGAAAGGCACTCAATTAATCATAATTATGGACAGAAAATCACATTTATAGTGAAAGCAGCTTACTTTTACACGAAAAGTAAATAATGATTACATTTTGTAAGGTTAGACAATGAAGTCAGATAAATTATTAGATAGTTCAATTTGCGCTATGCAGCGCTAAAAAATTAGCAAATAATGAGGCTCACACAAACGGGATTAGAATGAGGACTATGAACACGATTTTAACCACACAATGCGATGATGATGTTGGTCTAATTGCCAAGATCACCGGTCTTTGTCATCAGCATAATTTAAACATTACACGTAATAACGAATTTGTAGATAAAGACGCTAAACGCTTTTTTATGCGTACAGAGTTAAGCGGCGTTATTTCAGATGATTTTTTACCAAGCCTTGCTGAGCTACTTCCTGATGGCGCAGAGCTTGCGCTGCACAGCAGTGAAAAAACCAAAGTGGTATTACTGGCCACCAAAGAAGCACACTGTTTAGGGGGGGTATTACTTAAGCAATTCGAAAAAGCATTAAACATCGAAGTACTGGCTGTGATTGCCAACTATGCAGATTTAGCGCCACTGGCTGCAGGCTTTGGCGTGCCGTTTCATGTAGTATCGCACGAAGGTTTAAGCCGTGCTGAGCATGATCAACAAGTGGGTGATTTAATTGCCAGCTATCAGCCTGACATTATCGGCCTAGCTAAATATATGCGTATTTTAAGCCCTGAATTTGTGGCGCGCTTTGAAGGTAAGATTATTAATATTCACCATTCGTTTTTGCCTGCCTTTATTGGTGCAAAGCCTTACCATCAGGCATTTGAGCGCGGTGTAAAAATAATTGGTGCGACCGCTCACTTTGTTAATAACGAGCTTGATGAAGGGCCGATTATTTTACAAGATGTGACACATGTTAGCCATGCGGATACCGCTGAGATGATGGCAAAAATGGGGAAAGATGTTGAGAAAACGGTGTTTTGCAAAGCGCTGCAACTCGCGTCTGAACATAAACTGTTTATCAATGGAAATCGAACCGTGGTGTTCGCTTAAGCAATAAAATGAAGAGGCTGTATGGCCTCTTTATTGTTGTTATTATCTTTGTTATGCCGACTCAATAGGCTCTAGTTGTAATTTAGAGGCAATTAATACCGCTTGAGTACGGTTATATACACCTAGCTTTCTAAAAATTGCAGTAATGTGTGCTTTCACTGTCGCTTCAGAAATATGTAACTCGTAAGCAATCTGTTTGTTTAACAAGCCTTCGTGTAAGTATTGTAAAACTTTATATTGCTGTGGCGTAAGCGATGCGACTTGAGCGGCAATTTCTTTATCTTCGCCATCAACATCAGAGACTTTATCTTTTAATTCTGATGGTAGCCACACATCACCCTCAAGAATGTGTTTGATTGCCATGGCAATATCATCTGACGATGATGATTTTGGAATGAATCCCATTGCACCATAGGCCATTACTTTAGAGACAACGTTAATATCTTCGCTGCCAGAAACAACAGCAATTGGTAAGCTAGGATAATCTTCGCGAATGCGAATAAGGCCGTATAAATCGCCATTGCCTGGCATGTGAAGGTCTAGTAGTAAGATATCAAGATCTTCTTGTTCGTTTAACACCTGTAAAGTGGTCTCAAAGTTTTCCGATTCAAACACTTCTAAATCAGCGAACTTAGCACTTAATGCCCCTTTCAGCGCTTCACGAAATAACGGATGATCGTCCGCTATTAAAAACTGACTCATGGTTCACTCCTAATAAATTCGGCTGGCACCTATTTCTAAGTGACAGCCGATATACTACGTTTAGAATCAACTTCTAATCAAGTTTTTAACGTGATTTTAACGATTTAATCGGTTTTCGATTAGTTCATCTACCACACTTGGATCGGCAAGAGTTGATGTATCACCTAGCTGTTGATGCTCATTTGCCGCAATTTTACGTAAAATTCGACGCATGATCTTACCAGAACGTGTTTTCGGTAGACCCGGAGACCATTGGATCATATCTGGTGAAGCAATTGGGCTTAGTTCTTTACGAACCCAGTTACGCACTTCTTTTGTTAGTTCATCGCTGACTACAACACCCTCATTTGGTGTGATGTAAACATAAATGCCCTGACCCTTAATGTCATGCGGATAACCAACTACAGCAGCTTCTGCTACAGCTTCGTGAGCAACCAATGCACTTTCGATTTCTGCCGTACCTAGGCGGTGGCCTGATACATTAAGTACGTCGTCCACACGGCCAGTGATCCAGTAGTAACCATCTTCATCACGGCGACAACCATCACCTGTGAAGTACACGCCTGGGTATGCTGAGAAATAGGTTTGTTCAAAGCGTTCATGGTCGCCATAAACTGTACGTGCTTGTGATGGCCAGCTATCTAAAATAACAAGGTTACCGTCAACCGCGCCTTCTAGTGTATTACCCTCAGCATCAAAAAGTGCCGGTGCAATACCAAAGAAAGGACGAGTTGCAGAGCCAGGTTTCATATCTGTCGCACCTGGTAACGGTGTGATCATGATGCCACCAGTTTCTGTTTGCCACCACGTATCTACAATTGGGCAGTTTTCGTTACCAATGTGCTCGTAATACCAAGCCCACGCTTCAGGGTTAATCGGCTCACCCACTGAACCCATGATACGTAAACTATTACGTGTTGAGGTAGCTGTTGGCTCATCACCTTTCGCCATTAAAGCACGGATAGCTGTTGGTGCAGTGTAAAGGATAGTCACGTTGTGCTTATCAATCACTTCACCCATACGACCCGCCGTTGGATACGTTGGTACACCTTCAAAAACCACTTGCGTACAGCCGTTTACTAATGGCCCATAGGCAATGTAGCTGTGCCCTGTGATCCAGCCCACATCAGCGCTACACCAGAAGATGTCGTCTTCTTTTAGGTCAAACACGTATTCATGTGTCATTGATGCATAAACGAGGTAACCACCGGTAGTATGAACCACTCCTTTTGGTTGGCCTGTTGAGCCAGAGGTATAAAGAATGAAAAGCGGATCTTCCGCATTCATTGGCTCTGGTTCACACTCAGCAGGTAAGTCAGCGACAAGTTCATGCCACCAAATATCGTGGCTATTCCACTCAACTTCACCACCGGTTAACTGATGCACAATAACGTGTTCAACCGTAGTTACTGAGTCTTGTGATACCGCTTCATCAACATTTGCTTTAAGTGGTACACAGTTGCCAGCACGGCGACCTTCGTCTGAAGTAATTACCACTTTAGCGCCTGAGTCATTAATTCGGTCAGCAATCGCTGATGGAGAGAAACCACCAAATACCACAGAATGAATCGCACCAATACGCGCACATGCTTGCATAGCGTAAATAGCTTGCGGTGTCATAGGCATGTAAATAGCAACGCGATCACCTTTTGATACGCCTAACTTTTTAAGGCCATTTGCCAATTTTGCTACTTCGTCGTGAAGTTGTTGGTAGCTGATATTTTCGCTGTGTTCAGGGTTGTCACCTTCCCAAATAAGGGCTGTTTTATCTGCTTTAGTAGCAAGGTGGCGGTCAATACAGTTATATGAAGCGTTAAGTTGGCCGTCTTCATACCAGCGGATGCTGATGTGGCCTTTGTCGAATGAGGTGTTCTTTACTTTATTATAAGGAGTTGACCAATCAAGGCGTTTACCGTGCTCTCGCCAAAATCCTTCAGGGTCATCGATAGATTGCTTATACATTGTATTATATTTATCGTTATCAACTAATGCTGCATTCTTGATATGCGCTGGTACTGGATAGATACTTTCTGACATTGTTGTCGTCTCCATTTTAATTACTTGCCTTCGGCCTGCCTCAAGGATCACTCAGCAAAGCCCCTGAAAGTATTAGACCTTAGTTGTATATCTTGTCATTTCACAAAAAACTTCGAAATCGCCTTCTATAATCTAGTCCAATGTTCGCAGGTAAGCGATTTTGAGTCGCTTACCACCTTAGTCTAATAGACCAATAGATAATTGAGAGAAGTCATTTCTTAAACAACAGTGATACAACAACATTAATGCAATCAACAAGTAGCTTCGACAGGAATACACATTATGACAACAACAAAAGTAACCGCATTAAAAACACTGACAGCTTCGGCTGTTTTATGTGCACTTGCAGGTACCGCTAACGCTGCAACCATTGGTAACACCGACGTTTCTTATGGTGGCTATGTAAAACTAGATGCGATGTGGAGTGATTACTCTGCAGGTGTACCAGCCGGTGGCAGCATTGGCCGCGACTTCTATGTCCCAAGTACAACCCCCGTGGGCGCAGACAGCGACAGTGATGCTGTCTTTGATATGCATGCTCGCCAGTCTCGATTTAGCCTAGGCACAGCAACTAAATTAGATGATGGGAAAACAATTAAAACCAAAATAGAAATCGATTTCCTTGCTTCTGCACCAGGTGGAAATGAGCGTGTTACAAACTCTTATGCACCGCGTATACGCCAAGCATTTGTAACTTATGATGGATGGTTATTTGGTCAAGCTTGGTCAAACTTCCAAAACGTTGGCGCCCTTCCTGAAACCTTAGACTTTGTTGGCCCAGCAGAGGGTACTGTGTTTGCTCGCCAAGCACAAATTCGCTATACAACAGGTAACTGGTCATTCTCTGTTGAAAACCCTGAAAGCACAGTCACTGTAGGTGGTGCTCGTGTGGCGACTGATGATGCTTCAATGCCTGACTTTACAGCACGTTATGCCCATAAGGCTGATTGGGGTGAACTTGTTGTAACAGGTCTGGCACGCCAGCTTACTTATAAACAAAATGGCATTGATGCGGATACATCATCGTTTGGTATCAGCGCATCAGGTAAAGTAAATTTTGGTGAAAATAATCTTAAATTTATGCTTACACAAGGTTCTGGTTTAGGCCGCTATGTTGGTTTAAATGTTGCTCATGGTGCAGTACTTGATGGCGATGATCTAGATGCGATTGATTCAACATCTGGCTTTATTGCTTATCAACAAAACTGGAGCAGCCAATGGCGCTCAACCTTCCTGTATTCATTCTTCTCTGCTGATAACAATACCGACTTATTAGCTATGTCTATTGACCCAACAAAGACAAGCCAAAGCTTTAGCGCTAACCTATTGTATTCACCAGTTAAAAAGTTGACTTTTGGGGTTGAATTCAAACATGCAGAACGTGAGCTTGAAAGTGGCACTGATGGCGATATGGATCGTCTGCAATTTTCTGCAAAATACGTGTTTTAAAGTTAAAAGTTTTACTTCCTGAAGCGGCTTCGGCCGCTTTTTTTTATCAAGCGTTTGGATTCTCCTGCGTTGCATTTTTAAAAACATTTCAAGCCCCATAAAAACTTAATTGTAAATCGTTCTCATTTAGTTTAGATTACGCGTTAATTTCATTATTAATTGAACTAATTGGAACTTTGCATGTCATCAACAAAATTTTTGCGCTTATCGCAGTTAAGCCTAGTGACCTCAGCACTACTTAGTGGACACGCTTTAGCTGAACAACAAAAAGAAGAACAAGCTATTGAAAAAATAGCTGTTTATGGCCAGCATCATAAAAATTACATCACCGAAGAAGCACAGTCAGCAACTAAGTTAGGACTAACAATTAAAGAAACACCACAGTCAATCTCTGTTGTTTCACGTGCATTAATGGATGATTTTTCCCTCGATAACCTAAATGCCGTATTAGAAAGCACTCCTGGTGTGACTGTTGAACAAATCGAAACTGACCGTACTTATTTTAAAGCCCGTGGTTTTGAGATCACTAACTTCCAAGTTAATGGCATGGGTATGCCACAAGATAACGGTTCAATACAAGGTACTCTAGATACTTCTATTTTTGATAGTGTTGAAATTGTACGTGGTGCCAACGGTTTAATGACAGGTGCTGGTAACCCATCTGCAACCGTCAACATGGTTCTAAAGCGCCCTACTTACCAAACACAAGTAAATGCATCTGTATCGTATGGTTCATGGGATAACAAACGTCTAGAGCTTGATGCATCAACTGCTCTCAACGAAAACCATGCAGTGCGTGCTGTATTCACCAAGCACAAAACAGAGTCATACCTTGACCGTTACGAGCAAGATAAAACAATTTATTACCTAGCCTACGAAGGTCAGCTTACTGATAGCACAGTTGTAACTGCTAACTATGTAAATCAAAAGAAAGATGCCGACAGCCCACTTTGGGGCGCGCTACCGCTTTATTATAGCGATGGTACTGCAACAAACTTTGATACATCAACCAGCACAGCGTCTGATTGGTCATATTGGAATAACACAACAGAGCAGTTGTTTTTATCAATTGAGCAAGCAATTACCAATACTTGGTTCTTAAAAGCAAGCTACGCACACTTAGAAAATGAGCAAGACTCAGAACTTTTCTATGTTTACGGTACCCCAGACAGAGAAACAGGTCTTGGCTTAACAGGTTATGCAAGTGAATATGACCACAAAGACAAGCACGACATTTTAGATATTTACGCAACGGGTAAATTTGATTTATTTGGTATGGAACATGACCTATCTTTTGGCGTAAACCAAGCAGATATAGATTACAAAGATAAATCACTGTATGACTACACGACTGGTAATGGTTTTCCTGCAATGCCGGAGCTAGGTGGGTGGAATGGTGTTGCGCCAGTGCCAACGCTTACTGATGGTTTAACAGGTGCTGATATCACCAGCCGTCAACGTTCTGCGTATATTTCAACACGTATCCGTGCCACAGATGCTTTCAGTATTTTAGCTGGTGTAAGCCAAGTAAACTGGGAAACAGAGGGCGAGTCATATGGTAAAGCAAAAGATAAAGACAGTGAGCAAACTGTGCCTTACTTCGGTGCTGTGTATGATATCAACGAAAGCTTATCAACTTACGCAAGCTACACTGAAACCTTTGTGCCACAAACTGAACGTGACATCAATGGCGATTACTTAGACCCAATCACAGGTAAAAGCAGCGAGATTGGTGTAAAAGCACAGCTACTTGATGATAACTTATTTGTTACTCTTGCCTATTTTGATGCTAAACAGGAAGGTCTTGCTGTTGCCGTGCCAGGCTCACTTCCTGATGATACACGTTATTATGGTGCTGATGGCATAAACAGTGATGGTTTTGAGGTAGAATTAAGCGGTCAAATTAATGATACCTTGAGTGCGAGTTTCAGTTACAGTAATTTAAATATTGATGGTGATGACCTAGTTAAAGACTACACACCAGAAAATCAATTCAAACTTGCTGTAACACACAAAGTACCTGAAGTTGATGGCTTAACTTTTGGCTTAAATTATCAATGGCAAGACGACACCAAGCGTGTACAAGTTCGTGATGCTGATACTAATGCCCCTCTCATTACCACAACTCAAGATGCTTATGGCTTATTAAACCTAATGGCGACTTATGACATCAATGATAATGTAAGTGTTAACCTTAATATCAACAACGTCACTAATGAAAAATATCTTCATAGCCTGTTCTGGGCACAAGGCTATTACGGCGCACCACGTAACTACTCAGTGTCTTTCAACTGGCAGTTATAAGCTTTGAGCTAGAAGTTTAAAGCTTAAGTACTGAAAAGCCGCATCATCTGCGGCTTTTTCATGCAAGAGTTGCAAGAGTAAAGTTAGAAAGGGGAAAGTTACAGGCACTATCGCGTATTCTGACAGCTAAAAGCTACACGCGACCACAGAATACCGCCAACAATTTAGTGATTAAACGCGATATAAAATCGCAGCTATAAGCACCCATAAAAAAACCGCTAACAATGTAGCGGTCTTTTTTGTGTTAAGTGCGGGTCAAATCACGCTTAACTGTACTCTTTAGTAGTGTTTATAGCTCGTCTTCAGCTATTAGGCCTGCATCTTCACCATCTTCTGGTTGTACAGTTGCCTGTAGTAATAGCATCTCACGTAACTTACCTTCGATCTCATCTGCGATCTCAGGGTTATCTTTTAAGAACTTAATTGAGTTTGCCTTACCTTGACCAACTTTATTGCCATTGTAGCTGTACCAAGCACCTGATTTTTCAACAATCTTATGCTTAACACCTAAGTCGATTAGCTCACCTTGCTTAGAAATACCTTCACCATACATGATGATAAATTCAGCTTGTTTAAACGGCGGCGCAACCTTGTTCTTAACAACTTTCACGCGGGTTTCGTTACCAACAACCTCGTCGCCTTCTTTTACTGAACCAATACGACGAATATCAATACGTACTGAAGCGTAGAATTTAAGCGCGTTACCACCGGTTGTTGTTTCTGGGTTACCAAACATAACACCAATTTTCATACGGATTTGGTTGATGAAAATACACAGCGTATTTGAACGCTTGATGTTACCTGTAAGCTTACGTAGTGCTTGTGACATTAAGCGAGCTTGTAGGCCCATGTGTGAATCACCCATGTCGCCTTCGATTTCAGCTTTAGGTGTTAAAGCAGCTACCGAGTCGACAATCACAACATCAACAGCACTTGAACGAACTAACATGTCACAAATTTCTAATGCTTGCTCACCAGTATCTGGTTGAGAAACAAGTAATTCGTCAATGTTTACACCCAGTTTTTGAGCGTATACAGGATCCAGAGCGTGCTCAGCATCTACGAATGCACAGGTTTTACCTTGCTTTTGAGCTTCAGCGATAACTTGTAAAGTAAGCGTTGTTTTACCTGATGATTCAGGACCATACACTTCAACAATACGGCCCGTAGGTAAACCACCAATACCTAATGCGATATCGATACCTAGTGAACCTGTTGAGATAGCTTCAATGTCTAGGGCTTTGTTGTCGCCCAGTTTCATAATTGAGCCTTTACCAAATTGACGCTCAATTTGTGATAAAGCAGCATCTAAGGCTTTTTGTTTGTTATCGTTCATTCTGTTCTCCAAATCCGGCTAATGCAGACAGTATACTGTATGAAATCACAGTATCAAGCTAATTTTCTGATTTTATCAATTCAATTACAGTTTTTAATGAATAAACAATAGCTTGCAGTCTAACTTCAGCTCTATCTCCTGAGAAAACCTGTTCGCTTGGGTAGTTTTTTCCGGCAAAATGAATACAAAACCATACCAGCCCTACAGGTTTATCCAGTGTTCCACCACCGGGGCCTGCAATCCCTGAGATAGCAATTGCAATATCTGCGTTTGCAGCTTTTGCAGCACCCGATGCCATTTCAAGCACGGTTTGCTCACTGACAGCACCAAAATTGTTTAATGTTTGCTCACTAACACCTATTAATTGCTGTTTTGCTTGATTGCTATAAGTAACAAACGCACGGTCAATATAATTCGAACTGCCGGGGGTATCAGTTAACGCATAACTAACGCCACCACCAGTGCATGATTCTGCGGTAGTGATCCATAAGCGTTTATCCGTTAAAATAGCTCCTAATTTCGCAGCAAGTGTTTTAATCTCTTGATGTAATTCCATATTCAGCCTTTGGGTAAATACATGTCGTTTGATCTTTATGCACCGCACACTATAAAACAACAAACCCCTATGATGCAGCAGTATCTAAAAATAAAAGCCGAGCATCGGGATATTTTATTGTTTTATCGTATGGGCGATTTTTACGAACTTTTCTTTGATGACGCTAAACGTGCAGCGCAACTTCTTGATATTTCTCAAACTCATCGCGGTAAAGCCGGTGGTGATCCAATACCAATGGCAGGTGTGCCTTATCATGCCGTTGAAAACTACCTAGCTCGCCTTGTACAAATGGGTGAATCAGTAGCTATCTGCGAGCAAATTGGCGACCCCGCCACCAGCAAAGGCCCGGTGGAACGTAAAGTTGTGCGTATTGTTACCCCTGGCACAATTTCTGACGAAGCGTTACTACAAGAGCGCCAAGACAACCTTCTGACCAGTGTTTGGCAAAACAAGCAAGGCTTATATGGAGTTGCCTATCTTGATATAAACTCTGGTCGATTCAATGTATTAGAAGTTAATACTGATGAAGCATTTAGCTCAACATTACAGCGTTTAGCACCGGCAGAGCTACTTTATAGTGAAACCTTTGCGAATGTGCACTTAATTGAGCACATTAAAGGTGCACGTCGTCGCCCTGAATGGGAATTCGATCTAGATACTGCGCAGCATTTACTGTGCGACCAATTTGGCACTAAAGATCTGGTTGGTTTTGGTGTAGACAAAGCACATGCCGCTTTAGTGGCTGCGGGCTGTTTAATGCAATACGTAAAAGATACGCAGCGCATTGCCCTGCCGCATATTCGTGCCATTACCCTTGAGCAAAACGAACATGCAGTGATCTTAGATGCAGCAACCCGTAAAAACCTTGAACTTACAGTTAACTTATCAGGCGGTTACGAAAATACCCTTGCGCAAGTACTTGATAAAACGGCGACAGCGATGGGTTCACGCTTATTAAAACGCCGTATTCATACACCGGTGCGCAGTAAAACAGAGCTCAACTCTCGACTCAACGCTATTAGCGCCATTATTGATGCGCAATTATGTGGTGAACTGCAAGAGTCGTTGAAACAAATTGGTGACATTGAACGTGTCATTGCCCGTTTAGCACTTTGTACCGCAAGACCGCGTGATTTAACGCGCCTGCGTAGTGCACTGCAAGCACTAGCACCACTACACGAATTACTGACGGATGCTAATGACCCGCGTATTAGCCAAATCATTGCTCAGTCGCAACAGTTACCTGAACTACAAAATTTACTCGAACGTGCTGTAATCGAAACCCCACCAGTACTTATTCGTGATGGTGGCGTTATTGCCCCGGGTTACAACAGTGAGCTTGATGAATGGCGTGCACTAAGCCAAGGTGCAACCGATATTCTTGAAAAGCTTGAAGAGCGTGAGCGAGAGCGCACTGGCATTAGCACTTTAAAAATTGGCTACAACAAAGTGCATGGCTTTTTTATTGAAGTAAGCCGCGCCAATTCTCATTTAGTGCCTGCAGATTATATTCGTCGCCAAACGTTGAAAAACAATGAGCGTTATATTATCCCCGAGCTAAAAGAGCATGAAGATAAGGTACTCGGTAGCCAATCAAAAGCACTTGCGCTTGAAAAACAGCTTTACGAGCAACTGTTCGAATTTATTGCTCCGCACATTGAACAGTTACAAACTATGGCTGCCGTACTGGCTGATTTAGATGTTTTAAATAATTTGGCAGAACGAGCACAAGCGCTTAATTATGCTAAGCCAACACTGTGCGATAACGATAATATCAGTATTAAACAAGGTCGCCACCCGGTGGTTGAACAGGTAATGAAAGACCCGTTTATTGCCAACCCAGTGGAGCTTAATAACGACCGTAAAATGTTGATTATCACAGGCCCAAATATGGGTGGTAAATCAACCTATATGCGTCAAACTGCACTTATCGTGCTAATGGCACACATTGGCTCTTATGTACCTGCAGATAGTGCTGAAATCGGAAATATTGACCGTATCTTTACACGTATTGGGGCAAGCGATGATTTAGCATCAGGGCGTTCAACCTTCATGGTTGAGATGACAGAAACGGCAACTATTTTAAATAACGCCACAGCACAATCACTGGTGCTAATGGATGAAATTGGTCGCGGTACTTCGACCTATGATGGTTTATCGCTAGCCTATGCAACAGCTGACTATTTAGCTTCAAAAATTGCCGCTAAAACCTTATTTGCAACTCACTATTTTGAATTAACAGAGCTGGCCGAGCAGAAAACAGGGTTGGTAAATGTGCATTTAGATGCCATTGAGCATAACGACACAATTGCCTTTATGCATACTGTGCTTGAAGGCGCAGCAAGCAAAAGCTTTGGCCTACAAGTTGCTGCCTTGGCCGGTGTTCCAAAAGCGGTGATCCAACAAGCCAAACAAAAGCTAAAAATGCTCGAAAACCACCAACCTGTCACGGCCCCCATTGAGCAGCAACAGCAAACATTAAGTTTTGATGATGAACCGTCTGAGCTTGAATTAACCTTAAAACAACTTGATCCAGACAGCCTAACGCCAAGACAAGCACACCAACTACTGTATCAATTAAAAGATTTACTGTAGGTATAATATAGATATAAAAAAAGCTGACGCAATGTCAGCTTTTTTGTGTGTTCTAGACCCTAAAGCCTATGTATTGTTGTCTAATTTGCTATATATCAAGTGAATTGATCAAATAAGCTATCAGTGCTTAAACCTTCATGTTGCAAAATGTCTTTTAAGCGACGTAATGCTTCCACCTGAATTTGTCTTACACGCTCACGTGTTAAGCCAATTTCACGACCAACATCTTCTAAAGTTGATGGCTCATAACCGAGTAAACCAAAACGTCGAGCGAGTACTTCGCGTTGTTTAGGGTTTAACTCACCTAACCAATCAACAATGTGTTTGTTAATGTCGTTATTTTGTACTTCTCCCTCAGGACCAGAGCCTTTTTCATCGGCTATGATATCAAGCAGAGCTTTATCGTTTTCACCACCAATAGGAGTGTCAACTGAAGTTATCTTTTCATTTAAACGCAGCATTTTAGTCACGTCTTCAACCGGCTTATCTAAGCACTCTGCAATTTCTTCTGCGGTTGGTTCGTGGTCTAACTTCTGGGTTAGTTCACGTGCAGTTCTTAAATACACATTTAGTTCTTTAACTACGTGAATTGGTAAACGAATTGTACGTGTTTGGTTCATGATGGCGCGTTCAATGGTTTGACGGATCCACCATGTTGCATAGGTTGAAAAGCGAAAACCACGTTCTGGGTCAAATTTTTCAACAGCTCGGATAAGGCCTAGATTACCTTCTTCAATAAGGTCAAGTAGTGCAAGGCCACGATTGTTATAACGGCGGGCAATTTTCACTACTAGACGTAAATTACTTTCAATCATTCGCTTGCGAGAGGCTTCACAGCCTTTCAATGCTTTGCGAGCAAAAAATACTTCTTCTTCTGCACTTAACAGTGGAGAAAAACCAATTTCACCTAAATACAGCTGGGTTGCATCTAAGTTTTTAGCAACTTCGTCTTTTGCAAATATATCTTCTTCGTTATCAACTTCTTCTAATAGTTCAGAAGCATCATCTTCGACTACCGTGTCATCAAATTTATCGTCAATCGCGTCAGTTGTTTTCTCTAGTTTTGCTGTGTGACCCATAAGCGTCCTCCCGAGCAAATATGTGATTGAGCTAAATCACTTTTATCAATACCCTAATGGCTAAGGTAGATACTTAGCAGGATTGACTGCTTGACCCCGATAACGAATTTCAAATCTCAAAGCCGTAACCGAAGAGTCTGAACTGCCCATTTCTGCTATTTTCTGCCCTGCCTTTACTTCCTGTTTTTCCTTTACAAGCAACGTTGAATTATGCGCGTAAGCACTTAGGTAATCATCATTATGTTTCAAAATAATTAAATTACCGTAACCTCGCAACGCGTTACCCGCGTATACCACAGTTCCGTGTGCAGCAGCTAAAACAGAAGCCCCCTCTTTGTTAGTGATCTGTAACCCTTTAAAGCCGTTTTCTTTATTAGAAAAGCGTCGCGTGACCTTGCCCTTAGCCGGCCAGCTCCATACAACTTTAGAATTAGAATTACCGTTTTTGTCACTAATTATTTTGTTGGCTTGTTTCTGAACATACTCTCGTTGTTTTGGCTGATCAAGCTCTTTCTTTAATTTTTTGTTATTTTTTTGTGTGGAAAAAGTAGACTTTTTACTCGAATTCGTATATTTTTTCGCCTTTTTGTATTTTTGTTCCTGCTTTGTAATCAAGATACGTTGGCCGGGAAAGATAGTGTAAGGTGCTGGAATATTGTTTATTTTTGCGAGGGTTCGAAAATCTCGTTGAGAACTAAAGGCAATTGAATATAAAGTATCACCCTTTTTCACTGTGTATTTTGAGCCTGTGATATTTACTTTGCGCGTCGTCGGCTTTACATGATTATCTAAACTACTGACCGGAGCGGGTGCTTCGCGAGACGTACAGCCAAAGAGCAAAATACTAGTAAACAAAGTAACATAGACTGTTATCTGCCTGCTCATCGTAAAATGCTCCTTATCGTACTAACTAATGGTTTTATGGCTTATCGTAGTAAAAAGTACGCAACCACCACTAAAACAACCAATCCCCAGCCAAGGGCTTCAACATATTGACGTAATTTTTGCTCCATTTTAACTCCACCCCATTTCATTAGTGCCGAAACAAGAAAGAAACGTGCCCCACGACCAACAGCAGAAGCAAGTAAAAATGGTAAAAATGCCATCTGCATTAGACCTGCGCCTATGGTAAATACCTTATAGGGGATAGGCGAAAATCCAGCTAAGAAAACCACCCAAACACCGTAATTTTCAAACCAGCTTAGGGCTGTATCAAATTTAGCTTGCCAACCCATTTGCGCAATAAGAGGTTCAACGACTGGTTCGAATAACCAAAAGCCAAGTAAATAACCTAAAATACCACCAATCACAGAAGCAATTGTGGTAAAACTAGCAAAGCGCCATGCTTTATCTGGCTGTGCAAGCGACATCGGTGCTAGCATGACATCAGGCGGCACCGGAAAAAAAACAGATTCAGCAAAACTCATCCCTGCTAAATAACGCTCAGCATGTCGGTGTTTAGCCCATACAAGCGCCATATCATATAACTTAGTAAACAACTTCAAAGTATTAGGTCCTATTCAATATCACCAGGCACCAAAGGTACAAATCTCACTGGTGCAACTTTATGTTCTGTAAATGTGTCGCCATTTCTAACAACCATCATTAATTGCTGATCTTGCTCACCAATGGGTGCAATCATCACGCCACCATCAGCAAGTTGTTCAAGTAATCCGTGCGGCATTGTTGCTGCCGCAGCAGTGACAATGATCCCCTCAAAAGGCGCTTGTGACTGCCACCCTTGCCAGCCATCGCCATGCTTCATGGTGACATTGTATAAATCAAGCTTATGTAAGCGGCGCTTCGCTTGCCACTGTAGTGCTTTAATGCGCTCAACTGAGCACACTTTGGTGAAGGTTTTAGCTAAAATCGCTGTTTGGTAGCCAGACCCAGTGCCTATCTCAAGCACTTTATCGCGAACCCCAGCTAAACGAAGTAACTCTGTCATACGTGCAACAATGTAAGGCTGCGAAATAGTTTGCCCTTGACCAATTGGTAATGCGGTATTTTGATAGGCTTTATGCTGTAAAACATCATCAACAAAGATATGGCGAGGCGTTGTTGCAATTGCCTCTAGCACGACACTGTCTTCGACACCCTCGCGCTTTAATAATTCAGCTAATGCAAGTGCACTGCGATTATAATTAGTCAGCACCATTAATCTCCATATTTGCTAACCAGCTATCAACGGCTTGTAGGCTTTCTTTAGCCGTCATATCAACACTAAGTGGTGTGACTGATGCGTAGCCATTATTAATGGCATAAAAATCAGTGCCTTCCCCTGCATCACTTTCAGCACCCAAGGTACCATACCAGTATATATCGCGGCCCCATGGATCTTGCTGTTTAGTCATGGTTTCGGCTTTATGGCGTGCTCCTAAGCGTGTTACTTTCACGCCTTTTAATTCAACAAGTGGCACGTCAGGTACGTTTAGATTGATAATTTGATCTTTTGGTAACGGGTGCGAAGCTAATTCTTTAATGATACTCACAGCAACAGCGGCGGCGGTTTCAAAATGATTCCCTTCTTTAGAACACAAAGATACGGCGATAGCCGGAAGCCCTAAATGGCGGCCCTCGGTTGCAGCAGCAACAGTGCCCGAATACAAAGTATCATCACCTAGGTTGGCACCATGATTAATGCCTGCAACCACAAGATCCGGCTGCTCATCCATTAACTCATTGACACCAAGGTGCACACAATCAGTTGGCGTGCCATTAATTGAAATAAAACCATTTTCTAAGGTTGTTGCACGCAGTGGATTCATTAAGGTCAATGAATTACTTGCACCACTGCAATTACGATCAGGTGCAACAAGTGTCACATCAGCAATTTGGGTCAGGGCTTGATATAAAACTGCGATCCCTTTTGCATTTACACCATCATCATTACTTAATAAAATTTTCATCTACGCATCCTTTTGTTTTTGTTCTTTTGGGCTGGCATCTTGATAGTCCACCAGCTCACGCAACAAGGCTGTGGCAAAACACCCTTTTGGTAACCCAAAGCTCAGCTTTAAGGTTGTCTCGTCTAGGGTTTCAACCGCTAATGAATCTGGGATCAAACGTAACATTCTACGCTCGTTTTTAAGACCAAGTTCGCTAAGGCCAGCTATCCAAGACTGATAAGGTTCGAGCCACGTTTTTTCGGCCTCGGTAAGGCCTTTTTCACCTTTACCAACCATAGGGGCCGACATCACGATATCGCCAGACGCTAAGCGGGCAATATTATCGTCGCTAATGTTATCTTCAAAAAAGGCATTGCTGCCACTTAACATAAATACTTCGCGGTGCATGGTTTTCGCAAGGCCATGTTCAGCAACGCGCAAGCTCACAATTTCATTAAACACATAAGAGCGCGCTGCAGAGATCACTAAACCTCGTAATTTTTTGTCGCGAATACGCTCTCCGGCAAACATGCGTTTTGCCATTTCAAGGTTGTGCCCACCATGACCAAAGCGTTGTTCACCAAAGTAATTAGGCACACCGGCACGCACCGCGTTAATACGGCATAAAATATCCAGTGGTTCAGTCACATTACGTAAAGTGATGGTGAAGCGGTTGCCTTTATGGCAGCCAGTTCTGAGTTTGCGATTGTGGCGCTGTTGCGAAATAACAAAAAACTGCTCGTTATTCAGTTCACTAAATTCAATATGCTTTTTAATTGGCACTGGCACACTATACCATTGTGTACATACACCATGACGGTCTTTTAAGCCCGCATAACTCACATCACGCGGGGAAACACCGGCTTTTTCAGCAATACGTTTAGCAACAAACTGAGTGTTTTCACCTTTTTTTACCACTTGTAAGCAGACATGCTCACCAGAGCCTGTAAACTCAATGCCCAAGTCTTCATCAACCATAAAATCTTCGGCAGTGGTTTTAAAATCAGCTTTCGAAAGAGGTTTGCCGTAAAGGTAATTTAGTTCACTCATCAATCTTGCTTTCTCATAATTACAACAGCATGGCTTGAGATACCTTCTTTACGACCTTCAAAGCCCAACTTCTCTGTAGTCGTTGCTTTTACATTCACTTGTGAAATATCTGCTTCAAGGTCTTGGCATAAGTTTTCACGCATTGCTTGAATATGTGGCAACATTTTGGGGGCTTGAGCAACAATCGTGACATCGGCATTGCCAAGAACGTAACCTTGCTCTTTAGCAAGCCCAACCACGTGGCGTAGCAAAATTCGGCTATCAATATTTTCGTATTCGCTCGCAGTATCAGGGAAGTGCTTGCCAATATCGCCCATTGCAAGTGCACCTAATATTGCATCGCATAAAGCATGAATTGCCACATCACCATCAGAATGTGCTAAAAAGCCTTGTGGATAATCAATTTTTTCACCACAAATCACCAGTGGCCCTTCGCCACCAAATTTGTGTACATCAAAGCCATGGCCAATTCGAATCATGAGGTACTCTCGTTTTGTTGTTTTTGCAATAAAAATGCTGCTAAATCTAAATCTTCAGGGGTGGTGATTTTAATATTATCACTGCGACCAGCAACCAGCTTAACAGGCTGTTTGGCCCATTCAATTGCCGATGCCTCATCTGTAATAGTCACACCACTTTGAAGGGCATTTGATAGCGCATCGGTCAGCAATTTGTAAGGGAAAAACTGAGGGGTTAGCGCCTGCCATAAATCGTCACGTGGCACTGTTTGCTCACTGTGGGTATGACCGCGCTTAATGGTGTCTTTTACTTTTGATGCCAAAATACCGCCTTCATTGGCAGCAGTACATTCAGCGATTAAACGCTGAATATCTGCCAAGCACACTAACGGTCTTGCCGCATCGTGAACAAGTACCCAGTCAGGTGGATTATCGGCAAGTGATAGCAAAGCGTTTAGCACTGAATCGGCGCGTTCTTTACCACCACTCACACGTTCAATTCGCGCATCTATATACGGTAAATCGGCAAAATAGCCATCATCATCACTAATAGCGACTTTTATGGTATTAAGGCATTCAAGCTCAGCAAGCTTGCTTAAGGTATGCTCTAAAATAGTTTTACCCGCAAGCTCGATATATTGTTTAGGCGCCGAATGTTGCATTCGACTCCCTACTCCCGCAGCGGGAACAATTGCGGTAATAATTTGTTTATTGTTCATTATACTGCTGACCTGGTAATACTCGAATAAAGGTTTCACCAGGTTTAATCATTCCTAATTCGTTACGCGCTCGTTCTTCAATACCCTCTTGACCAAGCTTTAAATCTTTAATGTCGGCTTTTAGTACCGTATTACGTTTTAATAATTTAGCATTCGTATCTTGATGTGATGCTACTGCTTGTTTTAAACGAGTGTAATCTTGCACTCCATTATGGCCAAACCACAAACGGTACTGAATAAATAATGCCAAACATAACAAGGCGAATTGAAAAACCCGCATTGAACACTCCTTCGCGGTTAAATTAAGTCAAAGGGCGTTTTAGATTACGCCAATTTATATTACTTGCTAGTAGCATTTCTCTTAATGACAAACGCTTAGGTGTTATGCGCTTATTGTATTGCCACTGATGACCACAGCATGCAGCTGTCATAACCAATTTTGATGGCTTTAATATTTGCGCTGGTATGTGTTCTAGTGACTCTCCCGACACATCAAACCAACCTAGCTCATTACAATGTACCTTATTGTCGCTTACTTGATCTAAGCTGTCTATGCGCACCCTTGTACATTGCTCATCATTAATTAACACAGGAACAATTAACCCGCGCTTAGCATATTTAGTGTAAAAATTTTTTGAGTCTTCTTTACTGTAGACCGGAGGCGATGCCTTTTGTTTCTCGAGCCAACTACCATTTTGCGAATCAAGTTGTAATGGTGCATCACCGCTTACGATACGCATCGCTAAACGCTCTATGTAGTAAGGCAAACTTGCTAATAAGCGTTTTAGCCTTGCTGCATCAGGTTCATCAACTAACCGTGGGATCTCACGAGCATAAAACGCGTTACATAACTGTGCATACAATGCTCGTTCGGCATCTGTTTGCCAAATTTCAGCTTGTTGTGACGTTTCACTTTGTGAATGAGAAATAGACAATGCGCGCTCTTATAAAACAATTGCTTGACTGTTTTATAGCATAGAGCGTTTATTGAGCGCTACTTTACTGCACCTTTTTTACCCAGTTTTGCATTACCAGATTCTAAAAACTGCACCACAGCATCACGCTTTTTACCTAGCAATAAACTACCATCGGCTAAAAACATAAAGTTTTGCCAACAACGCTTAAATACGGCAAAGCTGGTTTCGATAATATTGTCGCGCGCCATACAAAAATACACGGTCGTATTGGCTTCCCACTCTAAATGGTTAAGGATTTCTTCAGGTAGTTGCTCATCACCCGCTTCCCATGCATTTTCCCAGTTAACAGTTTCAGAAAAACTGTCATCTTTACCGCACCAATCTGTTTTATCAAAAAAGTCAGGGTGATCATGCTCACGGCTTACCATAGTGGTCCATAAAACCGCTGCACGCTCAGCTGTCATTGGTTTTATTTGTGCGGCATCTTCTGCGCTTATCGGCATATCTTTATGACGAAAAACCCAGGCTTTTTTGTATTCATCTAACGAAATATAATTCATAGTTTAGGCAGTTTGTTTCAGGGTAAAATGTGCAAACTGCAATTATACCCAAATGACTCCAAGATGCGAGATAAACACATGACAATCAAACCCGGCATTTACCAACATTATAAAGGCCCAAAATACAAAGTAGAGTATGTTGCCACACACAGCGAAAGCAATGAGCCACTTGTTATTTACCAAGCGCTATACGGAGAATTTGGTATGTGGGCACGCCCGCTTAGTATGTTTACAGAAACGGTCACAGTAGAGGGTAAAACCGTACCACGCTTTGCATACCTTTCAGACGCCGACTAACTGTGGCATCATGACGTTATTAATCACTGCTCAGACCAGATAAGGTGACATCGTGCTTTTTAATTCAACCGATAACTACATTGCCAGTAATTCATTAAAACAAGCGGTTAACGCAGCTATCTTGCTCGAAAAGCCCCTGCTTATAAAAGGTGAACCCGGCACAGGTAAAACCATGCTGGCCGAAGAGCTTGCCAAAAGCTTAGACACCACGCTAATTCAATGGCACATCAAATCAACCACTAAAGCGCAGCAAGGCCTGTATGAGTATGATGCAGTATCTCGTCTTCGCGACAGTCAATTAGGTGATGAGCGTGTGCACGATATCAGCAACTACATTGTACAAGGGAAACTATGGCAAGCCTTTACTTATGGTGAGCAATATAACAAACGCCCTGTGTTATTGATTGATGAAATTGACAAAGCCGATATTGAATTTCCCAACGACTTGCTATTAGAGCTCGATAAAATGGAGTTTCATGTTTATGAAACCGGTGAGCGCGTTGTTGCTAAGCAACGTCCTATTGTGATCATCACGTCAAATAACGAAAAAGAGCTGCCAGATGCCTTTTTACGTCGTTGTTTTTTCCATTACATTGATTTTCCTAGTAGTGAAGAAATGGCACAAATTATTGATGTGCATCACCCGCATGTTAAACAAGACTTAGTACGCCAAGCACTTGAGGTGTTCTTTAATCTTCGTGAAGTTAATGGCATTAAGAAAAAACCATCTACCAGTGAATTACTCGATTGGTTAAAGCTACTGATGGCTGAAGATATAGACGCTAAAACATTGCATGATAAAAGCCAAAAAGGCGGTTTAATGCCAATGTTTGGCGCGTTATTAAAGAACGAGCAAGACATTAGCTTAATCGAAAAACTTGCGTTTATGAGCCGCCGTTAAGATGTTAATTGCGTTTTTCTTTAAGCTTCGCGAATACCGCTTACCTGTTAGTTTGCGAGAACTACTTGATTTGATCAATGCGCTCAAGCAAGGGGTTATTTTTGCCGATGTTGACGCGTTTTATTACTTAGCGCGTACCATCATGGTTAAAGATGAAACCCACTTTGATCGCTTTGATAAAGCCTTTGCAGATTACTTTAGTGGCGTGGCCGACCTTGATCTGCTCGAAAGCTTAAAACAGCAACATGCCTTGCCTGATGATTGGCTGCGTAAAGAGTTTGAAAAGCACTTAAGCGAAGAAGAAAAAGCGCAACTACAAGCTATGGGCGGCCTTGATAAACTCATGGAAACCCTCAAGCAACGCCTTGAAGAGCAGCAAAAGCGCCATGCGGGGGGGAATAAATGGGTCGGTACCGGTGGCACTTCACCATTTGGCGCCTATGGTTATAACCCTGAAGGTGTGCGCATTGGTCAAGACGGTAACCGACATCGCCGTGCCGTTAAAGTATGGGATAAGCGCAGCTACCGAAACCTTGATAGCGACCGTGAAATTGGCTCACGCACAATTAAGCTTGCCCTAAAAAAACTGCGTAAATTTGCCCGTACTGGTGCCAGCGATACCCTCGATTTAACCGAAACCATCCGCGCAACTGCAAAGCAAGGCGGCATGCTCGATGTAAAAATGGCACCTGAGCGCCACAATGCAGTAAAAGTATTGATGCTGTTTGATATCGGCGGTTCAATGGATGATTACATTCATACCTGCGAAGAGCTATTTAGCGCCGCTCATAGCGAATTTAAGCACCTAGAGTTTTACTATTTTCATAACTGTTTGTATGAGCATGTTTGGCAAGATAATCAGCGTCGTCACTCAAACGTAATTGATACCATGACCTTGATTAACAAGTTCACCAGCGACTACAAGGTGATCTTTGTTGGCGATGCCACCATGGGCCCCTACGAAATCGCCTACCCCGGTGGCAGCGTTGAGCATTGGAATGAAGAACCCGGCAGCGCTTGGCTAAACCGCATAACTAATCACTTTGATAAAGTCGCTTGGCTCAACCCGCAACCCGTTGAACATTGGCGCTATTATCAATCAATTGATTTTATAAAGCAGTTAATGGATAACCGTATGTATCCACTCACGCTAGATGGGATTAGTAATGCAATTAGGGAATTGAGTTAAGGCTGTGAATTTTTGTTTAGCGTTCAACGCTAACCTTATGATAGGCCTTATATCTTATACTCTTGATAATTAAACTTAACTTGAATTCTTAAGAAAAAACTAACTGATGGTTTAATGTTAATTAAAATGTTTCACAAAAATACTCATCCTCAATAAATGTATCATCCATATCTCCATCACCGTCTAAATCATATTCGTATAAGACTAAGCCACATGTTTCACCAAAATCGTTTTCATATTCCCCCCAATAAAAATAATCAGCATTTAGATCTCTCTCATAAGCATTCATTCAATCATCAACCTCTTCATACCAATCCGCTAAGTCATCTTCTACTGAATCGTCATCTTCGTCATCACTATTAAAAAGCCTGCTGTTATATTGAATGTAGGAAATTTGGTTATGCCTTTTTTCATTTTATGAAAAAGCGTAGTGGTTATTAACCAGTTGTTTTTCAACAAGGTGCATGATGTTATCGAGGTTATTAATTTTAGGATCTAATAACTCAGGAGTGATCAATGCTACTTTAACTATTGTTTTATTTACGTAGTTTTGTATTAGCTTTTTAGGGTCCGAACTGGTTCCTAAAAAAGACTTTTCATGGATTGCTACTTTTGCTAAGTGATAATTAGTACCATCAAAGTACACATATGAATCTTTTTCACGGCTTAAACGCAACCTTATTTTTAAAGAAATCACAGCCGCCTTTTGCTCATCAGTTTTAGCGCGTGATAAAACATAAAAGTACCTATCACTATCTGCTAACCCTGATTCCGATATGTTATCTATTTGGGATATCGCTTCTACAGCAGGGCTAACTCGCCAATAACTATTACCCAGTAAATGCACCCCTTTTCCCGTTCCTTCTTTAATTACAATTCCACTTTGTGAATTGACAGTATTCATCGTTTTTACTTTTACGTTCGGATCATATTGCATTGGCTCGTTAAACAATTGTGCCATCCACTTAGGTGCATGGTAAGTTGAAGAGGTTCGCTCAAGCTTCTCGCTTGCTGAAGATACAAAAGATATTGATAGACATAGAATAAATAAAATTTTTGAAGAAATAGACATAACAATTTTCCCTTTGACAAGATTGAGTAGAACCCAGACATTAGCTTCATTTACTTTAAATAAAAACGATCTGAATATCTTTTTTATATCTATTTTATGTACTTTTGTACCTTTTTAACTGGCCTAAACACAAAGCTTCCAAACAACTTATTAGAACTGGATAATTAATTTGCAACGGCCATCATGACTTTATAAAACAGTTTATACACAACGCCATATATGCACCCTAGCTAAGATCAGTACTGCGGTAAGGGAGTTGAGTTAAGATTGTAGGCGCGATTTTACATCGCGCAAACTTTACTAATAACTTAAAACTTAAGGCTTACGACTGCTTCATCGTTGGGTTTCGCTTCGCTCAAACTAACCTACATTATCTTCCAAACCAAAAACACCAGCGCAAAGCCCACCAAATAAACCAAGCCTAGCCAGCTTAGGGTGCGTAATAAAGGTGAGTGATGAATGCTGGGTTCTGAGCGCACTAAACTAAAGTTCAGCCACGCAAATACTGGAGTAGTAACAAAAGCGAGGGTCATAGCAAAAGTAAGCATTGGGCCAAGGGCCGATTTAAAGAATAAAATCACAGCCATGCCAGCAAATGCTTGCAGTAATAACCACATATTTAAACTGTGTTTAGACTGTTTAATCGGTAGCAGTTTATGCGACTCATTTAATGTTCTGGCGTAGCCGTCAAGTACCGTCAGCGTGGTACCAAACATACATAAAAAAGCGATACCTGAAACCAGCGGCCTTGCCCACTCCCCCATGGTGAGTGCATACATATCAATCAACTGTTTGGCAAACGCCACGCCACCTAATTGAACTGCCTGCACGTGACCATATTGCACCAACACACCTAATGAAAAAAACACTAACGCCAGTGCTGCGGTAAGCCAGTAACCCAAATTAAAATCAAACAAGCCTTGTTGTTTTGTCACCGCTTGTTGATGTTGCTTTTCTTTTAGCCATAACGAGCTAATCGCTGAAATTTCGATAGGTGCTGGCATCCAGCCCATAAGTGCCACCATAAAGCCAAGCATGGCAAGTTCATAAGGCGATGGGCCCACATAGTCAACAGGAGCCATAGGACCATTATTAATAGCGACAACTAACGCAGCTAAGGTGGTAACCGTTAACAGCCCCATAATTAGCTTTGAAACATTATCGAGCGCCTTAAAATGCCCCAACAACAAAATAAGCAAACACACAGCTAAAATCAGCCAGCATAATAGCGTTACAGAAACCGTAACAGGCAATGCGTAGTGCAGCAGGCTGGCCGTTAATAATAAAACTCCAGCGGTGTTCACCACAGCGGCAACAATATTAAGCGCAATAAAACTATAGAAATACCCCGGCCCTTTTTGCTTGTAGCCCTCAACTAAACTTTGTTTGGTCGCAAGGGTGTACTCCATGCCAAATCGAAAGAATGGGTACTTCAATACATTAACTACTATGATTAGCCAAAATAATTGCCAACCGAATAACGACCCTGCTTGTGTTGATGCCACTAAGTGTGAGCCACCAATGGCAGCTGTGGCCATTAAAATACCCGGCCCTAATGCATTTAATTTAGATTGCCAATTTGATACTGCTGATTGCATATGCTTTGTGTGTTTTATTCTTAGTAACAAGCAACTTACAGCGTTTTAGGTGAGATTGGAAGCAGAGCACGTTAGCAAGTTAGCTAACGAATCAAGTAACTCGCTAACTTTTGGAACTTCAATCTGACGGCTGAATATTAAAACCAAAAAAGCCAAACGTTTCACAACGGTTGGCTTTCTTAGTTTGATTGTAAACGCTAGATTCTAGCTAAACCTAGCGCGGCACTTTATTAAGTAAAATTAAGTTAAATCCATTTCCTGAATAATTTCGTGGGCAATTTCCGGAGTTGTACTGACCGGCTTTTCGTGTAGTTTGGCTTTCATTTGCCCTTTACGATGTTTCAATGATGCATCTAGTTTTTTTGCAGCATTTGCAATTGCTGGGTACATCACCTCGTCTTCACCTTTTACTGATAAGCGTGCGCCTTCATAGGTCGTGCTTATCTCAGCTTGGTATTTGTGATGCTCTTTTGAAAGAATAATATCGAGAGATATTAATGATGGAAAATGGCTAGCAATTTTCGAGAACTTCTCGTTGATATGAGCTCTAACAGCCTCAGTAACGTCAACATGATGACCAGAAATATTAATCTTCATAGGGTATCCTTTTTTCTTGTTACCTCACAGTTAGTATTGGGGGCGAATTGAATTAACACAAGCGAAAATTGCAGATAATTAGTAATTGATTGTAACCACAGATGATTTAGATCATGCGTTGCGGATAAAATATGCAAAAGCCCGCATCACACGGGCTTTTTATAAAGGTTAACAACAGTTCATTAAGTGTACGAACAACAGTAGTCAGCAAAGTCTGATACCTTCACGCGGAATGTCACGTGTGCGTCTACGTTAAATGAATCTCCAGCTTTCATGGCTTGCCACTCAGTTTCGCCAGGCAGTAATACTTGCCACTCTCCTGCTAGTAACTCCATATGCTCTTTCTGATTTGTACCAAACTCAAATTCTCCCGGCTGCATAAAGCCCAATGTTTTAGTGCTGCCATCGGCGAATAGCACAACACGGCTCGAAACTTTACCATCAAAATAGACATTCGCTTTTTTTACAACACTTACACTGTCAAACTGAGTCATACTTACTCCTGTTATGTTTTATTATTAACGTATAAACATTGCCAGTTGTCGGTTTAGCATTCAAGAGTGGCTGGGTGAGAAATAATCAAGTCGGGTTAGCTGTCAGTTTTAAGCCGATCGTGCAATGGTGGTAGGTCGTGCTTTAGCGCGAGTATCTGCATGATAAGCGACGACATTACTTTACCTCATCCAATGCATTATTCTTGCTTTAGTTTGAGTTCAAAAATATGGCTTGAACGCTTTGTTACACACCTCACATCCATGCTCAACTGATACCATAATTAGGTATCTATTGGTATTAAGGACTATATCATAGCTGAAAGCTGACAGCTTAGAATGTGTTGGACTTCAATCCGTTATACCCAACCTAACAGCTCTGAGTGTGTTGGATTCATTCCGATCCCAAAACCGGCATAAAAAAACCCGCACTGTGGCATACAGGGCGGGCTTTTAAATTTTAGTGGCTTAAGCTTAGAACAAAGCGTTTGCTTTGTTTACGATGTTTTCAACAGTGAAACCAAAGTGCTTGAATAGCTCATCAGCAGGAGCTGACTCACCGAAGGTCGTCATACCTACTACTGCGCCATTTAGGCCTACATACTTGTACCAGTAGTCTGCGATACCCGCTTCGATTGCTACGCGGCGTGTAACGCTTGCTGGTAGTACGCTTTCTTTATATGCAGCGTCTTGCTCATCAAATAAATCAGTTGAAGGCATAGATACCACGCGTACTTTTTTACCTTGTGAACGCAGTTCTGCAGCTGCATCTTGTGCAAGCTGTACTTCAGAACCTGTTGCGATAAGAATAAGCTCTGGCTCACCGTCACAGCTAAGTACGTAACCACCTTTTTTCACATCAGCTAACTGCTGTGCAGTACGCGCTTGTTGCTCAAGGCCTTGACGAGTGAAAATAAGTGACGTTGGGCCATCTTTACGCTCGATAGCTTGTTGCCATGCAATCGCAGACTCTACTTGGTCACATGGACGCCAGTTCACTAGGTTAGGCGTTAAACGCATGCTTGCAATTTGCTCTACTGGTTGGTGCGTCGGACCATCTTCACCTAGACCAATTGAGTCGTGCGTGTATACGAAGATACTTGGTTGCTTCATTAGTGCAGCCATACGTACTGCGTTACGTGCGTATTCCATGAACATTAAGAATGTAGCACCGTAAGGAATAAAGCCTTTATGCAGTGCAATACCATTCATAATCGCTGACATACCAAATTCACGTACGCCGTAGAAAATGTAGTTACCGCTTGCATCGTTTGCTTCTAAGCCTTTTGAGCCATCCCAAAGTGTTAAGTTAGAACCAGCAAGGTCAGCAGAACCGCCCATGAATTCTGGTAGTAACGGACCAAACGCGTTTAGTGCATTTTGTGATGCTTTACGTGTTGCTGGGTTTGCAGGGTTTGCTTGTAGCTCTTCGATGTAAGCTTGTGACTTTTCAGCCCAATCAGCTGGTAGCTCACCGTTTGTACGGCGTTTAAACTCAGCTGCAAGCTCTGGGTATGCACTTTCATAAGCGGCAAATTTTTCATCCCAGCTAGCTTCTAGTTGCTTACCTTTTTCTTTGCCATCCCACTCGCTGTAGATTTCAGCTGGAATTTCAAATGCATCACCTGTCCAACCTAGGAACTCACGAGATGCTTTGATTTCGTCTTCACCTAGTGGTGCACCGTGACAGTCGTGGCTACCTGATTTATTAGGTGAACCGTAACCAATGATTGTTTTACAGCAAATTAGTGATGGTTTATCAGTAATGCTACGTGCTTCTTCGATAGCGGCGCGAATTGCATCAGGGTTATGACCGTCTACATCGCTTACTACGTGCCAACCGTATGCTTTGAAGCGCGCTGGTGTATCGTCACTGAACCACCCTTCTACTTCACCATCAATTGAGATGCCATTGTCATCCCAAAACGCAACTAGTTTACCTAGGCCTAATGTACCGGCTAATGAACAGGCTTCGTGAGAAATACCTTCCATTAAACAGCCATCACCCATAAATGCATAGGTGTAGTGATCAACAATATCGTGGCCTTCACGGTTAAACTGTGCAGCAAGTGCTTTCTCGGCAATTGCCATGCCCACAGCATTTGTGATCCCTTGACCTAATGGACCCGTAGTGGTCTCAATACCAGGCGCATAACCATATTCAGGGTGGCCCGGTGTTTTTGAGTGCATTTGGCGGAAGTTTTTAATCTCTTCGAGTGGTAAGTCATAGCCACTTAAGTGCAGTAGAGAATAGATCAGCATTGAACCGTGACCATTCGAAAGAATAAATCGATCGCGGTCTGCCCACTCTGGATTCGTAGGGTTGTGCTTTAGATAATCGCGCCATAGTACTTCTGCGATATCTGCCATGCCCATAGGGGCGCCAGGGTGGCCAGATTTGGCCTGTTGTACTGCGTCCATTGATAAGACGCGAATAGCATTTGCAAGTTCTTTGCGTGATGGCATGAATTCTCCTACCTTTATGTATTTGCGCTGGTTGTTTATGAAGCTCCATTCTTACTTATTGTAAGGGTACAGTGCAATTAAAAATCCGCATTAAATGCACCGTTTATGGGCGTTTGTTAAGAACAATACGTTATTAGTAATTTTAAATGGACGTCTAGGCGTAAAATTACTATGCAAACATATTTGTTTTAGATAAAATACGCCCCTTATTTTTTTAGCGCTATTACCGACGTTTGTGGAGCGCAATATTTGTGAGCAGAAATACAATGGCAAAACATTTATTTACTTCTGAATCTGTTTCTGAAGGTCATCCGGATAAAATCGCGGACCAAATCTCTGACGCGGTTCTAGATGCTATCTTAGAGCAAGATTCTCATGCCCGTGTTGCATGTGAGACATACGTAAAGACTGGTATGGTTATGGTTGGTGGTGAAATCACTACTAGCGCTTGGGTAGATATCGAAGAAATTACACGTAAAACTGTACGTGAAATCGGTTACACGCACTCAGACATGGGTTTCGATGCTGACTCGTGTGCAATCCTAAACACTATCGGTAAACAATCTCCAGATATTAACCAAGGTGTTGACCGTGCTCGTCCAGAAGACCAAGGCGCTGGTGACCAAGGTTTAATGTTCGGTTATGCATGTAACGAAACTGACGTTTTAATGCCTGCACCAATCACTTATTCACACCGTCTAGTTCAGCGTCAAGCTGAAGTTCGTAAGAGCGGTGAGCTTAACTGGTTACGTCCAGATGCAAAATCTCAAGTAACGTTTGCATACGAAAATGGCAAGCCTGTTGGTATTGATGCAGTTGTTCTTTCAACTCAACACTGTGATTCAATCTCACAAAACGACTTAGTTGAAGCGGTAATGGAAACTATCATTAAGCCGGTTCTTCCTGCTGAGCTTATCTCAAGCGCGACTAAGTTCTTCATCAACCCAACTGGCCGTTTCGTAATCGGTGGCCCTATGGGTGACTGTGGTCTTACAGGCCGTAAAATCATCGTAGATACATACGGTGGTATGGCTCGTCACGGTGGTGGTGCTTTCTCTGGTAAAGATCCATCAAAAGTTGACCGCTCAGCTGCATATGCTGCACGTTACGTTGCTAAAAACGTGGTTGCTGCTGGTCTTGCTGACAAGTGTGAGCTACAAGTTTCTTACGCTATCGGTGTTGCAGAGCCAACATCTATCAGCATCGAAACATTTGGTACAGGTAAATTAGATGAAGCACGTCTAATCGAATTAGTGCGTGAGCACTTCGACCTACGCCCTTACGGCTTAATCCAAATGCTTGATCTTGAGCGTCCTATCTATCAACCGACAGCGGCTTACGGTCACTTCGGTCGTAATGAGTTCCCTTGGGAAAGCACAGACAAAGCAGACGCACTTCGCGCAGCTGCTGGCCTGTAATAGGTTAAATAAAATGAAAAAAGCGCCGTTTGGCGCTTTTTTTGTATTTGATTTAAAGGTAGGAAACTATTTTTTCGTAAACAGCCACACCCCATACCAAGGCTAAAACCACCAGCGACAATGTCACTGCCGCAGAGGCCATATCTTTGGCTCGCCCAGATAATACATGATACTCAATGCCAACTCGGTCAGTCAGCGCTTCTATTGATGAGTTAAGTAACTCGACGATTAATAATAATAAATAGGGAATAAACAACACTAACCAGTGATTAAGTGACTGCGCCAATACGACCGACAAGGGTAACAAACACAGTCCTAAATAAATTTCAGAACGAAATGCAGACTCTTCTTTAAACGCCGCTTTAAAGCCTTTAATCGAGCATTTAGTTGCTTTTAAAATGCGTCCAACACCAAGGCCATTTGGCTTATTGACCAGGGGGATTTTTGGTTCTTTCATTTTTTACCTACTGCCTCAGAATTAACCTGATCATAATAATAAACTCTTACACTGTCACCATAAGACTCTTGTTTTAATTGCTAGCAATTACCGGGGATGCTGCTGGTTTTGGTGCGCGAAAACTGATTATTAGTTAACTGCTCTCTGAGCGATTGTAGTGTTTTATAAACACTTTTTAATGACACTTTGTTACTTAACCAATAAGGGATAGAGCCACTCGGATCTGCATAAGCTTGATGGCTGACCAACAAATTACTTTGTTGCTGCACTAAGCGCCAATATGCAGTGAGGTTTTTAATTCGTACAACCCCTGCCACTTCTGCTTTTGCATAGGGCTGGCTTTTAATTTGTAGCTCAGTTTTATGCTCACCTAAAGCGCGATAACAAGAGTAACTCACCAAGTCTCGATCTGATACCGGCCAAGGCGAGTTAAAGTGGGTATAAACAAGAGTTTCTGAGGGACTTAAGCGCTCCATTAAGGTTACGCTTTTCACGTTTTCGAGCCAATTAGGCGCGTTTTCTGTATCACTTAATAACGCCATAAAGTCACTCGCTTTGGCGTTTTTAACCAGCACAGAAGCATTAATTTCTATAATGCCGGTGTCATGCTTTTTATAACTAACCTTGATGTCGTCTTGTTGCTTGTAGATTTGCCATTCAATCGGGTTAGCACAGGCAGATAAACTCAGCCAAGCTAACCCAACTATTAAGCAAAGACGCACTTTATTTATAGCCAGTAAGGGTCTGTGTCGAATGTAGCGTGACGGCTTTGCTCCATTGCACTTACTAAAAATTCAGATTTTTGCTCCAACCAAGACTGTATTTTTGCAAGTTCTAAATCTTCATGACCAGCACACAGCTGTTTTAGATACTCAAGTGTACTTAGTTCATAAATACCATGAGAGATATCTAACCATGGAATACGAAACTCACTACGGTCGTCTTTGTTAAATAGCGCTCCTAAACAATTTCCACTAAGCAGAGAATTTTCTAGGCGCGTGCGCAGTGCTAAGTAATCTTTGTCTGTAAACACTTTTTGCTCTGGAATGAGCTCATGCATATCGTGCCAATCTTTAGCAAATAAACGTTTTGCAATATCAGCAACGGGCTCTTCAGCCGCTTTAAACTCAGCTTGTCCCCATGATTTACGCCACTGTTTTTCTATCAACCATGTAGTTAGTTGTAACAATAAACGATTATAGCGAGTACTATGAAACAGCTCTTGTACATCTTCGATGCTTGGTTGTAACTGTTTTAAGTCGTTGATAACTTGCGTGAGTTCTGGCGCACTATTAATTTTTTTATAATAAGCGTGGCGTTTAGACGTGTAGGTTTTTAACTGAATTGCATTTTCTACCCACGCTAGTTCGCTTAGCAGCCATTTTAGCTCTGTACGTAATAAATCAGTGTCATCTTTACTTACTATGTCATCAAACAACCAGAAGGTGTGGCGAATCAAACGAATTCCATCGGTCACACGTTTAAGGGTTTTTAGGCTTGGCTTGATGAAGTAACAAGCTTCATGTTTTTGCACAAAGCGAATTGCATAGTTGATGCTTTCTATAAGCGCTTGCTCTTGCGTTGCATCACGCTTTAACGGCACAAAACCAATTGATTTGCTTGCTTTTAACGGATTGTCATCAGCAAGGCGATAACCACGAGCTGCTTTAGAGTATAAGCCTAAACGCACATTACTTTCGCGCACTAGCTTATCGGCTAAAGCAAATAACTCTTGGCGACTACCTTCTACTAGCTCAACTTCTAGTTCAGAAATGGGTTCAACTTTGCCCGACGCAGAAATCTCACCTTTATCAAGCACTACTTCAATCTTTGCACCGCTGTCAGTTTCGATTAACCAAGTACGGCGAATAAAATTAGTACTAAAAATTGGGTATAGATTATCGGCTATTGACCCAACTTGCATACCATGCGGCCAAATTGCAGCATCAAAAGCAAGTAAATCAGGGCGTGTACCCTCAAGCGGTAAGTTGTATTCAGGGCGTTGATGTAAACCACCAACTACTTCGCCTGCAAGCTTAATGGTTTGCTCGCATTGGTTATCGCAGCAACGCGTACGTAAACCAATATCTAATGCGCGCAATTCTCGGCTTGGTGTATCGTAATAAGCATTTTGTAAGCTACGTGAGGGCTTGTTTGTAACGGTTTTTGCAAATTGAGTAATTAATGCGGGGATCAGTGGAACAACGGCATCTGACACCAAAAACTTCAGTTCTATCTCAGTATCCATTCGCTTTGCGGAGTACATTTAAAATAATTAAGTGATCAAAATAAACAAAGCAGCTACTTAATGCAAACTTTTTCCTGAATTTTAATCTTGAGCTTGGCTATGGATTACAATATCTTCCTTGCTATTAATAGTTGAAATCCCTACTATCTCTATACATAAAGAAATTATAAATTTGGCCATTTCTAGGCAATGGTTACGTTAACAAGGTAGATTGATGTTAAAACAGTGTATTTTTGGGTTGCTCCTAGCGGCCACCTCTTTTATTAGTTACGCAGAAGAAGCGCCAAGCAGTAACGAAAACACCGCATACATAGTCGATAACCTCTACACCTTTATGCACTCTGGTCCGAGTAAAAACTACCGTATTTTAGGTTCGGTTGATGCAGGTACTCAAGTTACTTTACTGTCAGCTGAAGATAATGGTTATTTTAAAATCCGTGACGACAAAGATCGTGAAGGCTGGGTAGAAGCAAAATTTGTGACTGAAAATGCAGGTATTCAACAGCAGTTTCAAGCATTAAGTAATGATATGACTTTAATGCAAGAGCAACTACGCCAAGCAGAAATTGAACTGCCTCAGTTACAAGAGCAAAATAAAACCCTCACAGAGCAAAACCAAGCACTAAGTGAGCAAATCCAAGCGCTTAAAAACACAATTGAATCTGAGCGCAACGCTAAACAAACAGCCAGTGCAAAAGAAAAACGTCAGCTACTTACCTATGGCGGCGCAATTGCATTTATTGGTTTATTGTTAGGTATTATCCTTACCATTATGTTGTCGCGCCGTAAGCGATATGATGGCTGGGCATAATCTATCAACAATAAAAAAGCACCGTTAGGTGCTTTTTTATTGTCTGTTTAATTTAGATATCAAAGAGCAAACCACTGTCTTGCTTGATTTTCTCAATCACCATATAAGTGTGATGGGTGCCTACCCCCGGTATATCAACTAAATCCCCCAATACCTGACGATATTCATCCATATCTGAAACTCGTACTTTTAATAAATAATCGTAGCCACCTGCGACCATATCGCACTCAACAACTTGTGGGATATTTAAAATATATTCGCGAAAGACTTTAAACACCGATGTATTCGATGTGACAAGTGATACCTGTACATGCGCTAATAAACTTTGATTTAGTTTTGCTTCACTTAGCTTGGCATAATAGCCTTCAATATAGCCCTCTTGTTCAAGACGCTTTACACGGTCAAGACATGGACTTGGGCTTAAATTTACCTGTTTTGCCAGGTTCACATTAGATATTCTGCCATTTTTTTGCAGAGCGTCTAAAATTGCTAAATCGATGCGATCTAACATGCGTAATCTATTCGGACTAGTCATAACAGAATTTTATGCGGCTAAGTTAACGGTATGCCCTGTAAATTATCGTAAATCGAAAAATATAACCAGCATATTCTGCTGGATTTTAATTAGAATGCACGAAATATATCAATGGCAAGAAATGCGTTAATTGTATTTCTCGACTCCACACACCAGAGGGTTACATATGCTATTTAATGGCGATTTGACAACTGAATGTCCAATAAGACAAAAAATCCGTGATTTTTACCGTATTGATGAAAACGCGGTAATTGATCATATTTTGCCTTTGGCTGAAGTAGGCGTGAAAGCGCGTAGCCGAGCGTGGGAACGTGCTCGTCAAATGGTTTTAAATATCCGTCGCGATCAGGATGGTCAAAGCGGTGTAGATGCACTACTTAACGAATTTTCACTATCAAGTGAAGAAGGCGTTGTTTTAATGTGTCTAGCTGAAGCACTACTACGCGTACCAGATAAAGCAACGCAAGAGTCGCTAATTCGTGACAAGCTTGCAAAAGGTGACTGGAGTTCGCACTTAGGTAGCAGTGACTCATTATTTGTAAATGCATCATCTTGGGGTCTGTTAGTAACTGGTAAAATGGTTAACTATAGCGACAAGTCTAAAGAACAACAATTTGGTGTGCTGAAAAAGACCATTGGTCGCTTAGGTGAGCCTGTTATTCGTAAATCTGTGAACTTCGCGATGAAGATCATGGGTAAGCAATTCGTTATGGGGCGTACCATTGACGAAGCGATTGAACGTGCGGCAGATAAAGAACAAAAAGGCTACGTTTACTCATACGATATGCTAGGTGAAGGCGCTCGCACAATGAAAGATGCAGAGCGTTACTTCAACAGCTACATGACGGCTATCCATGCAATTGGTAAAGCGGCAAATGGCCGTGGTCCTATCAAGAGCCCAGGTATCTCAGTTAAGATTTCTGCAATTCACCCACGCTATGAATTCACTCATCGCGAGCGCGTAATCGCTGAAATCGTACCTAAGTTAAAAGAACTTGCCCTTGCAGCGAAAAGCTACGACATCGGCTTCACTGTTGATGCTGAAGAAGCTGATCGTTTAGATATCTCACTAGATGTTATTGAAGCTGTATTTAGTGATGACGATTTAGGTAACTGGAATGGTTTTGGTTTAGCTGTTCAAGCATACCAAAAACGCGCTATTTTTGTGGTTGAGTGGGTTGCTGATCTTGCTCGTCGCGTTGGCCGTAAATTAATGGTTCGCCTTGTTAAAGGTGCATACTGGGATACAGAAATCAAAACTACTCAGCAAGATGGTTTAGATCACTACCCTGTATTTACTCGTAAAGCGACAACTGACGTTTCTTACAAAGCCTGTGCTATCAAGCTACTTGAAGCACGTGATGTGCTTTACCCGCAATTTGCAACACACAATGCTTACACTGCAGCAACTATTTTAGAAGTTGCTAAAGGCGACCACGAAGGCTTTGAATTCCAACGCCTACACGGTATGGGTGAGTCGTTATTCGACCAAATCGTAACCCAAGAAAAAATTCAATGTCGAGTTTATGCGCCTGTTGGTCAACACGAAGACTTACTTGCATACTTAGTTCGTCGTTTATTAGAAAACGGTGCTAACTCATCATTCGTAAATGCGATTGTTGATACTACTAAGCCTGTTGAATCACTTTTACCTGACCCAGTAGAAACACTGCAAGGTTTACGTAACAAGTACAACACGCAAATTAAAATGCCAATTGATTTATATGGTGAAGAACGTGCTAACTCAAAAGGCATGGACTTAACTGATATCAATGTCATCACTCCATTTAAAGAAAATCTAGATGCATGGTTTGCAGAGCATCGTATTGATTTAAATGATGTACCTGAAGGCTCTCTAGCAGTGAAGAATCCAGCAAATCACAAAGAAGTGATTGGTCATGTAAAACTTCACTCTTCTGAAGAGATGACAGCATTATTAGAAAATGCAGAAAAAGCATTTGAATCATGGTCACAAACACCGGTTAAAGAGCGTGCTAACTTACTACGCCGTATTGCTGATATTCTAGAACGTCATCACGATGAGCTAGTTGCTATCTGTATTAAAGAAGCGGGTAAAATTACCAAAGATGGTATTGATGAAGTTCGTGAAGCCGTTGATTTCTGCCGCTATTACGCAGCTCGAGCTGAAGAATTAGCACAAGATGAGCGTTTTGAAGCACGTGGTGTGATCTTATGTATCAGCCCATGGAACTTCCCATTAGCTATCTTCTTAGGCCAAGTTGCTGCTGCAATCGTGACTGGTAACACAGTTATTGCAAAACCTGCTGAACAAACAAGCTTAATAGCCTTACGTACTATCGAGCTTATGTTATCTGTTGGTTTACCTGAGCACGTTGTACAACCTGTTATCGCACGTGGTAGCGATGTAGGTAAAACAATTGTTCCTGATGAGCGAATTCAAGCTGTTATGTTCACAGGTTCAACAGAAACAGGTACGCTTATTTCGCAAACACTTGCTGCGCGTAACGATATTCAAGTACCACTAATTGCAGAAACCGGTGGTCAAAACTGTATGATCGTTGACTCAACGGCTCTACCAGAGCAAGTTGTTGACGATGTGATCAGCTCAGGTTTCCAAAGTGCCGGTCAACGTTGTTCTGCACTACGTGTGTTGTTCTTACAAGAAGATGTTGCTGATGGCATCATCGAAATGCTTAAAGGCGCATTAAAAGAGCTACATGTTGGCGATCCTTCGTTACTTTCGACTGACATTGGTCCTGTAATCGACGAAAAAGCACTGAAAAATTTAAATGAACATGTTGAATACCTAAAAGGTAACGCAACACTTCATTATGAGTGTGAAATTCCTGATAACAACGAAAATGGCGCTTATTTCTTTGCTCCTCGTCTATATGAGATCAAAGACTTATCTGTGCTTAAACGTGAAGTATTTGGCCCTTGTGTACATATCATCCGTTTCAAAGGTACAGAGCTTGATAACGTGATTGATCAAATCAATGGCACTGGCTTTGGCTTAACGATGGGTGTGCATTCACGTATCGAAGAGCGTTGTGAATACTTAGCGAAAATGTCGCGTGCAGGTAACGTTTACATCAACCGTAACATGATTGGTGCGATTGTTGGCGTTCAACCTTTTGGTGGTCGTGGTCTATCAGGTACTGGTCCGAAAGCAGGTGGCCCTAACTACTTACAACGTCTAGTGAAAGAGAAAGCATCACCAGATAACGTGCAAATGACAAACCTAACACCTGATGAGCTAGATACTCACCACTATTCAGGTGCGGCTGAGCAAGTTGCTAAGTTAATGGAAAACTCATTACGTGATGAGAAGATCTGGCGTTCAACACCGTTAAATGACCGAGTTTCGGCTGTGCGTCAATTACTTGCTAAAGTTGCAACCGTTGAAATCATTGATGAGCTTGCTGATGACTTAGCATTAACCCTTGCTGATGCACGTGCGCAGCTTAACCGTCTTGAAAAGCACATGCGTAAACACACTGTGTTGCCTGGGCCTACGGGTGAGTCAAACACGCTACACTTAGAACCACGTGGTTGCGTAGTATGTTATGCAGATAAGAGTACGTCATTTAACTTCTGGGCAATTTCTATTATCACTGCACTTGCGGCTGGTAATACTGTTATCACTGTTGCTTCAGAGTTGTTCTATGACGAAGCTGTGGCGTTTAAAGATAAGTTTATCTCAACAGGTATTGCAGAGGGTGTATTCCAAGTAGCTAAACCTAATCAGTTACAAGCTATTTTAGCGCATCCTCACCTTGCTGGTGCCGTTGTTGCTGCGCGTTCATCTCGCTTAGGCTATTTCAGCCAGCAGTTAGCACAACGTAAAGGTGCAATCCTGCCGGTGATCAGCTCTGAGTACTACGATACGCTAATCAAACGTCTACTAACTGAGAAAACAATCAGTATCGACACGACAGCGTCAGGTGGTAACACATCACTTATGACATTGGTTGAAGACGACGAGTAAATAAGTTTATCTAACTTATTGTCACTTCTAAGGGCCTCCAGCTTGTCAGCTGGGGGCTTTTTTTATAGTCGTTTTTAAGGTTGTCCTGCAGTTTAAAACACCATTAAGTACTATTAATATTTACTGAAATACACATTTTCTGCTAGTTTAATAGTATTGTATCTGAGCAGAAGTAAAGGCCTTGAAAACACTCCCTATCAATCAACTTAAACCTGGCATGTTTGTTCACGGCGTGACAAAACAGACAGGCAAGATCCGTATAAAAAACCAAGGTTGGGTAAAAACACAAGGCAGTATTGATAAGCTTAAGCAAGCTGGTATTTTAGAAATTGAAATCGATCCTGATAAAACGCTAAATCTTGATAGTGACAATAAAATCACTGAAAAACCAAAACCTGCAGCACCAGCCATCTCTTCTGAGCCATTCGATCCATGGCACACTACGCACAGTATGTCGGCAGAGATGACAAAAGCAAATAGTCTTTATACAGAAGCCAAATCACTCCAAAGCAAAGCATTTGCAGACATTCGAGAAGGAAACAAAATTGATGTTGCCCCTTTTCAAGAGCTAGCAAGCGGTTTTATCGATTCTGTGTTTAGAAATCAAGATGCATTAACCTGTATCACTCGCATGCGAGAAAAAGATGCTTACTTACTTGAGCATTCAATTAACGTGTCTATTTTGATCAGCATTTTTGCAAAGCATTTAGGTATCGAAAAATCGATTATTCAAGAACTTGCCACCGGTGCATTACTTCATGATATCGGCAAAATTAATATCCCCGATAAAATACTCAATAAACCGGGTAAATTGACTGATGAAGAGTACCAACTCGTTCAAAATCATGCGCGCTTTAGCAAAGAAATATTAGAGCAGTCTGGCCTCAGTGGTATTGCAGTTGATATTGCAGGCTTTCACCATGAGCGCTTAGATGGTAGTGGGTATCCTTTTGGTAAAAGTGGCGATGAAATAAGCCTGTATGTACGTATGGCCTCGATTGTTGATGTGTATGATGCATTGACCGCGGAAAGAGTCTACAAGGCAGGAATGGAGCCAATCAAAGCATTCAAAATATTAAAAGATGGCTGCCCAGATAGTTTCGATGGTGATTTGGTCACTAAATTTATTCAATGCATTGGTATTCACCCAGTTGGCACATTGGTAAGGCTAGAAAGCCAAAAACTTGGTGTGGTTACTCGCAGCAACCCAACAAGCCCACTTAAACCTCAAGTGAAAGTCTTTTATCACGCTAAACATACCCGATATACAGAAGTACAAGATATCGATTTAGCAAACAGTCGCTGCCACGACAGCCTTGAAGCAGCGGTCAGACCGAGTGAATTTAACATCGATCTGATCCGTTTTTTCAAAAGCTCTATTCTACCTTAAGCTTGACTCGTCATGACTGGCTACTCAGGCCAGTCTTGCAGTGCTTTTAAAGTGAATTCATAGCCATCATAGCTAAGTAAACTCTGCTCTGGCGTGATTTCGATTAACGATAACACACCGATATTATCACCTTCATAAAGCTCACGACCATTGAGTTTTATCCAACGCTTTGATGGCTCAGATGCGTAGATATGCGCTTGGTATTTAAGTGTTGGAATTGCATTTTGAATAGACTCAGGGAGCAGCTCTATCGGATCAGCATAAGACGAATTTTTAGTACTATGCGTTACCTGCGAAGAACGTTGTTGGTCAACATCCTGAACCGCTTGCGCAAAAGCTTTTTTTAACGAATCCGACACTTCGTTTAACTCATCATCTGGCTCAGCTTGCTTAGTTTGATTATTGGCGTTCTCATCAAGAGGCTTACCAAGTACCTTGTATTTACTGTAATCAATGCCATTACTATTTGTCGGTTGTGGTGCAGCTTGCTGCATTTGCATCGGTTGCGAAAACTGTGGCTGCGGCTGATAAGCGGCTTGATTTTGATACACTGGCTGAGCATATTGCGGCTGTGCTTGATTTGCATAAACTGGCACTGTGTTTACAGGCACTTGTACCCACTGGTACTGCTGAGCACCTTGTACAGGAACTTGCTGCATCATGGTTTGTTGCTGAGGGGGTTGTTGCATCATTTGCTGTTGTGCCACCACAGGTTGCGAACCAGACGGTACTTTAGCTACAGAGTTATCTGTTTGAAGTTGCTCTTGATCTTTAGAACCCGCCACATTTTCAGCTGTCGCACTGGGTACTTTTTCATTCTCATTTGCTAGTACTGGCTGCTCAGCAAATGGCTTACTTTGCTGTAACCACTTACCAATCGAAAAACCAGCCATTAGCGTTAAAATTGCAGCCAGTAATAACCCAAATGAAAAGGCTAAACGCTTATAGCGTGTTAACTCTTGCTGCTGTTTAAGCTGTAAAGCAGCCTGATCGTGATCAACGGCTGTTTGCTCATGTTGAGCCGATTGTTTTATTGCATCTAAAAGTAATGACATAATTGATCACTCGTTAAATTAGGTAGGATAAACCAATACCCATTCCTAATACGGCTAAAAATGAAACAGGATAAAGCCATACATAGCTCGGCTCTCGAGCACCTTTAGGTATAACTTCAGTGCTCGTCGGCGGCAATGCCTCTTCGGCCGAACGCATCACAAGCTCACTGTCTATGGTAAGTTTTTGCTGCGAAAAAGCCCCCACCAAACAACGCTCACACAATAAATTGATTAATCTAGGTACGCCTTGAGTAACTTGATAAATCGCTTTTAACGCATCACCTGAGAACAAGGCTTGCTCAGTGCCCGCTTTAAACAAGCGGTGCTTTACATAGGCAAATACTTGCCCTTCAGTCAGTGGCAGTAGGTGGTAACGTGCCGTAATACGCTGGGCAAGTTGTCGAAGTTCAGTACGTTTTAAAAGCTCCTGTAGCTCTGGCTGCCCTACTAACACAATTTGCAGCAGCTTTTTGTGATCGGTTTCGATGTTGGTCAGTAAGCGCAACTGCTCAAGCACATCTGGTGCGAGTAATTGCGCTTCATCAATAATTAAGATGGTATGGCCACCAGCTTGGTTATTTGCCTCAAGGTGCTTTTTAATCACATCAGTGAGGGTTTTTAATGTCGCGTTGTCACTGTCGTAATCAATTTTCAGTTCGTCGCAAATACTGGCAAGCAACTCTAGCTGCGACAAAGCTGGATTATGGATTTGCGCTACTTGGGTGTTTTCAGGCAACTGCTCGTGCAGGCTTCTTATTAATGTTGTTTTACCTGTACCGACTTCACCTGTTAATAGCACAAAGCCACCCGCTTCACCGAGTCCATAAGTAAGGTGTGCCAACGCCTCTTTATGGCGTTCACTCAGAAATAAATACTCAGGATTGGGGGCAATCGAAAAAGGTTTTTCTGACAAGCCGAAATAGCTTAAATACACCGTGATATTCCTTGCGTTTAAAATCACCGCCTATAATGGCAAAAAACAACGCTACTTAAAACCTTGTTCGCATTTTATTGAACAAATAACGTAAAATACTGAAAACACAAAATTGAAGGTGATCTATGCAGGTTTATTTAGTCGGTGGAGCAGTCAGAGACGCTCTACTTGGTCGTGAAATTAAAGAACGCGATTATGTGGTTGTCGGCGCCACACCTGAACAGCTAATAAACCAAGGTTTCCAACAAGTTGGCAAAGATTTCCCGGTGTTTTTGCACCCAAAAACCAAAGAAGAATATGCGCTTGCTCGCACCGAGCGCAAACAAGGGCAAGGCTATACAGGGTTCATCTGTGATTTCACTCCAGACGTAACTCTAGAGCAAGATTTAATTCGCCGTGATTTAACCGTCAATGCCATTGCTCAAGCCGAAGATGGCAGCTTAGTTGACCCATTCGGTGGCCAAGATGACATCAAAAAGCGTGTATTACGTCATGTATCCGATGCATTTAGCGAAGACCCATTACGGATATTGCGTGTAGCGCGTTTTGCTGCTCGGTATCATTACTTGGGCTTTACCATTGCCCCCGAAACTAAACAGTTGCTCATTGCTATGGTTAAAGCGGGTGAGCTTACAACTCTCACTGCAGAGCGAGTGTGGTTAGAGTGTGAAAAGTCATTAAGCGATGGTGCATTTAGCGATTTTTTAAATGTTCTTGCAAGTATTGGTGGCCTGAGTGTGATCAGTGCAGAGCTTGAAAAACAGTGGAATGAGGATATTTATAAAACACTCAAAGCTCGGTTCGATTATGCTAATAACCATCAGTTGCATGATACTGCACTCTTATTCAGCCAAGTAACGCTAAGTTTATCTAGTCAGGAAATTAACAGTATCGCAAATACAATTCGCTTACCGAATGAAGTACGCGATCTGGCTATTAACGCGCAAACCCATCAAGCGGTTTTAGCTAGCGAACAGCCTAGTTGCGACGAGGTTTTTAACTGCTTTAACCAGCTTGATTTATGGCGACGCCCAGAGCGTTTTCAACAGGTACTTAAAGTGTTAGAAATCAGTTTACAGCACCCCGTACCATGCCATGAGTCGTTAACACTTGCAGCAAATCAAGCAAAGGCTGTTAACCCTCAGCAATTTATCGCACAAGGTATTAAAGGGGCCGATATAAAAACCGCGCTCGAACAAGCGCGGCTCAGCGCCATTAGTCGTTACTTCTCGTAACGTACAAGGCGTAAATAAATATCCGATGTTTTAGCATGTAAACTGTTGATACCTTTATCAAACTGATACACCCACGCTAAATCACTGCGAGTTATACCGGATGTGCTACTCCAGTAGTTTTGCAGCTTAGTTGATAAAAATACTGTTTCGTTAATGCTAGGCTGCACACAACTATGCTCTAAGATGCTTGCCAGTTCTTTAATATTAGGAACATGCCAATCAGAATAACCAGCGAATGTAGCATTTTTAGCACCTCGTAGCGCTTCACCCCATGTTAATTGCTGGCTGGTGCCTTCACATGCATCAATATCGCTATTATAGCTTTGCCCAAAAGTACAACGCTGCCACATCAAACCCGTTTTAATATCGCTAACAGTACCATCGATATGCGTGACAAAGCGGCTTGTTGGGGTTGTTTCGGTTGCTGCATCATAACAAACCTGAGCACTGACAATGCTCGGTACACTAACCAGTAAAGTAACGGCTGCAAATAGATATTTCATCATTTTACTCTCCCGGAGTTCTTACTAAACGCACAAAAGCCGTGTTGCCTTTTGGATAAGCTAAGTCATTCGCGTTACTCATATTTATGATATACGCTTGCGACAAACTGGTACCATCCGCTGCAGTTTGTGAAGTCCAGTACGGCATGAATGCACTGCCATCAGTACTTAATTGCATTGCATTTGGCTGATTGGGGAAAAACTCAGTTGATAGTAAACTTGTGCCACCTTGTTTAGCATAATCGAGTAACCCGAGTAACTCAGTATAAGTAGGAACACGCCAATTCGTTCCGCCGCAGAAGTCAGTGGCATTCACTTCATTCACATAAGTTTGTAAACCACACGATGTTGCACTTGGGCAAGTTGAATTTGCAGCGCCTTGAACGCTGCCTGCTTGAATGCCGTTTGAAGTCGTTAAATACCAAGTATAGTGGTTAGTCGCAGCGCGAGTTGTTGTGGCTGGAGGTAGCACTGTGCTTGGGGATTTTACTTCCCAAATTAATCCTGTAACGTTATCTCGAACACAACTAAATGTGGTCGCATCATCAGGTAGTTCATCAGCAAATTCATTCATTTTTGTGAAATCGAATGCTAAATCGCCCTGACCAATTTTATCCAGTTGGTTTGCAACGCTATCGCGACCAAGATCCGCATCTTGATCTGGAAAATCACCGCTCTTACAGTTTATTTTTTGTGAATTGTTATAGCAATCACTCATGCCAGTATCGTTAATTAAACCAAGCGGTTTTGGGCTAATATCGATAGTCACTGTGTCGGTGTCACTACGCGATTTACTGTCTGTTACTGTTACTTCAAAGCTAAGCTCGGTATCGGTATCAACATCAGGGGCAACAAAAGTGGTAATACATTGATTTTGATTAGCAAGAGTGACTGTTTCGCCACTCATTTGCTGCCAAAAACACTCTTTTGTTGCGGTAACAATTTCGCTACCACTGGCATCAAGAGTGACCATATCAAACTCAATTACTTGTTGATCTTCACCGGCATTGGCAATAATCACTTCAAGAGTTTTGTTTAAGGTAAATGTTTGCTCGGTACTGGCTGAACCGCCTTCGTCATCAGTCACCGTGAGTCGCCAAGTAATTGGCGTATTTGATTCAAGTAATGGGTGGGTAAAACTGATTGTTTGATTTTCAAAGCTATCAACGATGAGCTCTGGGCCATCGAGTTTATTCCAAAGATAGCTGTCAACGGAGCCATTTTCGTCAATATCGATTGACTCTGCACCACTAAGTACGATTGTGTCGTTATATTGTGATGGCAGCTCTTCCGGGGCAATTTGAGTGATTACAGCGACAGGTAATTGATTATTAGAGGTAATAAAAATACTCACCTCGTCAGAAACCAGTTGCCCATCCGTCGTTTGATAATTAACTCTCAGAATAAGCTCTGAATCTAATTTAATATCGGGAGCAGTCAGTGTTTGCTCAGCTCCTTGTGCTGGAAAGCCTTCAATAACAGGACCACTGACGCGTTGCCATGTAAACGTACCATCAGCGGGAGAGCCCTTCGCAGAAACCGTAAACTCACTTTTTTCGATAATTTGCTGATCAAGACCTGCATTAACAGTCGCTGCAAGTGGGGTTTCAGTTGAACCACCTCCTCCGCCACAGGCCGATAGTGCCGTTAATGCAACAAAGGTAAGAAGCACTAATCTCATATTTACCACCTTAAATTAACCACGCCAATTTATTAGGAACTGACAAATAAGGAAGTAATAAGCAAATTAAGTGCCAAGCTAAGGGTTATAGGTAACTTTCTTGGTGGATACGGACAAACAATTTAGTACCGACTTTACTGTAGTCTACTTTGTACTCTCTGCCATCAAGGGCTTGAATAAACAGTAATCGCTTTTCTTCTGCAAACACATCAGTGCTTGAAATATAAACCATTTCTAAATAACGTTCTTTGGCTTCACGGCGGTTTTTTGGCAGTTCATCTTTGAACGGCTCTAGGCCATTTTGGGTCACTTTAATTCGTGGGTGAGTGTCGCCATTGACGATCACCAAGTCGAGCTTCTTATCTTTATGAATAATCGTGTTGCGACCGCTTTTAATAAAAGCACGTTCTTGACTCATAGCCTGTTCCTACTTACTACCACCTACTGCTTATTATTTAAGCGAGTATTAATAAACTTGTTTGGGTTTAACTTCCAACGATTTAAATCTGCACTAAATTGCCAAATGTCAGTATCAAGAACATTGGCAGGCAATAATAAATCATATCCAGTCAATTGCCTTAAATGCTGCGTGCGATTAGCAAACATAGCAATCAATCCTTTGTAAAGCTGACCACTTGGGGCAGTGTATTCCGTGTCTTCTATAAGCCATTCTGATGGGCAATCGCCATTTTTGCAATGATTTTTAATAACTTGCATAAATAAATGACGTTGCTCTATCAATAATCGCCCGGCAATTCTGGGAGGGAGCTGCGTTAAAAATTCATCTATATTATTGAGTTTAATACCAACTGCGTTTAACTCAAGGTATTCGAGGTCTAGATGCACTTTTGGTATACCACTTTGGTAAAAATTATCGCGATTCAGCTGCCAATTGCCAGCTTTATGATGAAAAATAAGTAATTTCCCAGAAAAAGTAAAACTATAATATGGTTCTTGAGTCTTTAAAAAGCCAATGAAAATAGCGGCAATACAACTTGTTGCTAAAAATATTTCGATAATGCTGATCTCACCTGGCCTAAGCAGGTTAATCAACATAATAAACACCAACCCAATGCCCCCAACAAGTAAACATTCAATACCATGTCGAGATGCTTGGGCTCGCACTCGCAAAATAGGGGTTTGCTTATCCATAAAACGAAAAATAAAAAATAAACATAACAATAGTGACCAAAACTATCTTTCGGATCGTTAAACAATAGTTACACTTTGGTTCTTTACCCACACCAAAACCTCTCTTTTCATCTCATAAAAGGAACAAATTTGCCGAACTTTTAACTTTTACGCCAAATTCACAAATAAACGAGATATCTGACATACGTGGCACGTACTAATTTTGTACACTACTCTCAACTAATTTTCTGGTAACACGATGATGTATTCTACACAATCCGGTAAAGCTCTTTTTCCTTTTATTATCACACTATTGCTAGGGTTATGTATTTATTTGTACTTACCTTCAAGTCAAGGCGAGCAATCAAATTTTGGCGATCGCACAACGCAAGTAAAAGCACACACAGTCACCGCTGAAGAAAACGCAGTCCTTATTGAAGCAATAGGTAGCGCACGTGCCAATCAGGCTATTTACATACGAAGCGCTCAAAACGATTATGTTACTGACATCTTTTTCAATGATGGCGACTTAGTAAGTAAAGGTCAAAAACTCGTACAATTACAAGCACAAGAAGAAGAACTCGCCGTTAAAGAGTTAAGTATCAACCTACGCGAAGAAAAACGCCAATTAGACCGTCTAACCGAGCTTTCACGCTCGCAAGCAACCGCTAAATCGTTATTAGAAGAGCAACTTTCACGCGTAGACGCAACCGAAGCACAACTTGAAAGTGCAAAAACAAAGCTTGCTGAAATGACCATCAAAGCGCCCTTCACAGGATTACTTGGCAAGCGCGAAATTTCTATCGGTACTTACGTTAACAACACTACCAACATCACCACCCTTGATGATATCAGCATCATTAAAGTTGATTTTAAAGTACCTGAAAAGTACTTAGCGCAATTACAACTGGGTATGAAAGTGATGACGCAAAATGATGCTTATCCTGATAAAACCTTCACAGGTAAAGTGACCCACATCAGCTCGCGCATAGATTCTGTTACTCGCAGCGTTGAAGTCACCGCAAGCTTTATTAACGAAAGCGGTTTATTACGACCTGGTATGCTGTTAAACACCGCATTGGAGCTAAGCTCAAGTCAGGCATTAATGGTGCCAGAAAAAGCCGTGATCCCTCAACAAGACAAACACTACGTATTCCAAATTGAAGACGGTGTAGCAAACAAAGTAGAAGTACATGTTGCTGGTCGTCATGATGGTTGGGTTGCTATTGATAAAGGTCTTGAAAATGGTCAACAAGTTGTGACCGAGGGCATTATTAAAATTCGTACCGGCAGTAAAGTTAGTATCAAGGGATAAACCATGAAAATTACAGATACTAGCGTTAAACGCCCGGTTTTTGCGATCGTAATAAACCTGTTATTACTCACCTTTGGTTTGGTGGCATTTTCAATGCTACCACTGCGTGAATACCCTGATATTGAAACGCCAATAGTTAGTGTAAGCACTGACTATACCGGTGCCAGTGCAGAAATTATCGAAACTAAAATCACCCAAGTACTCGAAAATCGCATTTCGGGTATTGAGGGCATCAAAAGCATTAACTCATCAAGCCGCAATGGTCGCTCTAACATCACCATTGAGTTTAATATCAGCCGCGACATTGATGCCGCATCTAACGATGTACGCGAACGTGTAGCCCGCGCGCTTGATAGCTTACCAGAGCAGGTTCGCCCGCCTGAGGTCTCTAAATCAAACAGTGATGAAAGCCCAATCGCGTGGTTCGTACTAAACAGTACCACCATGGATTCATTGCAGTTATCTGATTACGCACAACGCTTTATTGTTGATCGATTAGCCGTTGTTGATGGTGTCTCTAACGTGCGCGTTGGTGGTGAGCGTAAATACGCTATGAAAATCTGGTTAAACCGTAAAGCGATGGCTGCACGCGGCATTACCAGTAGCGATATTGAAAATACATTACGTACAGAAAACGTTGAATTACCCGCCGGTGAAATTGAATCTATCGACCGTGACTTTACAGTACGTACCGCGCGTAGTTATAAAGATCAGCGAGATTTTAGAAATTTAGTAATTAAACGTGGTGAAGATGGCTATTTAGTGCGATTAGGTGAGGTAGCTGATGTTCATTTAGAAGCCGCTGACGACGAAAGCCTGTTCCGTGGTAATGGCCGTAACATGATTGGTTTGGGTATTGTAAAACAAGCCAAAGCGAACACGCTTACCGTGGTTGATAACGCCCGTGCTGAGCTCGAAAAAATTAAGCGTAATTTGCCAGAAGGCACCACTATTCAAGACAGCTACGACTCATCAATTTTCATCAAAGAATCAATTGACGAAGTATATAGAACGCTTGCGATTTCAATGGCGCTGGTAGTGTTAGTTATCTACTTATTTTTAGGTAATATTCGCGCAACGCTTATCCCTGCTGTGACAGTACCTGTTGCGTTAGTGGGTAGCTTTATGTTCTTGCTTGCTATGGGCTACTCAATCAACTTATTAACTCTGCTAGCACTGGTATTGGCTATCGGTTTAGTGGTAGATGACGCGATTGTTATGCTAGAAAATATTCACCGCCGCATTGAGTTAGGCGAGCCACCTTTATTGGCTGCGTTCCGTGGTGCTCGTGAAGTTGGTTTTGCGATTATTGCCACTACCCTCGTCCTCATCTCTGTGTTCGTACCGCTGGTGTTTATGGATGGCCGTATTGGTGCTTTATTTACCGAGTTTGCGATGGCTGTTAGTGCTGCTGTGTTCTTTTCTAGTATTACGGCATTAACACTTTCTCCGGCACTGTGTTCAAAAGTACTCAAGGCTTCTGAAAAAGAGAGTAAATTTAGCCAGTGGATGGATAAAACCTTCGCCAAAATCGAAAATGCTTATCGTAACTCACTTACTTCTAATATGGGCCGTAAGTGGAGCTTACTACTAACCATGATTTTGGCCGGTGTTGCCAGCTTTATGCTATTTCAAAAAGTACCATCAGAGCTTACGCCAAAAGAAGACCGTGGTACTTTCTTTATCATGATGAGTGGGCCTGAGGGTGCAAGTTATGAAAATAACGCAGCCAACATGGCGAAAATTGAAGAACGTTTAATGCCTTACTCAGAGTCTGGCGAATTAAGCCGAGTGCTTGTTCGTGTGCCTGGCTGGGGTGGTCAAGGTGGTGTTGCTATCATTGGCATGGCTGACTGGGATAAGCGTAAGCGCTCAACCTGGGAAGTGATGGACGAGATAAGCAGTAAAATGACCGAAGTAACTGATGTGCGTGCGTTTGCAATTATGCGCCGTGGTATTGGCGGCGGTGGCTCATCACGTCCTATTGAGTTTGTACTGCAAGGTAATGATTACGACCAACTAGCCGATTGGCGAGACCGCATTATTAAGCGTGCAGAGAAAAACCCAGGCTTGGTAAGAATCGACCATGATTATAAAGAAACATTCCCGCAGTTTTTAATCAACATTGATAAAAACAAAGCAGCGGATTTAGGGGTTTCGGTGTCTGATGTAGGCCGCACTCTCGAGACCATGTTGGGGCAGCGCCGCGTAACAACCTTTATTGACCGTGGTGAAGAATACGATGTGATACTAAAAGGTACCAAAGAAGACTTTGCGAACCCGACCGATATCTCAAATATCTACTTAAAATCACGCAGTGGCGAATTAGTGCCGCTAGATAGCTTAATTAGCTTAAAAGAAGAAGCCACCGCATCGCGTTTAAATCGTTATAACCGTATGCGCGCAATTACGTTAAGTGCAAACTTAGCCGATGGTTATACCCTAGAAGAAGCGCTTAATTTCTTAAATCAAGTTGCCGCGGAAGAAAACGACATCGATGGTGCAATTGACTATAAAGGTGAGTCGCAACTGTTCTATGAAGGCGCATCAGCAATGACCTATGTGTTTATTCTTGCGCTCACAGTAACTTTCTTAGTTCTTGCTGCACAGTTCGAAAGCTTTATTCACCCATTTGTGATTATGTTGACTGTTCCGCTTGGCTTAGTCGGCGCATTATTTGGCCTTTGGTACACAGATCTCACTCTGAACATTTACAGCCAAATTGGTATCGTAATGCTGATTGGTTTAAGCGCGAAAAACGGTATCTTAATCGTTGAGTTTGCCAACCAACTGCGTGATAAAGGCGTTGAATTTAACGAAGCGATTACCCAAGCGGCAACGCAGCGTTTACGCCCGATTATTATGACCTCACTGACCACAGTTATGAGCTCGGTACCACTGGTACTTGCAAGTGGCCCGGGTGCAGAGAGCCGTATGGTAATTGGTGTGGTGGTATTTACAGGTGTAATAGTGGCAACCTTACTAACTCTATTTGTTGTGCCAGCAGCATATACTGCCCTAGCCCGTAATACTCAGTCGCCTGAGTATTTACAAAGCAAGTTAGAGCAACAAGCTAAAGACAAACCGTTGGAAGAAATTTAGAACTGTCTTTAAGCAACAATAAAACGCCGTCTTTACGGCGTTTTGTTTTTTCAGCTATAGTCAGCAAAACAGTGAGGGAATAAACGATGGATAACAACATACAAATAGCTACTTTTGGCGGTGGCTGCTTTTGGTGTATTGATGCCGCATTTAGACGAGTGAAAGGCGTGCTTAATGTCAGCTCTGGCTATGCAGGCGGTGAAATTGAAAACCCAAGTTATCAGCAAATATGTACTGGCTTAACGGGTCATGCTGAGGTTGTTCAGCTCGATTTTGACAGCAGTATTGTGAGCTATAATACCCTTCTTGAAATGTTCTTTACTTTACACGATGCCACACAATTAAATCGACAAGGCAACGATGTAGGCACACAGTATCGTAGTGTTATTTATTATCATACTGAGCAGCAAAAAGCTGAAGCGCAAACGATGATAGCAGCTTTACAGAAGCAAATTCGTGAGCCAATTGTCACTGAACTTAGCCCAATATCGAACTTTTACCCAGCAGAGCAATATCACCAAGACTATTACAATGAAAACCCGAATCAAGGTTATTGCAGTATCCTTATCGCGCCTAAACTTGAGAAATTCGGTCAATACTTCGCTGATAAACTAAAATGAAAAAAGCTCGCTAAGTAGGTAGCGAGCTTTTAGACGCAGAACTAATAATTTTCCTTATTATTAGAACTGATAACGGGCACCTACAAACAAGCGGCGCTCGGCCGTGTTGTAGTAATAAAACTCGTCGTTGATAAAGTCACCATCTAAGTCAGTGCCATAGGCATCAACGGCGTTATACTCTTTATCGAATAGGTTTTCTACTCGTAAAGACACAGTTAAGTTGTCAGTCGCTTGGTAGTGACCGACTAAATTCCATAACGTATACGAAGGTAAGTGAGTTAGCTTGCCATCACGGTCACCACGGTATTGCATATCAATACCGGCATCAAAATCACCCCATGCTTTATGTAATGACCAATTCACACTGTGGTTTGACACATAGGTTAGTGACTGACCGGTTTCGGTATCTTCAGCAGAGAGGTAAGTGAAGTTAAAGCTGTGATCAAAGCCAAACACTTGGTTTTTAAAGCTAAACTCAACACCTTCATGGCGAGCTTCGTTTATATTAGTTGGGATCCACTGCCCTGCTGCATTTGGTGCCCAGGCGATTTTGTTGTCGATTTCGCTGCGGAAAATCGCAATATCAAGGCTAATATCATTCACATTGAGTGATAGGCCTAGCTCTTGATTGTCTGATGTTTCAGGATTTAACTCTGGATTACCCGAGCCTGGATAATATAGGTCATTAAAAGTTGGAGATTTAAAACCAGTACTTTGACTTACACGGAATGTAGCGATGTCATTTAAGTGATAGCCAACAGCGGCTGTGTAAGTTGTTTCATCACCAAACTGCTGGTCATCATCTTGGCGAACAGTTAGGTTTGCAAGTACTTGTTCATCATCATAATAAGCGCCAATGAACGCAGCGAATACTTCACGGCTGTCTTTTAAGTAAGTACCTGAGTTAGTGTTTACTTCATCTTTATACCAATTTAAACCGCCGCTTAGTGTTAATGCTTGATTGAAAAAGTATTGACCATTGTAATCAATTTGCTCACGCTCAGTTTCAAACTTATCGACTACTGTCGCGCCAGTGTAATCAATGCGTGAATCATCTGAACTATCAGTTGATATGGCAATATCGATGGCATGGCTGTGTTTGTCGAAAGCTTTTTTCCAGCCTAATGATGCTTGGTAATTTTCGAACTCACCTTTTTCTACCGTGCTGTCTGCTGGGCTATAGGCACTATCGTATTGTGCTTCGCCTTCTGAGTATTGTGCTTGCGCTAAAAACTCACCTAGTTGCTCATTTTGATAACCTAGATTAAAGCCAAGGTTTTTGTTCTCGTAGCCGTCTTCATCTGGCGCTAAACCTTGCAGCACATCAAAGCCATCTGTTTTTTCATAGCCAGCATTAACAGCAACATCAACACCCGCAAACTGACCGCCTGTCGCCACTTGATACTCTTGATAAGCATCTGAGCCAAAAGTGACATCTAAAGACGTATTTTGTGCTTTACGCGTAATGATATTGATCACACCCGCTAGCGCATCAGAACCATATACAGCAGCACGTGAGCCTTTTACTACTTCAACACGTTCAATACTGTTTAAAGGAATATTGCTAATACTTTTATAGCCAAGTGTTGCTGATCCTGTACGTACACCATCAATTAAAATAAGCGTATGGCGAGAGCTTGCGCCACGTAATGAAACACCTGAGCTTTGCCCAAAACCACCATTGGCATTAATTTGAAAGCCAGCTTGAGTTGCCAGTAAGCTTGGTAAGTCACGAACATAACTTGCCTCAATATCAGCACGGTCAATAACTGTAACACTAGCTAATACATCATTAATTGATTGTTCGAATTTATTGGCAGTAACTGTGATGTGCTCGATTGATTGCTCGTCAGCAGATACAGAAAAAGACAACGCAGCAGCAATCGCTACGCCTAACGCAGATTTATTTAGCATGATATCCCCTAGCCTGTGCCCACCGCACACGCAAATAGTAAGTTACTTCAAGGCCGGTCTCCGGACTCTGCGTATGTATGGCATACACATTACCGTTGCGGGGGCAGTGTTGGCATTGTTTTCTCCCTGAAAACGCACCAACTTCCCGATTATCTTGCAACTATTTCACCCTTTGAAATAACACGTATCTTTGTAGATACAGCAAGCACCTTGAAAATAGGCTGCTATTGTGATGATTTTGGAGAAGAATGTCAATGGACGGCTATACCGCTAAAGACAAGTTTTAAGCTGTAAGCCGTAAGCCGTAAGCCGAAAGTAAAAAAGCCAATCACATGGTGATTGGCTTTTATCAAACAAATAATTACCAGAAATACTCATGGGGTTTTGAGTTTCCTAACGGAAAAACAATTCCTTCTGGGTCAGCACCATTCATCACACGCTTGCAAAGTGCTTTATTTAAGCATCTTCTTGGCTTAGTCATCGTCATTTTTACCCACCAACTTGGTGTTTGTTGATAAAAATAAGTACTGTGTGGACCTGTGTATTTTCTGTTTATTTTACCGTATTTATTACGGTCAATTGTTTTGTTTTTTACTGACATAAATATCCTCTAGCTGAAAATAGCTAGAAGATATCTTTTTCTCTGTAACCTAATATTCGTCTCATGATACGCTCCTTGTAAAGCTCAGAAACTTACTGGCTTACAGCTTAAAGCTATAAGTTTTAATCGCGGAAGTTTTTGAACTGGAATGGTTGACCTAAATCAGCAGTACGAACAACTTGCATTGCTTCTTGTAAATCATCACGCTTTTTACCAGTTACACGTAATTCTTCACCTTGAATCGCGGCTTGTACTTTGATTTTTGAGTCTTTAATTAACTTAACGATTTTCTTCGCTACGTCTTTTTCGATACCTTGCTTAAGTGCAACGTCACGCATTACGTATTTGCCGCTACGTGACTCGTCTCTTAATTCAAGGCTAGATACATCCAAACCACGCTTTGAAATTTTTGCTGCAAGAATGTCAAAAAGTTGCATCACTTGCTGTGGTGCTTCAGCTTTTAACTTAATTACTTTGTCACTTAGTTCGATTGATGCATCAACACCACGAAAATCAAAACGCGTCTCTAGTTCACGCTTTGCATTATCTACTGCATTCTGCGCTTCGTTCATTTCTACTTCAGAAACAATATCAAATGAAGGCATGGGGTTCTCCTAACATAGTCTTTTTTAAATTCGTTTATGGTTGGCAATTATAACGCTTATTTGTCGATTCTTTCTATTTTTATCCGATTTGTTCAGGTGCGATGCAAAAATTGTTTGATATACTGGCCATTCAATTTCGGCATTTTTAGGGGTTATTGTGACAAGGCGTGTTTACCAAGTTATCTTTTTAGCCAGCATTATTGGCTTTACGATTTTATTTGCCAAAGAAATTAAAGGGGTTGGCAACCTGTTTCCTCACGTCGATAAAGTAGCGCACTTTGGTATTTTCTTCATACTCGCTTTGGTGATGGACAAGGCATTTAAGTTACCTCTAATGGTACAAATTTTACTGTTAGCAGGCTACGGAGCCGCCATTGAATTTATGCAAGATATGCTGCCTTATCGCCAAGCCTCAGTTGGTGACTTTATCGCTGACTTTATTGGTGCTGTAAGCTATTTTGCTATAAAGCTTGGCTTTCATTTAGGTAGTAAGCAACGTAATGGCTAATTTATTAGTAGTGGGTGATGGCGCAATAGGCCTGCTATTTAGCCATTTTTTATCTGCACAACATGACATCACATTACTGACTCGTAAGCCAACCCTGACCACGCGTTTTTATCAAGCAAGTAATGGCAAATCACACCCTATTAAAGCGCACCTTATTAATTATGCAGAATTAAATCAATCGCCGCCCTTTGACTTGGTATTAATTACTGTTAAAGCATTTCAGGTGCAAGCAGCTTTTAAGCAAATAAAACCTTACTTTACTAAAAACTGCCAACTTGTTATTTCTCACAATGGTATGGGTAATGTCGATGAACTTAATGCCCAACTGTTAGACACTCAAGGGTTATCGTTTCTAACAACTCGTTTAGCTGGCTTTAAAGCAACGCCCTATAGTGTAAACCACACAGGAAATGGCGAAAGTGTGCTTGGCGCATGTAATGCAGCAGCAACTGAAAAACTCAATGAACTTGAACATCTATTTAGCAGCCTGCCACACTTTTCAGTGAGTGATGATATTCACTCATTGCGCTGGCAAAAACTGTTAGTCAATATTGCCATTAACCCGTTAACAGCAATCCATAACGTTAAAAATGGCCAACTCCGTGCACCGCAATTTAGCACTCGCATCATTAATTTACTGAGTGAAGCGTGTCTGGTAGCCAATAAACAAGGTGTTGATGTAAAGCTTTGCGAGGCACTTGATCAAGCCTACTCGGTGATGACTGCAACTGCAGAAAACTTTTCTTCTATGCAGCAAGATATCAGCCATAACCGACAATCAGAAATAGATGCAATTTGTGGTTATGTGTGTGAACAAGGCGCTAAGCTAGGTGTAAAAACACCGTATAACCAAGCCATGCTGAGTATGATAAAAATAAAAAGCTAGCTACTAGAGGAAAGAGTAAAGTTACTAGCTTCTGACAATTATTTCAGGCATTAAAAAAGCGCGAACCTGTCGCGCTTTTATCACCATCCCTTACGGACGATACACTTTGACGTTGCTGAAGCCTTCTTCGTGTAAGATCAGCGCTTGAAGCTGACTCATCACACCTTTAGCACAGTATAAGTAATATTCTTTATCTTTTGGTAAGTCACCAAATTTAGTCGCTAAGCGGAAGAAAGGTAAATGCACAACTTCAATACCTTCAAGCTCAAGTGGATTTGCGTCTTCTTCTTCAGGTGAGCGAATATCAACAACAACCGCTCCCTTTGGTAAATCAGATACAGACTCGGCTTCATTTACTTCTTGCTTAGCTTCGGTGTCGATATCACGGATATCCATCACACGGGCATTTTCAACAACCGTATTTAACACGTCAAAATCAAATTTAGCTTCTTCGGCAAGAATCGTTTTAATTTTGGCTTTAACCGTTGGCTTTTTAGAAATCACACCACAGTATTCAGGCATGCTTTCTGCCATTTCTGCGGTACCAATTTTACGAGCAATATTAATAATATCTTGCTTGTCGTGTTGGATTAACGGGCGAATGATTAAAGTTTCAGTTACACGGTCAATCACGCTTAGATTAGCCAGTGTTTGGCTTGATACTTGGCCAATACTTTCACCTGTTACTAATGCTTGCACACCTAACTTTTCTGCAACTTGGCTACCTGCACGCATCATCATACGCTTAAGCACCACACCCATTTGACTGTTTTCTACATTTTCTAAGATTTCAGCTACAACAGGTTCAAAATCTACAGTGACAAACTTTACCTTATGGGTAGAGCTAAACTGTTTCCAGATATAATAACTGGCTTGTTTAACACCGATTTCGTGAGCTGCCCCACCTAGGTTAAAGAATAAGAAGTGAGTTCGCGCGCCTTTGCGGATCATCTGGTAGCTTGCTACACCTGAGTCAAAGCCACCCGACATAAGCGACAGTACATCTTCTTGTGTTGGTAACGGGAAGCCTGCCATACCTAAGTGAGTTTCAGTAACGATATACGCTTTATCATCTCGCACTTCTAAACGAATGGTTACTTCAGGATGGGATAGTTTTACGCTTGCACCTGCAACATGCTGGTTTAAGCCGCCACCAACATAACGCTCTACATCGCTAGAAGTAAAATCGTGTTTACCCGAACGCTTACAACGCACACAGAATGTTTTACCTTCGATAGTGTGGCCAATTAGCTCAAGGGCTTTTTGATAAATATCGTCTAACGAATCAAAGTCTGTTTCTGTAACTTCGATAAATTGCACAATACCCGGAATGCGTTTTAAGCCATCGATGATATCTAGGCGAACTTGCTCAGAATCTAAAAGGCTCACAACCGAAATATTATCCCAGTTGTTTCTAACTTGTACTTTTTCGTCAACACGACGTAAGACGATCTTAATGTTATTTTCTAATAACTTGGTAAAACGCTTACGAACAGATTTACTCTTGATAGCGATTTCAGGGTGTAATTTGACGATAAATTTAAGCATAGTTCACTCTTAGACTGTGGGATTCACACGCCCCGAGGCATACCAACCTCAAGGGCGCGCGATTATAACAAAAATTATAGCGTCTAGGAAATAAACTGCTTGGCTGGGGTTATTGTTCAGGACCTGAGGCTTCGCTGAGTGCTAGATATTTTGCCCTTAGCTGATTTACCTGTGGTAAATGCTGCTCTGTGCAATGCGCTTTTAACAGCAATAGCACTTTTAAAATACCATTGTAGATATCTTCCCTTGCTAACTCACCACTTAAGCGACGCGCCTTTATATACGGGGTCCAAAAGCTAACCGTCATTTTTAACATGTGTGCAAGCTCTGTGACATCATCATCTTCAATACAGATGATACCGCCAGCACGAAGTGCTAATAAAACTTCTTTCACTTGCTCTAGCAACGCCGCTTGAAAATCAATGTAATCTTTTTTTAATACTTCATCGCGAGATAAAATATCACCCAAGTTGTCATAAAAAAATTGATAACGCCACATCAGTTCAAACAGCGAATCAAGGTAACCTGCTAGGTTTTCAAGTGCATCATCATCAGGAGACAAGGGTTTAAAATGCGTATGTAAATGTTCACTATATAAAGCAAAGATATGACGGATAATGTCTTCTTTATTTTTAAAATGGTAATACAAGTTACCAGGGCTAATGCCCATATGTGCAGCAATATGGTTGGTTGTAATAGCACGCTCACCGTGGCGATTAAATAACTCGATGCTGGTGTGTATGATTTTATCCTTTGTACTCATATGCTGTTTACTCTGTTGTTGTGGTTATTGCATTCTATTGCCCTGCTAAGCCAAGCAGTATAAACAAATGCGTGACAATTAAATACTACCTTGAAAAATAATAACCTCAATCGGTGCAGTACCTTAGATGGGTTTTACAATCTAATAAGATACGCGTATTTTCTAAGCTGCAGACAGGCTAAAACACTGTTAATATAGCAGGCAAATTTCTAAATCGCTGATAGTTATGAACGTTACTGCAATATACCCGGGTACATTTGACCCACTTACAAATGGCCATACTGACTTAATTCACCGAGCAGCGAAAATGTTCGATCATGTCATCGTTGCTATTGCGCACAACCCAAGTAAACAGCCGTGTTTTACGCTTGATGAGCGCGTTGAACTTGCTAATAACATCTTGGCACACCTAGATAATGTGAGTGTAATTGGTTTTTCTGGACTATTAGCAGATTTAGCTCGCGACCATAAAGCTGAAGTGCTCATTCGCGGTATTCGAGCTGTTTCTGACTTTGATTACGAGTTTCAATTAGCCAATATGAACCGTCGACTTAACCCTGATTTAGAAAGTGTATTTTTAACACCCGCCGAAAAAAATTCGTTTATCTCATCAACCTTAGTAAAAGAAGTAGCAAGACACAATGGTGATGTTAGCGAGTTTGTTGATCCTATTGTTGCTAAAGCTTTACAGGAAAAAATTCGCGGATGAAGCTAAAAAAAATACTTACCCTAGGGGCCTTTTTTATGGTCTCGACACCGACTATAGCAGGCCCTTGGGTTGAAAGTGACGATCCATTATTACGCGCCTCAATCGAGATGTTATTTAACCAAGGTGTGATTAAACAGCCTATAAATAGCTACCCTTTGATGTGGCAAGGTATTGCTCGCGATCTTAGCCTTGTAGATAGCAATCAACTTGATGAACAGTCTCAATTTGCTTATCAACATGTGAAACACGCGTTAAATATTGCTAAGCAAAAAACAGATTCAGGGGTTCGACTAAACTACAATGGCAGCACTGATACTCAACAAGGGTTTGGTAAACGCCATCAACAGCAAAGCGGTGTTAATAGCTACGGTTCAATAACGGGTAAACGTGTAAGTGCAAAAGTGAGTGTTAATTACGCAGATGATGCACTCGACGAACAGCATGTAAACTACCAAGATAGCTATTTAGCGGTGTTGGTTGGTAATTGGTCACTCAGTGCCGAGCAAGTCAGTCATTGGTGGGGACCAAGTAACGATAACGCGTTACTACTTTCAAATAATGCAGCTCCCATGAAAGGTTTGCGTTTCACAAGAGCGAATACTCAATATGTAGGCCCAAGTTGGTTATCATTTATTGGTAATTGGCAACTGACTGGTATTTATGCCAAACAAAAGCCATATTTGAATACAAGCGACAAAGGTGATTATTGGGCGTTGAGGTTTGCTAGTACCCCTTTAAATGGTTTAGAAGTGGCAGTTAGTACAGCTGGCTCTGACTATTTAACAACTCCAGAATTAGCTCCTATTAATCTTGAGAATAACGAGCAAACGCATCGTTTAACAGGGATTGATATTAAATACTCAACCACTTTAATGTCGGTTCCTATTGCCGTATATGGTGAATTAATGGGCCGCAACGAAAGCGGTTTGGCGCCAAGTGAGCCGTTTTACACCGTTGGCTTTGAAAGCTACTTTGGTACAACTGATAGCTTGCTAAAAACGTATCTCGAATACTCGAATACTCAGCAAAAATGTAATATTGCCAGAGACTGTGTGTATGGCTCAGGCAGCTATACCCAGCGCTCGCGTTTAATTGGCAGCTCAACACCAGAGCAAAGTAAATCAGCAGTGCTTGGGGCTTATTATCACACCCTCAACGGCTATGGCGGACATGCTAAACTACGCTGGATTGATAGTGAAAATATCATTAAGAGTAGCCAATTGCAGTTAGAAGTAGGCTATCAACAAGCATTACTCAGCGGTCTTTGGAAAGTAACTGGATTAATTTCAAGAGATGAATTAAACGATAACAACGAAACCAACACGGCCCTCAGAACCAGCTGGGAATACCGCTTTTAACTAATTGAGGTCAAGCTAGCCTAGCTTGACCTGTTAAACCCTTATATAGCCGCACCAGCCCCAAAAAGTCTTTATTAGAGAAAAGTGCAATGAGCATCATGATGTCCATGACATTGACTGTAACCGTATAAAAGCTCCAGAACCACCAATCACCCGTATAGGCATAATTGATGTCATAATACATACCTAAAAAAAGCGATGTGTTGATCAAAAGCCCAGTAAAAATATAGAGCTTTGCTGGCACCAAAGTTACCTTTCTGCCACGAGCAATTAAGCTAATAATTAAAAGTATTAGTAGATCCGAAACAGCCCAGATCATATAAGCAAAGCTCGAGTCTAGAATATTATAGCCTAGCGCTATATTTAGTAATGGATCACTCATCATATAAGAGATAAACAGTGCCAGCGACATCCACATAAGTGTTTTGTCACCATTAGGCGTAGACGACTTCTTCACCATGTTATATAAAAAAGACATCAGAAACCCCCACATAATAAATGCGGCGAGATAGACCCCAAAGTTTTCTTGGATTAATTTAAGCATTCGATATTAACTTTAAATAATCTACGTCTAACAAGCTTGAACAATGCCACGAACTTAAAAAAATCCTTGTTAGTTAGTAATGCTACTAACATTGTTATGTCCACCAAGTTAACAGTGACCGTGTATAAATCCCATAAAAACCACCTTTCATCATTACCATTCACATCAACATCAATGTATAAAAAAAAGAACAAAGTGCTATTTATGAGCAGCCCAACAATGACATACAACTTAGCGGGATAATCTTCAATAGAACTACCTCGAGTCACGAACATAATGATGAATAAACATGCTAAATCTAGAAAACACCAGAGAATAAAGCCTGAAGCACTTTCTAGAAACTTTATCTCGAAAGCCATAGACACTAAAGGATCTGTCATTAAATAAGACAGAAAAATCGCCAAAGAAATCCACATCAATGTTTTATCTGTATGAACAAGTGATGATCTCTTAACCAAATTGAATAAGAAAGCCATCAAAAAACTCCACATGATAAATGTGGCTAGATAAGTACCGAATGATTGCTGAATGCTTACCAATAAACTATTGAAATTCATAGAAAGAGAAATGCCACTACAAGAAATTTTTGTATCAGGGAAGAAACTAAGCTAAATGCTATATACGGATAAAATTTTTATTATCTGTAGTTAAGTTTATGTTTTTTACGATTGCCAAACAAATTACGTTTTATTTTACTTATAAACAGAAAATCTTTGTTAGTGATTAAAGCTACAATCATTAAAAAATCAACAACGTTAACTCCAATAGAGTAAAAAGTCCAAAACCACCAGACTTCTCTATTCCACAGAACTATTAAATCAATATGAATAAGAGCATAAAGAACGCTATTAACTACTAACCCTGCATAAATATATTTTGCTGCTATTGAAGTTTTAGATAAGAAATAATGAGATATGAGAATGAAGGCGAGTGTAATAACATCGTATATAAACCATTCGATGTATAAGTTAGTATTAGAGCTTTCAAGATTAATAAAGTGGTTGCTGCTGAAATAAGAAACAGCCATGAAAAAAGATGTTATTAATAAAGACTTGTCTTTATTAAGCTCACTTACATAAAAAAACAAATTAAGTAAAAATGCGAGTAGCATCCCTAAAACTATAATCGTATCGAAATGTAAACCAAGCGAGCTTAAATCAAAATACATCTAACTTTTTATTTCCAATAATTATGTCTCTTTTTTATCTGGAAAAACTAGACCACCGCCACCGCGTTGGATCTCAGCCCCACCAGATAAAGAAAGCGCTTCATTTGATAAAGTTACTGTATCAGATTGCAGGGTTTTATTACTAGTAGTTTGTTCCAAAGCTGGCTTAGTTTGTTGCATTTGGCTGTATGCCTGCATTTGCAATTGGCTATTATTTGAAATTTGCATAAGATAATTCCTTTAAGTTAACTGTTGTGCACCTTGACTTTACATGCTGAATGTAAGCTTTCTTAACGTTCTCATTTTTTTGACGCTTTTTTGTGCATTAATGTGATGTTGCCACCACACTAATCTAAAAGCAATTAGCGATCCAACTTTTCGTTAACATATGATCTTTTTGATCTTCAGCTTATTATTAGACATAAAAAAACGCACAGGGGTAACCGTGCGTTTTTTCTATCCAGGGAATTTAAGCCACGCTTTTACACGGGATCACCGCTTTAGTACTTGGCTTTAAAATGAATTCCATTGCAACTTCATCGCAATTATCTTTTCGTAAGCAAAGCTCACAGTCTTTTATAACTTTCTCGGGCAAGCTGTCTTTGCTACAGTGGCTAAACCCTTGCTTTGCAAAAAATTCTGGCACACGCGTAAGTACAATGATCCTGCTAAGCGCCAATTTTTTGGCTTTTACAAGTAAGTGCTCAACAAGTAGCTTACCTTGTCCCGACACCTTTGCTTGTGGATCAACGCCTAACGAGCGGATCTCGGCAAGACCGGTATCATAGATATATAGTGATGCGCAGCCAGTAATTTTGTTATTACATTGTGTAACAGCAAACTCGTTGATTGAATGAACCATATCACTTTTAGCTCGCGGAAGGTTTTCACCTACCGCAGCCCAATATTGGATAAGCTTTGCTATCGATTCAACATCACCTAAGTTTGCATCACGAACCGTTATTTGCTGTTTTTTTTTGCCTGCTTAATTGCACTCGACACTTGCTCTAATGAAGTGCCACCAAGAGCTCGACGGGCTTTAATACAAGCATCTATCTCTAGTACAGGATAAACATCTGACTCAAAAATACTATGCACAGACTTAAATTCTTCTAAACTTAAATCTTCTAAGTTATTCCCTTGGGCAATAGCCATTTGCACTAAGGTTCCTACAATGTGGTGACCCTCTCTAAATGGAATTCCCTTAGCAACTAAATAGTCTGCAAGCTCGGTCGCATTTGAGTGTCCACCTTTAGCTGCTGCAAGCGTTTTATCAGCTTTTACTTTGATACCTTTAATACATGCTTGCGCCATATGAATACAAGCAAGCCAAGTTGGCATTGCATCAAACAAGCCTTCTTTATCTTCTTGCATGTCTTTGTTGTAGGCTAGTGGCAACGCTTTTAATGTCATCATCATGGCGCTAAACGCACCAAAAACACGGCCTGTTTTACCACGGATCAATTCTAATGCATCAGGGTTCTTTTTCTGTGGCATTAATGATGAGCCTGAGGTTACGCCATCTGAAAGCTCTATAAAGCCTGCTTCACCTGAATTATAAAAAATCAGATCTTCAGCCATACGCGATAAGTGGATCATCGAAATTGATGCACAGCTTAATAGCTCAACCACAAAGTCACGGTCAGATACAGCGTCAAGACTATTGCGTGTTGCCCCGGTAAAACCTAGCCCCTCGGCAAGAATCTGCCTGTCAATTGGGTACGCAGTGCCTGCTAATGCACCACTACCTAATGGGCAATAATTCATACGGTTTTTGGCATCATTTAACCGGCTTTCATCACGCTCAAGCATTTCAACATAAGCCATACACCAATGGCTAAATAACACAGGTTGAGCACGCTGTAAGTGTGTGTAGCCCGGTAAAATAGTACCGAGTTCACGCTCAGCTAAGGCAACAAACTCCGCTTTTAAGTCACTAATTGCTGTTAAGATGTGCTCTGCGGTGTCACGACACCATAAGCGGAAGTCTGTAGCAACTTGGTCGTTACGACTACGACCGGTGTGCAGTTTCTTTGCTAAATCACCTACTTTGTCAATCAGTGCTGACTCAACATATGAATGAATATCTTCATGACCTGCAACTGCTACAGCTTGTGGATTAGCTTTAACTTCTTTTAACAAAGTATTCAGTGCTGCAACAAGATCGTCATACTCTTGCTGATTTAAAACATCAACTTGCTTTAAAGCACCTGCCCATGCAACTGAGCCAATAATATCTTGCTCTGCAAGCTGATAATCGAAAGGAAGTGAGTCATTAAATTGTTTAAACGCTTCATCTGGACCCGAAGAAAAACGTCCGCCCCATAATGCCATTGAACTGTCTCCAAATTGGGCTATCGCCCCGCAAAGCGGGGCGATAATAAAATTACTTTTTCGTTAGTGCTGAGATTCTGCTAGAAAGCGAGAATAAACGAATGAAGCCTTCTGCATGTGATTGATCATAAACATCATCTTCACCAAAGGTTGCAAAATCTTCGCTGTAAAGGCTGTTTGGAGATTTCTTCTGTACCGCAGTTACTTGGCCTTTATAAAGCTTCAGTACTACTTCACCTGTTGCCAATTTAGTCAGAGACTCCGCACCCGCTAAAATTGAGTCTTTTAACGGTGTAAACCAACGACCGTCATACACTAAATGTGAAAACTCACCGCCAAGTACTTCTTTCCATTTACGGCTTGATTTATCTAGCACTAGTTCGTCAACAGCTTGTAATGCAGCCATGATCACAGTGCCTCCTGGCGTTTCATAACAACCACGCGACTTCATGCCTACTAAACGGTTTTCTACGATATCAACACGACCAACACCATGTGGCGCAGCAATGTTATTTAATTTAACTAAGCAGTCATACGGTTTTAGTGATTCACCATTCACAGCAACCACTTCGCCTTCAACAACATTTAATGTCACATATTCAGCTTCATTAGGAGCTTGTTCAGGAGAGTTAGTCCAAGTCCATACTTGATCACTTGGTTGGCACCATGGATCTTCAAGCTCACCACCTTCGTGTGAAATATGCCATGCGTTTGCATCACGGCTATAAATTTTTGTCGCAGAAGCTGAACACGGAATATTACGCTCTGCAAGGTAATCAAGTAATGATTCACGGCTTGATAAGTCCCACTCACGCCAAGGTGCAATCACCTTTAGGTCTGGTGCAAGGGCTGCGAAACATGATTCAAAACGCACTTGGTCGTTACCTTTACCCGTACAACCATGCGAAAGCGCATCGGCTCCTACTTTACGAGCAATTTCAACTTGTGCTTTAGCAATAATCGGACGAGCCATAGACGTACCTAGTAAGTACGTACCTTCGTAAATAGCGCCAGTTTTTAATGTTGGATAAATATAATCACTTACCATTTCATCTTTTAAATCAACTATATGACACTCAGACGCACCTGAAGCAATCGCTTTTGCTTCAACGCCTTCTAGTTCTTCAGCGCCTTGACCTACATCAGCAACAAAGGCAATTACTTCACAGCCATAGTTTTCTTTTAACCAAGGCACGATTGCCGATGTATCTAGACCACCAGAATAGGCTAATACGACTTTTTTAATTGAACTCATTGGTGTTCCTTAAACAAAATTTGGATTTAGTAATGTCACAAGAAGAGCGTTCTGCGCATGCATACGGTTCTCTGCTTGTTGAATAATTTTTGATGCCGGGCCATCCATTACCTCAGAGGTAATTTCAAACTCTCGATGAGCCGGCTGACAGTGCAGCACAGTTTGTGCGCCAGTCTTCTCAAGCAATGCCTGATTTAGCTGATACGGCATATACTTAGCTTTAACTTGCTCAAGCGGTGTTTTATCACCCATCGAAACCCACGTATCAGCATAGACTGCATTTGCACCAACTGCCGCTTCAATTCGGTCACTGACCATTACAGAGGCGCCATTCATCGCTGCAATTTGCTCAGCTTGCTTAAGAATTTGCGAATCAGGTGAGCTACCTTTAGGGCAAACTGCTACAAAATCAGTGCCTAAAGTGGCTGCTAACAGCATCAGTGAGTGAGTTACATTATTCCCCTCACCTAAGTAAGCTAGCTTAAGTTTACTAACATCGCCATGTACTTCTTGAAGAGTCAAGAAATCAGCCAAAGCTTGGCATGGGTGATATAAGTCGCACAAGCTATTAACAACAGGTACGCTTGAAAACTCACCCAAAGTGGTAAGTGTTTTGTGTTCGAATACACGAGCAACAATACCATCTGCCCACGTTGAGATATTAAGTGCAAAGTCTTTAACTGATTCACGTGCGCCCATGGCACCATTTTGTGAATCAAGATAGACCGCATGACCACCTAGCTTATTAATACCAATATCAAATGATAAACGGGTACGTAAACTAGGTTTTTCAAATAAAGTAACCACTGATTTACCTGCAAGCGCTTGGCTAAAATCTGCAGGATTTGCTTTAATTTTTTGCGCTAAGTTAAGAAGTTTAAGTGCGCCTTTTTGGTCTAACTCTAGACCCGATAAAAAATGATTTAACATGAAATACCTATGGTGTAATTTTCGTTCCTACGTGCTCGCCTTGTAATAAAGCGACTAAGTTTTCTGGCTTTAGCCAGCTTGAGATATACACACCACGTCGTAAATGTTGGGCAGCAAGAAGGCTGGTCTTTACTTTGACCTCCATCCCGCCCTGAATAACTCCTTCAAGGATAAGTGTATCGATTTGCTGCGTATTTAATTGATGTAATGGCTGCTTATTTGCGTCAAGTACAGCTTCTACATCAGTCATAAAAATAAGCTCTGCATTGAGCTCTTTCGCTATGGCTGCGGCTGCTTCATCGGCATTTACGTTATACCACTGACCGTCCTCTCCAAAGCCTATTGAACTAACAAGAGGTAAGCGACCTTGTTCTAATAAGCTCGGTAACACGCTATGACTGCTTCCACTACATTGACCAACTTGGCCTAATACTTTGAGTTTTTCTGAAACTACAACGCCCGCCTCATAAAGGCTCAAACCAACAGGCTTATGGCCCGCACCGATAGCTTGACTCATAAGCTGTTTGTTAGCACAACCTGCAAGTGCCCCGACAATATAAGGCATTTGTTCATTAGGACTGATGCGTAATCCTTGGTGCTTTGCAGTTACAAAACCCGCCTCTTTTAACCATGCATCTACAAGCGCTCCACCGCCATGCACAATCACAAAATTAGCGTGTTCTTGCGATGCTAGAACATCGAACAATGCTTTTGCTGCATCGGCAGTGTTTAATACTGCACCACCAATTTTAATAACCCATGTTTTCATCATAGTGCTCCGCTAAGGCCTGTATGATGAGGTTCACCCATCGCTAAATTAATACATTGTAACGCTTGGCCTGCAGCACCTTTTAATAGGTTATCAATCGCAGACATTACAATTAATTGCTGACCTTTTTGTTGCCATGCAATATCTACATAAGGTTGTTTTGCAACACCTTTTATACTCGGGATCTTATTACCTAATAAGCGGATCAATGGCTCATCGGCTAAAACTTGATATGCCTCTTTAACCTGTTCAGGGGTAACATCTGGCTTTAGCTGCACATAAATGGTTTCTAGGATGCCGCGTGGAAAATTACCTAAATGCGGGGTGAATAACACTGGATGTCCAAGATGCTGCTCAATCTCCGGCGTGTGTCTGTGATTAAATAAACCATAAGGGGCAAGTGATACTTCGCAAAAATGCGTATTAACACTGGCTTTTCTACCAGCGCCTGTCACACCTGACACAGCATTAACAATAACAGGCTGCTCAGCCATTAAGTTTGCTTGTTTAAGGGGCTTTAATGCGTTAAGCGCTGCTGTCGGATAACAACCCGCTACAGCAACAAGCTTTGCTTTACTGATCGCATCACTATTCCATTCAGCTAAACCATATGCAGCTTGTGCTAAAAGCTCAGGGTGTTCATGTGCGAAACCGTAATAAGTTTGGTAATCCTCATTCCCAGCTAAACGGAAGCCACCTGAAAGGTCGAATACTTTTTTACCCATAGCTAAAAATTGTGGCGCAAGGTCAACACTTACTTTGTGATCAGTACACAAGCACACATAATCAGCATTATTTTCAATATCTTTGTAAGCAGCTGTTGTTAGTGCTTGTAAAGGATACTCTAACAGCCCTAAATGCTCAGGATATAAATCACTTAATAATTTACCTTTATCTAAACTGCCCTCTGAGACATAACATGCTTGTAGGGTTAATTTAGGGTGCTTAGCAACTAAACTTGCTAGCTCTGCGCCGCTATAACCACTTGCGCCAATAATCACTACATTCATTGCTTACTTTTACCTATTAAATCTATTTATCGATACGCCTAAAACTTCTCGCTGAAAAGCGAATAAAAACACTGTCTAAAGTAATGAAATCAGGTTATCGTCGTTTTGTGTTCATAGTACAGTTACACTAATATTTATGCTTAAAAAGTGAATTGATATTCATCATAAATACTTTTATATTGTTATGCAATTAGATTGAATAATTATTTTTGGATTTTTTATGTCTTTACCGTCTTTTTTATCTATGTACCAGCAATTGATTGCAGCGCCTTCAATCAGTGCAATTGAAGATTCACTATGTATGAGCAATAAAGAGGTGATCTCCTTGCTTGCCTCTTGGTGTGAAAGCCTCGGTTTTACTTGCGAAATAACAGAACTGGAGCAAGGTAAAGGCCGTTATAATTTATTGGCAAAACGCGGAGAAGGTGACGGTGGATTAATGTTGGCAGGTCATACCGATACAGTGCCATTTGATGATAGCCGCTGGAATTATGATCCCTTCAAACTCAGCGAGCATAACAATAAATTATATGGCTTAGGCAGTATTGATATGAAAGGCTTTTTTGCCTTTGTTTTACAAGCTATTAGTGAGCTTGATGCAACAAAGCAAACTGAGCCTTTATTAATCTTAGCAACCGCCGATGAAGAAACCACAATGGCGGGTGCGCAACAAATTTGCCGCCACCCTAACTTGAAACCAGCGCGCTGTATTATTGGTGAACCAACCGATATGACTCCTGTTTTCACTCATAAAGGACATATGAGTACAGCCATTCGGGTAATTGGTCGCTCAGGCCATAGCTCTGATCCTGAACGTGGTTTAAACGCCATCGAAGTGATGCATAAAATGATTACAAAATTGTTAATCATTAAAGAAGAATTAAAGAATAAATATTCAGTTGACCACTTTGAAATTCCGTACCCTACTCTGAACCTTGGTCATATTCATGGTGGCGATAACGCCAACCGTATTTGTGGCTGCTGTGAAATGCACATCGATATGCGACCACTGCCCGGTTTGAGCGTGCAAGAACTGCAGGCGATTTTGCTAAGTGCTGCTGAAGAAATTAATAACCAATACCCAAATGCAGTGAGTGTTATCGACATGCATGAACCTATCCCTGCATTTAGTGGCAGCACAGATACTGCGCTTGTAAAACTAGCTGAAAAAATCTCAGGACAACCTGCTGTTGCTGTAAACTACTGCACTGAAGCTCCCTTTATTCAACAACTAGGTTGCGAAACGATTGTGATGGGGCCTGGTTCAATTAATCAAGCCCACCAGCCTGATGAGTTTTTAGCGATGGAAAAAATAAAACCGTCACAAGAGATAATTAGCAAGATGATTAAAGCAAGCTGCTTTAGTGAATAGTAAAAAAAGGGAGCATAACGCTCCCTTTTTTAATCCATGTACTTACTTAAGTACTTTTTAAATACCGGATCGGTTTTCGCCAGCTCTTTTTGCTCCGCCAAAATATCTTTAAGAATAGCTTTAGAAGTGAGCGGATTTGCTAATACAACTCGAAATACCACTGTTGGTTGATGGTCATATTTTGCAGGTGTCAAACGAGTACGCGATACAAAAGAACGACCGGCTTCACGCTGACGCTTTTGCATACTTGCAGTAAAGCGATTTAATGACGCATAGATGTCGAGCTTGGTCTCTTCGTCGGCGTCTTTTATTTTGGCCTGAATTTCTTTAGGCACATAGCGGTACGTTAATAAACAAAGCTCAGGCTCAGAAATAAGCTCAAAGTCTTCATCCTCTTTAATCATCTGCGCAAAGGTACGCGCCTTTACTATGCCGCGGTCAATCAACATTTCATAGCCTTTACGGCCAATAACACGTAAGCAAGCATGCACTAACATCGCCATACCTGGACGACTTCCCTCAAGTGTATGACTACCTAAATCTTTCGAGCCTTTACGAAGAATATACTCGGCATGATGTTCAATCGCATCTGTAGCAGCAGGGTCTTTAAATAACACTAAGCCCGCCCCCATAGGCACATACATTTGCTTATGCGCATCAATAGTGATCGAATCAGCACGCTCTATACCGCTTAGTAGGTGGCGATAATTCGTTGATAGTAAAGTGGCTCCCCCCCATGCAGCATCGACATGAAAATGACAGCCTAGTTCAGCGCTTAAATCAGCCATTTCATTGAGTGGGTCTATACTGCCGGTTTCTGTAGTGCCAGCAACCCCTACTAATGCCATCACTTTAATGCCTGACGCTTCGAGTTCATAAGCCTTCTTACGCATGGCATTAACGTCAACTTTATTATTCTTATCAGTTTCGATGGCAATAATGTTATCGCGACCAATACCTAATAAGTCGACCGTTTTCCCCAAAGAGTAATGACCCCGCTCAGAAACAAGCACAGCCAACCCTTTATAGCCGTAGTGCAACATACCGGCGATTAAACCTTGTGCTGCAATTCCCTTGTAATCACCATCGGCTTTTAATAGCCGATTGCGGGCAATCCATAATGCGGTGATATTGGCTACTGTGCCACCTGAACAAAACGCCCCAAGAGAGGTTTTAGCGCTATGCATCCACTTGCTGTAAAAAGCATCGTCTTCACTATAGGCTAGATGGTGCATCATGCCTAACACTTGTCTTTCAAGGGGTGTAAACGCTTTTGATGTTTCAATTTTAACTAGGTTCTGGTTCAAGCCCACCATCAATTTTGATAATGGCAAAACGAAGTGCGGCAATGCCGAGGTCATATGACCAATGAAGCTTGGTGCTGCAGTATGAACAGAATGCGCAACTAACTGCTCCATAATGTCTTGTGCATAGTCAGAGACGAAAGTTGGCTCTTCAGGGATAGTGGCCGACTGAAAATCTTTTTCAATCTCGTGCAAGGGCTTCTCAATCGCCGCTATGTTCTCATTTAAGAACCCAGCAAGATTGCTTGAAATTTCTGATTCGATTTTACTCAAGGTTGAGTCAGGTGCCTCTGGCACCGTAAATATACGAATCAAGCTTTCTTTTGAGGCGACGGCACAACGCTTTTGATCCATCCTAATACCCATTCTAAGCAGCTAAAAATGAATTAGATGTTGAAACATCACCGTTTTCACTTTTGCGGCACTGTTGCTACGAAATTGGCTAACTTTACTGGAATATCACGAAAATGTCTCGTCTAAAGCAAAAAAGCCACGTCTTCGATGACAAAAAAGTGATCTAAAAATGACATTTGCGGTAATTTTATACTATCGATTAAGTCTTTTTTCAGTATAATCAAGTAATAACAGCTAAGGGAGCACTTATGCCCAAAGGAATGCAAAAAACCAGCTGGCTACTTTATGGCTTTGCCGCTTTTTTTGTTAGCTTATTTGGTTACATTTACTATACCTATGAAACCACTCGCAATGAAATAATCACGCATGTTGATAACAAATTATTTAATGCTGCTGTGAGTGTAAAACATATCTTAGGTGATGATTACCATGATCGAGTTAATGCTGGTTTAGCTATCTCTCCTGCTGTATACAAAGAAAAAAGTCGCGCACTCTCTGAGTATGCAAAACAAATGCAACTTGCCTATGTCTATGCCATGGTTAAGCGTGATGATACCGTCTACTTCAGTGCTTCAAGCTATACTCAAAAAGATCAAAATACAGGCAAAGTTACCGAGTTTTTTGACATCTACCCTGAAGCAACAGAATTAAATAAAGAAGCCTTTAATTCAACAGAACCTGTTTATGAAATTTCACAAGATCAATGGGGCTACTTTAAAAGTATTTTCGTAACCTTTGTCGATAACAACGGCCAGACCTACATCACCGGTGCAGACATAACACTTAGCGATTTTAATCAGCAACTACAATACAGTGTTACTCGCGCAGCAATTACAGCCTGTTTCTTTTTCTTTATAGCAGTATTAATTGCAGGCCTCTATTTTTTACAACTCAAACGCTCACTATCAACAGATGCTCGCACAGGCTTTGCCAACCATGTAGCGCTAGAGTATTACTTAAAAAAGACAACAAAATATCGCATGGAGCTCGCGGTTATCGTCATTAATGAATTAGACGATATCAGTAGCTTTTACGGTACCGAAGTCAGCGATAAAGTTATGGCAAGTTTACTTGGCTACTTCCAAGCACGTTTGCCGAATGACTGCTTTGCCTATCGCCTTGCCACGAATAAGATAGCTTTGTTGCAAACGCGCAGCTCTGACAAAGAATTAGAAGAAATAATTAACACCTTCAACAATGCGATCCCGGTGTTAAAAGAACCGTTCATTTACGTTAGCTTGTATGCAGGCATTGCATCTGGCAACAAGCTTATGCTTATCGAAAATGCCCACATAGCCTTACAGCAAGCAAAGTTTAATAATCAGCGAGTTGTTCGCTATGAAAATGTTTTTAAACAAGTCGAAGAGCGCTTTAGAAATAATGTAACGCTTGCCAAAGAGGTGAAAGAAGCATTTGATAACAATCGCATTGTGCCTTACTTTCAAGCTATTTATGATACCAACACTGAGCAGATTGAGCACTACCAATGTCTAGCGAGATTAGCCAGTGCCCAAGGCCGTATTCATAGTCCTGACTACTTTATGACGGTGCTCAAACGCTCACGTATGGATGGGCTGTTAAGACGTACTATGTTTACCCGTTGTGTTGAGCATTTTAGAAAAACCAACCTAAGCTGGAGCATTAACATCACCGCGCAAGATATTCTTGATCCAAGCTTAAGTGAGTTTTTCGAACAGCAACTAAGACGCTACCCACAGCCTCATAACATTATTTTTCAATTTCATGAAAGCGATGCTATTGCTTATTTTAGTGAGGTAAAAACCTTTATTAGCCTTTTAAAAAATAAGGGAGCGCAGGTGTTTATTAATGAGTTTGGCTCAGGCTTTTCAAACTTACCGCATATTCTAAAATTAGAGATCGATGGTTTAAAACTCGATAAAAATCTTGTGAGTCAAATTCATAGTAATAATGATAACTTTTTGTTTATTGAGAATTTAGTAAAGTACGCTAATCAGCTAAACCTGCAAGTTATCGCTGAGCAAGTGGATAACGAACAAATTGCTGACGCGCTGTCTCGTGCGGGGATTAATTTAATGCAGGGGAGCCACTTTTCATCGCCAGCTCCCTACATTCATTAAAGGTTGATCACTAAACGGTGGCTTTGCTGACCGCTAGCCCAGTATTTACGTTCAAATGGCGTGATTGCTATATCGCTCTCATATAATTGAACATCACAAGGATGTCCTGCAAGCTCGAGCGAGCGGGCAAATTCCTTCACGTAAATATCCCAATTGCTTCTGAGCTCTAAACGACCGCCTAATTTAATGATAAACGGAAAAATAGCAGCGCCATGCCAGCGCCTTTGCAAGTGCTTTGCTTTCGGCCATGGATTTGGGTATAGCAAATAATGATGCGTCGGTTGCCAATTAGCAGCTACCGCTAAACGCCAAAAGTCGTTTAAGTCTGCTTGCACTAAAATATACTGGCCCGCATCGGTTTGCTTATACTCTATCTCATGCTTCTCTAAGCGATGAGATGACTTATCTATACCAATCACCAACGCATCAGGGTGACGCTTAGCTAAGTTAGCCGTACTTTCACCTACACCACAACACGAATCAAGGATTATAGGCCCGTCAAACGCTTGAACCTTTTCATTTACCTCATCAAAAGCCGCTTGCGTGTGCTGTGCAATCGGCTTTTTAAAATCCGCACTTAAGTGCTTTAAAACTATTTCGTCTAACTTTTCATGTAAGCCAGGCTGATTCGATACAATACTTCTCGAATTTGCATCCGTCATTAGTGTCTAAGCCCCACACCACGTTTAATAAGCGTTAACGCTAAAGTAAATAAACCCACAATAAATAAACCAAGTACCCCAAAAGCTACCGATAAATCGACATCAGACACGCCTAAAAAGCCAAATCTAAATGCATTGACCATATAGATGATTGGATTCACTTGCGATACACCTTGCCAAAACTCCGGTAACAAGCTGATTGAGTAAAACACTCCGCCTAAATAAGTTAGTGGAGTAAGAATGAAGGTTGGAATAATACTAATATCATCAAAGCTATTTGCATAAATTGCGTTAATGAGGCCACCTAAAGCAAATACCGCTGAGGTTAAAATAACCGTCGCCATGATCACAAAAATATTATGAATTTGGATATCAACAAACAGCAATGATACACAGGTAACAATTAAACCAACTAGCATGCCTCGTGTCATACCACCGCCCATGTAGCCAAGTACGATAATGTAGTTTGGCACTGGTGCAACTAAGAGCTCTTCAATGCTTTTTTGAAATTTAGTCGAATAAAAACTCGAGGCAACATTAGAGTAAGAGTTAGTGATCACCGACATCATAATCAGACCCGGTACAATAAACTCCATGTAAGTAAAGCCACCCATATCACCGATACGCGAACCAATCAGATTACCAAAAATAACAAAATAAAGGCTCATCGTGATTGCTGGCGGAACTAAGGTTTGCACCCAAATACGTAAAAAGCGAATACACTCTTTGATCCAAATACTTTTTAGCGCTACTCCATATTTAAACATTATTCGCCTCGCCCTTGTTCTAATAACCCTACAAACAGCTCTTCTAAACGGTTTGCTTTATTTCGCATACTCAGCACAGTATTACCTTGTTCAGTCAGCGCACTAAACACCTGGTTTAAGCCCTGAGACTTCGCCACTTCAACTTCTAAAGTGTGATCATCAGTCAGTGTGTATTGGTAACCTTCAATGCTAATTGGCTGCACTGGCTGCTTTAAATCAAGTACAAAGGTCTCTTTATCGAGCTTGGCAAGTAGCGCTTTGATAGTGGTGTTTTCAACAATCACGCCACTGTCGATAATCGCGATGTTTTTACATAACAGCTCAGCTTCTTCTAGGTAGTGAGTAGTCAAGATGATGGTCACACCTTGCTTATTTATCTCGCGAAGAAAATCCCACATCGAGCGGCGTAGCTCAATATCAACACCGGCTGTTGGCTCATCTAAAATAAGTAATTTAGGTTCATGCATCAGTGCACGAGCAATCATTAAACGGCGCTTCATACCACCTGACAGCGTACGCGCTTGCTTATCTTTTTTCTCAAATAAACCCAGTTGCTTTAGATACTTTTCAGCACGCTCATGCGCCAGCTTTCTTGGTACACCATAATAGCCCGCTTGGTTAACCAAAATTTGGTTCAGTGTTTCAAATTGACTAAAATTAAACTCTTGCGGCACTAAACCTAGTTCAGACTTAGCGGCTTCTAAATCTGTATCAATGTCATGCCCAAACACCTGGACACGGCCAGCGCTTTTGTTCACTAACGATGAGATAACACCAATGGTAGTTGATTTACCGGCACCGTTCGGACCAAGTAAAGCAAAGAAATCGCCCTGTTGAACTTGTAAGTCGATGCCCTTTACGGCTTCAACACCATTTTTATAAACCTTTTTTAGGCCTTCAATATTTAATGCGATCGTTTTTTCGCTCACTGTTTGCCCTCTCCATAACCCCAACGCTTGGTCAGAGTATGTTCAATGTTTAAATGATCTAAAATTCGCGCCACCATAAAATCAACCAAGTCAGAAATCTGCTCTGGCTGATGATAAAAACCCGGTGCCGCAGGCATAATGGTTACGCCTAGCCTTGCTAGTTTCAGCATGTTTTCAAGATGAATTTCGCTAAATGGCGTTTCACGCGGGACTAAAATCAGCTGCCCCCGTTCTTTAATAACCACGTCGGCGGCGCGTTCAAGTAAGTTATCTGACGCACCTACCGCAATTGCAGACACTGAACCTGCACTACACGGACAAACCACCATTTTTTTCGGTGCAGCAGAGCCCGACGCAACAGGACTAAACCAGTTGTCTTTACCAAACACCTTTAGTTGTTCAGGCGCAGCATTAAAAAGCGTGCTTAACTGTTCTGTCGCTTTATCTTCGTTACCCGATAGCTTGATATTCGATTCTGTATCAAAAACCACTCGAGCTGCACTTGAAATGAGTACATACACCTGAAACTGCTGCTGAAGTAACACTTCTAATAACCGTAAACCGTATGGCGCACCAGAGGCACCGCTAAAAGCTAAGGTTATTTTATCTTTAAATTGCATATTTTGACGCTCCATATACCGGTTAGTTGTGTTCAAGAGCGGTAATTAAGCGCTGATGAATTCCCTCAAAGCCACCATTACTCATAATTAAAACATGCTGCTTAGGCGCTTTACCTGCAACCACGTGTTTAATAATTTCTTCAGTGCTAGAGCTACAATGCATACCTGCCGCAGCGGCGTATTCTTTGAGTGACCAGCTTAAATTGTCTGGTTCAAATAAATACACCTCATCGGCAGCTTCAAGTGAGTCAATCAAGGTTTGCTGATGCACGCCCATTTTCATGGTATTTGAACGAGGCTCTAAAATGGCAATAATCTTCTCATCGCCCACTTTTGCACGAAGCCCTGCCAAAGTTGTTTTAATTGCCGTTGGGTGATGGGCAAAATCGTCATACACCTTAATCGAGTTAATATCGGCTTTAAGCTCCATACGGCGCTTAGGAGAAATAAACTCAGCCAACCCCGCAATACTGACTGGTACGGCAATCCCGACATGGCGCGCTGCTGCAATAGCCATGATAGCATTTTTCACATTATGCTCGCCCATCGCTTGCCAACTAACAACGCCTTGAACTTCTCCCTCAAGTAGCACTTCAAATTCGCTACCATCAGCTTTCAGTAAACGGTAATCCCAATCACCTGCCAGCGTTTCGCTTTCGCTCCAAAGACCACGCTCAATCACATCTTGTAAGGCTTCATCTTGGCTTGGCCAAATAACCTTACCGCTACAGGGTAATGTACGCATCAAGTGATGAAATTGTTTCTTTATTGCGTTTAAATCTTCAAAAATATCAGCGTGATCAAATTCAAGGTTATTAAGAATTAAGGTACGTGGTAAGTAATGAACAAATTTACTGCGTTTATCAAAAAATGCCGTGTCGTACTCATCGGCTTCGATAACAAAAAATGGCGTTTCACCAACCCGTGCTGACACGCCAAAATTTTGTACTATCCCACCAATTAAAAAGCCTGGCTTCATTCCTGCATACTCTAATAACCAGGCTAACATGCTCGCTGTTGTTGTTTTACCGTGTGTACCAGCGACAGCTAACACCCACGAATTTTGCAACAGATTATGCTTTAACCATTCAGGACCTGAAGTATAAGGTAAGCCTTTATCAAGCACGTATTCAACACAAGGGTTGCCTCGGCTCATAGCGTTACCAATTACTACCATATCTGGCGCAGGCTCTAGTTGAGCAACGTCATAACCTTGGGTGAGCGTAATACCTAGCTCTTCTAATTGCGTGCTCATCGGTGGGTACACATTTTGATCAGAGCCTGTCACTGTATGACCTAACGATTTAGCGATTGCGGCAATACCACCCATAAAGGTGCCACAAATTCCAAGAATATGAATATGCATCTACTGTCCTGAGCAAAATGAATGAGAGATAAACTAAGGCGTTATAATGCCAAATATAAGCTTTACTTACCATGACTAGCGGTCAATAGAGTATTGCCAAATAGCCATCATAAAAAACACCTCAAATTTGAGGTGTTTTTCGAATTAAGTTGAATGGTTATTTACAGCATTAAGAATGCAAACAAACCAACACCAAGTAACAAGCGGTAGATAACAAATGGCATCATACCCATGCGCTCAATAACTTTTAAGAAAAAGAAAATACACGCATAAGCTGATACAAATGATAAGCCAGCGCCGAGTAAAATCGCATGCCAATCAATCGCCTCGCCCGCTGTTGCAAGCTGATACACATAATAGGAACCCGCTGCTGCAATGACCGGAATTGACATTAAAAATGAAAAACGCGCAGCACTTTGCTTATTAAGGCCCAACATTAAACCTACGGTGATGGTAATTCCTGAACGCGATGTCCCAGGGAATACCATAGCCAGCACTTGTGAAAAGCCTAACAATAGCGCACTGAAAAAATTGATTTGGTAAATATTCTTAACTTGCTTTGCTTTTACATCGGCATACCAAAGTAACAAACCAAACACGATGGTAGAGGTGGCAATAACCCACGCATTTCGCGAGTAACTTTCAACGAAATCTTTAAACAAATAACCAATTAATAATGCAGGAATGGTTGCGACAATAATCCACCAGCCTAAGCGGCTGTCATCGGTGGCACCTTGAGAGCCAAACGATTTAAACCACGCGCCTAGAATGTCTACCACTTCTTTACGGAAATACAATACCACGGCACCTAAAGTACCGACATGAACGGCCACATCAAATGCTAAACCTTGATCGTGCCAACCTAAAACTTGCGAAGGTAAAATTAAATGTGCTGAGCTCGAAATAGGTAAAAACTCAGTCAATCCTTGAATTAAGGCTAAAACAATTATCTCAATAATACTCATGGGTAAGAAAACTCCACCTTCCATAGTTTTTGTTGCGGATTATTATAATTATCCCATAGCTCTGCTAGCGTGCATTTTGCTACAGGGTGAAAAAAATCAGGGGCTATTTCAGCTAAAGGCTGAAGAACAAATGCATTTTTGGTAATTTCATCGCGAGGTAACTGTGCAGGCGAATCACAAATTACGTCATCATAAAATAAAAGATCTAGGTCAAGCGTTCGTGGACTAAACTTTTTGTCATCACGGGTACGGCCATTTTCAAGCTCAATTTCTTTCAATAACTTACACAGTTCAGGTAGTGGCATATCGGTTTGCGCCCCTAATACTGAGTTATAAAAGTTACTGCCTGCAAAACCGACCGCTTCACTTTCAAAAACTGATGAGTGAATAAAATCAGGAAAATATACTTTTAGAGCATCAAGCGCCTGGCGAATATAATGCTCTTTATTAACGTTAGAGCCTAAACTAATAAAAATTTGCGCCATGTTAATATGCCTTGCGACGGGTGATTTCGACTCCCACCGTTTTGGCTTGTGGCACTGCTGCAGGTTTACTCACGCGAATGGTCACTTGCTCAGTTGCAAACTCAGTTAAGATAATGGCCGCTAATTGTTCAACTAAGGTTTCAAGCAGCTCTACTGGTTTTGCTGTTGTATGAGCGATAACCCGCTCGCTGACTTTTGCATAATCAAGTGCAAGGTTAATATCATCAGTTGCAGCTGCCGCAGAAATATCACATAGCATTTCAATATCAAAATACAGGCTTTGTTTACTTTCTTTTTCAAAATCATACACACCGATAATGGTGTCTACATGCAATTGTGATATATATACCTTGTCCATTGATACTCCAAGTGACATAAATATTAAAACACCTCTCATACTAAACGCTTATTGATTTGAATAATCCGCGCTATAAGTTGTCATACTGTTTTAATATATAAAAATTACCCCTACAATAACGGGTAGATGCGATGCATTATTGCTCACATGTTCTACTCAAAAATAGTGGCAGATGGTTTTGCCGCCAATGATAGCCCAAAAGTGCAGATTTAAAAATAAGGAAGCGCGTGTTAACAGCCCTAATGTTAGTTTTAGCCTATTCACTGGGATCGGTCTCATCCGCAATCCTTGTCTCTCGGCTGTTTAAACTACCGGACCCACGCAGTCACGGATCGAACAACCCCGGTGCAACGAATGTCTATCGCTTAGGTGGAAAAGTCCCTGCTGTACTTGTACTTGTCTTTGATATTTTAAAAGGAACCATTCCGGTTTGGGGTGCTTACTTCTTAAAAATAGAGCCACTTATGCTCGGCTTGATTGGTGTAGCAGCCTGTTTAGGCCATATGTACCCGCTGTTTTTCAGTTTTAAAGGCGGTAAGGCTGTCGCGACCGCTTTTGGCACGTTATTACCCATTGGTTTATCGTTAGGTGGGATGTTAATTGCAACTTGGATCTTAATTGTTGCTATCACGCGCTACTCATCTCTTGCAGCGTTAGTCACGGTTTCGTTAGCACCTCTTTATACTTGGTGGATAAAACCTTTGTATACGTTGCCTGTAACCTTTTTAACCGTGTTGATAATTTTCCGTCATAGAGCAAATATCACTCGCTTACTCGCCGGTGAAGAGCCAAAAGTAGGGGCTAAGAAAAAAGCCCCTGAACATGAAGAAGGTTGATGTTAAATAGCCTCTAACGAGTCTATTGGCCAGCGCGGCTTTGTTTTCATATCAAGGCTAGCAAACTGCCCTGCTTTTAAGCGCTGCATACCTGCATAAGCGATCATCGCACCGTTATCTGTACAAAACTCCGTGCGCGGGTAGTACACACGCCCTTTCATACCTTGCATTACTCGCTCAAGTTGCGCACGCAATTGCACGTTTGCACTCACGCCCCCAGCAATCACTAAGCGCTTGATACCGGTTTGCTTTAATGCACGTTTACACTTGATAATTAGGGTATCAATAACCGCTGTTTGGAATGCATGAGCAATATCCGCTTTAGTTTGTTCATCATCATCGCTATCACGAATAGCGAGTGACGCAGCTGTTTTTAAACCACTGAAACTAAAATCTAAGCCGGGTTTGTCAGTCATCGGACGCGGGAATACAAAGCGCTCAGGTGTACCTTGCTCAGCAAGTTTTGCCAAGCGCGGGCCTCCTGGGTAATCAAGCCCAAGTAATTTCGCCGTTTTATCGAATGCCTCACCTGCGGCGTCATCAACTGACTCACCTAATACTTCGTATTCACCAATACCAGATACTTTAACCATCATGGTGTGGCCGCCAGATACTAATAACGCGATAAACGGAAATTCAGGTTTGTCTTCTTCAAGCATTGGCGCAAGTAAATGACCTTCCATATGATGAACCGCTACCGCTGGTATATTCCAACCATAGGCTAAAGAACGACCAATAGAAGTACCCACAAGGAGTGCGCCAACCAATCCAGGGCCCGCAGTATAAGCAATGCCATCTAAATCTTCTGGACCACAGCCCGCTTGTGCAAAGGCGGCATCAATTAAAGGTAAGGTTTTACGCACGTGGTCACGTGACGCAAGCTCAGGCACAACACCGCCGTAGTCAGCATGCACTTTTACTTGGCTATACAGTTGATGTGCTAATAAGCCTTGTTCATCATCGTAAATGGCAATACCTGTTTCATCACATGATGATTCAATACCTAAAATTCGCATCAATTACTCCGCCAAGAAAAAATAAACGCGTATTTTACAGTGAAAATACGCATTACTGAATATTAAATTGCAATACCAATGTTGGTTTGACCGTCTGATACCGCAAGCTGTTTGAGTTCTTTTACGTTTTCAGAGCTAATTCGGCCCATTTGCTCTACAAAATCAATTAACTCAGCCAGTACTTCAATTTCATATTGCATTAATGGGTGTTCACGAACTGCTTTATTGTCAGCTACTTCACCATCAACGGTAAGTTGATATTCAATGTAACGTGCCACCGATGCCTGTGAAATTTTACTAATGTTCAAAAACTCTTGGTCATCTTTTGCCATTAAACCGTGTAACATGCCTAGTAAAGCTGTTGCTGTATCAATAGCAGGGTAAGTGCCAAACATATCAAAATCAGTTAGTTCAGGCACATTAGGCTCTATTTTTTCGATTTGTTTTTCGAGGCTAATTTTACTTTTTGGCAGTAAAATCTTCTCCCAACAAACATTCAAAGCACTACGAAAAACCGCAGCATCACCAAACCCTGTGGCTTCACAGAATAAACTGTAATTAGGCAGCATGCGTTCTAACAAAGCACCACCTAATACTGCTTTTTGTAAATAGTTTAATTCTCTAATGCGTTGAAAATTATTCGCTTTCGTCATTTTTAACAGTCCCGCAAGACCAACAAAGTTCAAATGTTGATCCGTTAAGCTCTTGACACTTTGGGCACACCCAATCAGGAGCCGATTGTTTTACTTGCTGATAGTTTAACAATATTTCTTGCGCCTGGCGCTCTTTTAATGCGTAAACAAGCATATCAACTCCCGTCTGTTCAAAGGGTATCTCTCCCAATGCCCCTTGTAAGAGCTCACCTTGTAACTGACACTCAATGCCTTTGCTGTTTAACAGCCCTTTAATAATATTCGCTTCAAGGCTGTTTTCAGCCTGAAATACTCGTACCCATTTGAACGGTTCTGAGCTAGCGGTTTGATTTAATTTCTTATTTTGCAAATTACTTCTCTTTTACTTTTCTAAATATAAAACCTAAACTACAAAAGCTTTGCCGCAATGCTTATTTCAAGGTAACTACATGACATTAACGACACCAGGACTACTATTTCCTGCGATTTCTTTACTTTTACTCGCTTACACCAATCGTTTTTTGGTGCTCGCTCAACTTATTCGTGAACTGAATGCGCGCGAAGGGGAAAGTATTCGCCCTCTTGTTGTCGCACAAATTACCAACTTAAGAAAGCGCATTAAGTTAATAAGAGTGATGCAAGTATACGGCGTTGCCTCATTTTTAATGTGCACCTTATCAATGTTCGCTTTATTTATAGAATTTAATACCACAGGCATCATCTTATTTGGGATTAGCCTAGCTTGCTTAGCGATGTCACTTTTAACCTCTTTGTATGAGATCCACATTTCATGCGATGCCATCGAAATCGAATTAAAAAATATCGAAAAAAAACCAGTAGCTGATAAGGCAGAGTAAATTTCTGCCTCTATACTTATTGTTACGAGATGCAACAATAAGTGGTGTGTTTGTGGAAGATTTTTTATTTTCTGATGAGCAGCTAGAAGAAAATAACGTTCCTTTTGATGAATCAGAATGTTGGCATATTCTTGTTGTTGACGATGAAGAAGATATTCACCAAGTTACGAAATTAGTGCTAGCTGGCTTCACTTTCGAAAATAAAGGTCTGCGCTTTTATGACGCCTATTCAGCAGCCGAAGCAAAAGAGTTATTAAAGCAAAATATTCCTTTTTCAGTCGCGCTTGTCGATGTTGTCATGGAAACAAACCATGCAGGTCTTGAGCTTATTCAATATATTCGCGATGAAATAGAAAACCATGATATTCGCTTAATTCTGCGTACAGGTCAGCCTGGAGAGGCACCTGAAGAGTCGATTATCCGTGATTATGATATAAACGATTACAAGAATAAAACCGAACTAACGGCTATAAAAATTAAGACGCTTCTTTATTCTGCACTCAGAGGGCATCGCGATATACAAATTATTGATCGCCATAAAAGTGGCCTAGAGCAAATTATTAATGCGTCTGCTAATTTCTTAAAATGCGATAGTGTTAACGAATTTGCATCCACTATTTTGAGTCACGTCACGAATGTAATGGGGATTAATGACGCACAAATCTATTGTGCTGCAGCAGTTAATTTTCAGTCCTCGCCGGCGAAAGATTTTCAACTATTAGCCGCGTCGGGAGTTGGACCAACGCCGAATCAAAATACTATTCCAGATGAAGTGAAAAGTTTATTTATTGACGCCCATGAGCGTAAATCATCATTAAAAACAAGCACCGACTATATTGGTTACTTTCCGACAAAAGCAGGTCTTGAGACCATGTTATATGTTCATAAAGGAAGTAAACTGCAAACAACCGATCATCAACTATTAGAGTTTTACGCGAACAATATTGCCCTAGCCTACGACAACCTTAAGCTTAGAGAAATGGTTAAAGAATCACAAAAAGAGTTGTCTTACATTTTAGGTGAAGCCGTTGAAAAACGCTCTAAAGAAACAGGCTCCCATGTTAAGCGCGTTGCTTTATATAGTGAATTACTTGCAAAACTATCACAACTCAGTCCATTTCAATGTGAAATTATCAAGCTCGCTTCACCACTACATGACATTGGTAAAATTAGTATTCCTGATAGCATCTTAAATAAGCCAGGTAAATTAACTGATGAAGAATGGAAAATAATGCAAACTCATGCAGAAGTGGGTTACGAAATTTTAAAAAATTCAAGTAACGAAATTCTGACTTGCGGCGCTTTGATTTCATATCAGCATCACGAAAAATGGGATGGTTCAGGTTATCCGCAAGGTTTAATTGGCAATGAAATCAACATTGTTGGTCGCATAACCGCCCTTGCCGATGTGTTTGATGCGCTATGTAGCGACCGTTGCTACAAGCTTGCTTGGCCCTTAGATGAAGCACTGTCATTGATAAAAGAGCAACGTTCGAAACATTTTGATCCAAATCTTGTTGACTTGTTACTTGAAAATTTACCACTTTTCCTTGAGATTAAAGATCGTTACCCTGACTAGATGTAACTTTTCTGTAAAACAAACTTCCCAAAACAGGTACTATAATTTACTATGCCACTGTAGATTATAATTATATTGCCTGGATGTAGGGCTTACTTATAACAAGGGACTATATAAAGTGAGATTTGAACAACTTGAACAGTTTGTAGCATTAGGCGTATTAAGGCATTTTCGCCAAGCTGCTGAAAAAACACAAATAAGCACTTCAGCGTTAACCCGGAGTATTCAAACTCTTGAAGACGAAATTGGTTATGAGCTGGTAACTCGCTCAACCCGCTCCGTTAAGTTAACCAAAGAAGGTGAAATTTTCTTAGAATATGCGCAACAAACCCTCGACAATCTAGAAGAAACAAAACAACATCTTTTCGAATCACTAAATGGCTGCGCAAGCGAAAAGCTTGTTATTGGTTACACTAATAAAGCCAGTGCTGTCGTTCCTGTATCTTGCGGGCAATTTTTAGCGCAGTATCCTCATGTAAAAATCGAGATGCAACTACAAGAGCAAAGCGAGCTAATGCGTAAGCTACAGCTTGGTGAAATTGATATTAGTGTTTGTTCGCAAGCAATGAATAGTATAGGAAGCGATATCCATTTACCTGACCAACTGATTTTATTTGTTGCTAAAGATCATCCATTAGCGAATAAGAGTGATATCAGCAAACGCGATTTTGCCGACTACCCTATGTACAGCTGCTTTTCACAATCGAAACAAGTACAACAGATGCTAAACGACGCCATTGATTCATTCGATAAGTCAGCCAGTGTTAAAGTAGGTAGTATTGAACAAGTTATGGAAGGACTAAAACGATCGAACCATATTGCAATAGCTAGCATTGAACACGCGAACAATGTTGCTTCTGATCCGGCCTTACAGCTTTTAAAAACCAACAAAGGTGTTGCTCAAGAGCAGCTTGTTATACAAACAAATCAAAAAATTAACGACAACTCTCATGTAAGTCACTTGCTTGATCTTATTGAAAAAATGGCCTTAGCAAGCCAGCACTAGTCGTCACTTATATCTGCTAGCCTGAATTAAACAGGCTAGCTTCTCCCGTCTTTTACTAATCACTTATTTACTGCATAAAAAGCGTGCATCGCATTATTTTTCAGATACACTTACGCACCTTTTTTTTATTGTGTATATAAATGAACGCTCAGCTGATTTCTGACACTTATTTAGATGCAATTGAACAAGCTGGTTATGCTATTGTTGAAAACGCGATTGATGAAACATTAATCAATGATTTAATCGCCGACTGCTATCGTATAAATCCGCACTTTCACACAGCGGGTATTGGTCGTTTAAACGACCAACAAATTGATAAAAATGTCCGTAAAGATAAGACCTTTTGGTTTGATAGTTCAAGCCAAGCACAAATTACTTATCTGGCGACCATGGAAGCAATAAAAACGCAGTTAAATCGTAGTTTTTATTTAGGGTTATTTGACTACGAATGCCATTATGCAAAGTATCAACAAGGTGACTTTTATAAAAAGCACTATGATGCCTTCAAAGGTCGTTCGAACCGTATTTTCACAACAGTTTGTTACTTAAATACGCCAGAATCTGGCGGTGAGTTGGTGATTTACAAGCCGAAAAGTAAAGATATTGAGATTGTCGTAAAACCTCAAGCTGGCATGCTGGTAATGTTTGAAAGCGAACGCTTTATGCATGAGGTATTACCCGCAAATGATGTTCGCTACTCTATTGCGGGTTGGTTCAGAAAAAATGCCTCGATCAGCGGTATTATCGACCCACCTAGATAATTAAAATGGCAGTGGCAAGGATGCTGCTAAACCGATAAAAATCACTAACCCCACATAGTGATTATTCAAAAATGCTTTGAAGCAAGGATCTCGCTCTCGTTTATGAATAAGCATTTGTTGATAAAGTAAAAACCCAACCGCTGCCGCTAAACCCAACCAATAAGGCAAGCCAAGATGGTTACTCATGCCGATGAAAACAAGAATCGCGATAAATAAGGCATTGAGTAAAAAGATGATGTGTCTGTCATAGCTGGCAAACAAGATTGCCGTTGACTTAACCCCTATTTTTAAATCGTCATCTCTATCAACCATGGCATACATGGTGTCATAAGCCACAGTCCAAACAAGATTAGCGGTAAATAGTAGCCAGGCTTCTAATGGTACTGAACCAATTGATGCCATATAGGCCATCGGAATTGCCCAACTAAATGCAGCACCAAGCACTACTTGCGGTAATTGGGTATAACGCTTCATAAATGGGTAACAAAACGCCAGTGCTAAAGCACCTAATGATAGCAAAATAGTTGACCAGCTAAGTAACATAACCAATCCGAACGCCACTGCAATAAGTAACACAAACAAACTCATTGCCTCTGCACTAGAAACCAGTCCTGCAGCCAGAGGGCGCTGAGCAGTTCGCTTTACTGAACCATCGATTTTACGATCGGCAAAGTCATTGATCACACAACCTGCACTTCGCATCACAAAGACACCTAAGCTAAACACTACAAAATTTAACAAACTAGGCGTGCCTTGATTAGCAAGCCATAAAGCCCAATATGTTGGCCACAATAACAACAAAGTACCGATTGGCTTATCCGTTCGCATCAGTTGTTTGTAATAAGGAATATTTGCGCGATGTAATGCAGCTAATTTCATAAATAGATATATGCCTCAGGTAAGAACACTTCAGCCACAAGAAAGTGAGCATTTGATAATGCGAACACGCTGCGTCGGCCCCACAATGAATTTGACGGTAAGCCAAGGTGAGCTGTTAACGCTTGAATAGCATGCTGCTGAGAAAATTCAGCCAGCTCGATTTCTGTTCGCTGCAAGCTGGGGTCCTGAAAAATAACATCGCCAAGCGGCCTCGTCCCCATATTTAACAACTGCTGTTTCTTTAAAGTATCGTCTGCTGGTAACCAACTCTGCGCATAAACCATAGGTTTACCATCGCACAATAATAGCACCTCGCGGTTTAATGCCTGACTTAAAGAAGTATTTAGTAGCGCTTGTTGCTCGGCAGTTAAATCAAAAGGCGCTTCGTTTAGTACCTCAACTGAAAAAGCCTGACAGTGACTTTTGAGCTTAGCTGTTAATGAACCGGCTTCAAGCAGCCAACCTTGTTGTTGTTGCGTCAAATCTGGAAATGCTGAAGCAGGCTGCCAATTTGCAGCTAATGAAACTGGGAATGTGATCACAACGACTCATTATTTTTAAAAACCGTGCAAATGATATCACTGCTGCACGTTTGGCAAAAGTCATGATTTAATCTCAAGCACGGTTAAAAATCACAGAACAGCCTGTATCTCAAGCGAATTTGGGTATAGACTAAAACCATTGAAAGGGTGGAATATTTTTAATTATGAAAACATCAGTGTTATCAATTTACTTAGTCAGTATGCTACTAATTGGCGCAATGACCAGTCTGTCTGCACAGGCTGAGTCAAAAGTTGGCTACTTTGGTTTTGAGCCTGATATCATCACCAACTACATAGGTCAAGGTAATAAAAAGCTAGGCTACGTGCGCATTACCGTTGACCTTATGCTAAATGATACAGCCGATATCAGCGTTGTTGAACATCACACCCCTCTACTGCGTGATGCGATTGTTGAAATACTCTCAAAAGAGCCTGAAGAAAACATTAAATCGCTTACTGGTCGAGAAGAAATCAGAAAACGCTGTACTACAAAATTAAAGTCACTACTTAAACAAGAAACTGGCCAAGAAATTGTCAGAGAAGTGTTATTTACTAAGTATTTGTACCATTAATAGTTTGTTTAATAAAAAAAGGCGGTTTAACCGCCTTTTTTATTTACGTGTAAGCAGCTTATCAGACACCGCATATGCCATACCAGCCAGCAAACCTGCTAAGTGAGCCCAATTCGCCATACTCACTGGCAACATATCTACAAAGCCCAGAATAAGCCAAACCAACATAAAACCAACAATACTATTGCTGACTAAAGGTGGCTCGTTAGGGCGCATTGCACTATAAATCCAGCAAAACCCTAGCAAACCATAAACAACGCCACTTAATCCACCAAAATTAGGGCCTACAACTATAAATTGTGCCCAATTACTAATAAACGCCGTAACTAAAAATAACCCTACTAAGGTTAATTTACCGCTGCGCTTTTCAATATCGTTACCCAGCGTCATCCACCAGATCAAATTAAAAATAAGATGGATAGAGCTAAAATGCACAATGGCAGGAGTAAGCCAAGTAAGTGGCTTGGCAGGGTTAAATTGGAGCATGCCATAAATAGTTTCAAAGCCCCCCATCAGAAAAGCAACAAAGATGACTATAGATACTAAAGTTACGGTACGATTAAGCCAACTTAAAGCCTTAAATCGCGCTTTTAAATCAAGTGATTGGCCTTGATATGATAACGGCGATTGTGTACTTCCTACCTGCCATGAAGCTTGTAAGTACTTTTCATCGTTGGGATTTTCAGCAAACTCTTGCCATAAAGGTTGAGCTTGATGAAAATGCTCTGGAGCAACACAAATAATCACAGTTTGTCCATCTTGCGAGCGCAGTTCACCCTGTAATCCTTTACTTTTAATGTAGTCAATAAAGCCTTGTGCGGCGCGCGGATTATTAATGCTGCCCAGTTCAATCATCGTTCTATATGCTCCGGAAGTTGCGTTTGCCACGCAGTAAAGCCACCATCCATGCTGTAAACATCTTCAAAGCCTTGTTCAACTAAATAGCTCGCAGCACCTTGAGAACTAACGCCATGATAACAAACGATGATGATTGGCTGATCAAACTCTTTGTTCATCATAAACTCGCTGATATTTGCATTCGATAAATGCTCAGCGCCTGGAATATGCCCGCTTTGAAATGAATTCGGATCGCGAATATCGGCAATCACGACATCGTCTTTATCTAACAGCGAAAAGGTTTCGCTAACTGAAATATGTTTATACGACATAATACTCTCTAAACTAAAAAGGCGGCCTAAAGCCGCCTTAATTTTGAGGCTTTTAGACCTTCATTTAATCCCAATTCAGGATAACTTTACCAGACTGGCCTGAAATCATTGTATCAAAGCCTTTTTGGAAGTCATCTACCGAAAATTGATGCGTGATAATTGGGTTAAGATCAAGACCAGACTGAATTAGACTCGCCATCTTATACCAAGTTTCAAACATTTCGCGACCATAAATACCCTTAATGATAAGGCCTTTAAAAATAACTTGGTTCCAATCAACCGCCATATCTGAAGGCGGAATACCTAGCATAGCGATTTTTCCGCCGTGGTTCATGTTATTTAGCATGCTATTAAATGCAACAGGTACGCCTGACATTTCAAGACCGATATCAAAGCCCTCTGTCATGCCAAGCTCTTTAATTACATCTTCAAGCTTTTCATTTGCTACATTTACAGCACGAGTCGCACCCATTTTACGTGCTAAGTCTAGGCGGTATTCGTTTACGTCTGTGATAACTACATGACGCGCACCAACATGTTTAGCAACCGCAGCTGCCATGATACCAATTGGGCCTGCACCTGTAATTAATACATCTTCACCCACTAAATCGAACGACAATGCGGTGTGAACTGCATTACCAAATGGGTCAAAAATTGAGGCTAATTCATCTGAGATATTATCTGGAATTTTAAATGCATTAAAAGCAGGGATCACAAGGTATTCTGCAAATGCGCCTTCACGATTAACACCAACACCAGTTGTATTACGACATAAATGCACACGACCAGCACGGCAGTTACGGCAATGACCACAAGTAATATGGCCTTCGCCAGAGACACGGTCACCTACTTGGAAACCACGTACTTCCTGACCCATATCAATTACTTCACCAACATACTCGTGGCCAACAACCATAGGAGTTGGAATTGTATTTTGTGCCCACTCATCCCATTTATAAATATGGACATCTGTTCCACAAATTGCTGTTTTGCGGATTTTAATAAGCAGATCGTTATGGCCAACTTCAGGCTTTGGCGCATCAGTCATCCAGATCCCTGGTTCTGCTTTTAATTTAGATAATGCTTTCATGATTTACACTCAATTAAACAAAACCGAAGCAAAAGCTTCGGTTTAGGAAATAAAATTAGATAACACCCATTTCTTTACCAATACGGGTAAAGGCAGCAATAGCGGTATCTAATTGCTCTTTTGTATGCGCCGCAGAGATCTGCGTACGGATACGTGCTTGGCCTTTAGGTACAACAGGGAATGAGAAACCTGTTACATAAATACCTTCGGCAAGTAATTTGTCTGCCATCATAGAAGCGACTTTTGCATCGCCTAACATAACTGGGATAATTGCATGGTCTTTACCTGCACAGGTAAATCCTGCCGCTTCCATTTGTTCACGGAAATATTTTGCGTTATCCCAAAGTTTTGCGCGTAACTTACCGCCATTGCTCAGCATTTCAAGTACTTTAATCGATGCAGTAACAATTGATGGCGCAAGTGAGTTTGAGAAAAGATAAGGACGAGAACGCTGACGTAACCACTCTACAATTTCTTTTTTACCAGATGTGTAACCGCCTGATGCGCCACCAAGTGCTTTACCAAGTGTACCTGTGATGATATCAACTCGGTCAAGAACACCACAGTACTCCGGCGTACCTTTACCATTTTCACCGACAAAACCAACAGCGTGAGAGTCATCAACCATAACTAAGGCATCGTATTTGTCAGCAAGGTCACAAACCGCTTTAAGATTACAAATCACACCGTCCATTGAGAAAACGCCGTCAGTTGCGATTAGTTTTGTTTTAGCACCCGCTTCATCAGCAGCAATAAGTTGCTTTTCAAGGTCGCTCATGTCGTTATTAGCGTAACGGAAGCGCTTTGCTTTACAAAGGCGAACACCATCAATAATTGAGGCGTGGTTTAGCGCATCAGAGATAATTGCATCATCTGGGCCGAGAATTGTTTCGAATAAACCAGCGTTTGCATCAAAACAAGATGAGTAAAGAATCGTATCTTCGGTTTCTAAAAACTCAGAAATCTTTTGCTCTAATGTTTTATGAATATCTTGAGTACCACAAATAAAACGCACAGAAGCAACACCAAAACCATGGTCATCTAAACCTTGTTGCGCGGCCTTGATCAGCTCAGGGCTATTGGCTAAACCTAAATAGTTGTTCGCACAAAAATTGATTACCTTATCACCTGAGGCAACTTCAATTTGAGCTTGCTGCTGCGATGTAATAACACGTTCACTTTTGTATAAACCTTCAGCTTTTACTTCGTCGATTTGCTGTTGCAGCTGATTAAAAAACGCAGATGCTCTCATCTGTAATCTCCAAATATTCTTGTATCTAACCAGAAATGATTAGCATGACTGTAAAATTTGCGCCTATTGTAAAAGCTTAGACGAACAATTGCACTGTTTGCAGTTCGTCGCAAACCTTGAGGCTAAGGAAATAAAACTGGTCTTACCTGCTAAGACTGTAAAATTAAAGCAGGTAAATCAGCTAAAGACTCACATACGTAATCAGCATGTTGTTCTGTTGATTCAGCATAACTTTGCCCTGAACGAACCAGCACACGGGTCGCGATTTGCGCTCTTTCTGCTGCAATTAAGTCGCCCAGCTTATCGCCTACCATAATACTTTGTGAGGGAGTAATACTATGCTCTTCTATGGCTTGTAACAGCATGCCAGGAGCAGGCTTACGACAATGACAATCCTGTAAATAGGCAGGCTCTGCTTTAGTCGGATGATGCGGGCAAAAGTACACATCAAGAATTGGCACGTCATGACGCATAAACTCAGCTTTCATCCAGTCTGTAAGGTTTAAAAAGTCTTGTTCTGAATAGTAGCCGCGCCCAATACCTGACTGATTAGTCACAATGACAATTTCATAACCTGCATCAATAAACTTTTTGCACGCATCAAACACACCGGGTAAAAACTCAAACTCATCCGGTTTATATACATAACCGTGATCAGCATTAACCACACCATCGCGGTCTAAAAACAGTACTTTACTCATGACAATTGCTCTTTATCTACAACACGGTTAAACATAGCTATAACCTCATCAATGCTTATTTGCGTCATTAAATCAGCTCCTTTAACGCGTGTTCCCCAAGGTAGCTCTTGAGCTGTTTTGCCTGTCTGTTCACGTAAGTTTTGGTGGTACACCTCAACCACGTAATCTAGATACAAGTATGGACCTGTACGTTTCGGGTTTGAATGGGCATACAAACCTATTACAGGTGTACCAACAGTTACAGCCATGTGTGCAGGCCCCGTATCAGGAGCTAAAACTAAAGAAGCGCGCTTCAACACACACAACAACTCTTTAAGCTTAGTTTTACCTACTAAGTTAAGCACAGGCGCATTCGTTTGCGAAATTATTTGTTCAGACAACTCTATTTCTAAAGGTGTTGGTCCTCCTGTGATAACCACCGAAAAACCTTGCTGATACGCGTGCTCTGCAAGTACCGCATAACGCTCGGGCAACCAATTACGCTCTTTTTTACTTGCCGCAGGTGAGATAACAAAAATACGCCCAGCTAAACGATCTTCACCCAATAAGGCATCAGCAGCTTGTTGATGTTCATCTGTGATTGGCATTTGCCAGTGAGGCGCATAGTCAGGTACACCAATCGCTTGAGCAAAGCCCTTAAAGCCCTCAAGGACATGTGCCTCAGATTGCGGGGCAATACGCCTATTAATAAATAAACTATGTAACTCTTTTGAACGAGCCCAATCAAACCCTACTTTGACTTTTGCCGGAATACAACGAGCTGCTAAATTTGCTCTTAGTGCTACTTGCATGTGTAAGAGCACATCAAATTTACGCCCCTTGAAAGTATCTTTTAGTTGCTGATAGGCCTGTTTACCCTGTTTTTTATCAAATACAACAAATTCAACGCCCGGTAAATCAGCCAACAACATAGCCTCAACTTTACCTATCACCCAGGTAATTTTTGCCTTCGGATGTGCCTTTTGAATTGCTTGCACTGCGGATACGGCGTGACATACATCACCAATAGCCGAAAGCCTTAAAATACAAATATCTGAATAGGAGGTTGATTGAGTCACGTGCGCCCTTAGCTACAGCAAATAATATGCGATCTTAAATTAACTTGATGCTAATGCAAGCACTTATGCGAAAAGCTAAAAATACGGTAAGATAGCGCTAATTCTATTTAATCTTGAAGTTGTTATGTTCGAAACTCAGCATCTACAAAACACCACCCTTTTGTGTCACCCTGACTATAAAGATGAGCTCACGCAACAGTGGTTCGATGCCAGCTACTGGCAACAACAAGAAAAAATAGTTGGCGCAAAAAAAGGCCGCGCAACAGCGTGGTTTTTTAAACATCAACAGCTCACAGGTGTTCTGCGCCACTATTGGCGAGGAGGACTCGTTGGTAAGCTACTCAGCGATCAGTACCTATACTTTGGCTTAAAACAAACCCGAGTTTATAAAGAATTTACACTAATGATGCGTTTGCGTGAGCTTGGCCTGAATGTGCCCACACCGATTGGGGCCAAAATTAAAACCAGCGGCTTTATCTATCGGGGCGATATTATCACCGAGGCAGTGACAGGCGCAAAAAGTGTGTTAGATATTTTAATCACGCGCCCACTAAGCCAGTCTGAACTCAAAACGATTGCAGCCACCCTCAGCGATTTTCACAATCACGGGGTATACCACGCAGATTTAAACATCAATAACATCTTGTTCGATGATACAGGTAAGGTGTTTATCATCGACTTTGACCGCGGTGAAATCAAAAAGCCGCACCCTAGCTGGCAAACAGAGAATATTAAACGCCTTGCTCGTTCATTTGCAAAAGAGCAAGGCCGTAACGAACAGATGCATTGGCGACAAAGTGATTGGCAGTCACTAATATGTGACTACCAAGCTTTGCTTAAGACTTAATCTTGCTAATTACGTTAGATGTTGAGCAACCATTAAGAAACTCAAGCACTTCGACTTTACCGCCATGGCGTAATACATGATCAGCTCCGGCAATTTGGTCAACAGTGTAATCGCCGCCTTTTACTAGTACATCGGGGCTAATTTGCTCAATGAGCTTAGCTGGCGTGTCATTCTCTTCAACGCTACCAAATGGAATAACCCAGTCAACAGACGCCAGCGCACTTAAAACCATGGCACGTTCATCGAGTGGATTAATTGGTCTTTGTGGGCCTTTTAAGCGAGTGATAGACTCGTCATTATTTAAGCCAACAACAAGCCTGTCACCACGAGCTTTTGCCTGTGCAAGGTAGCGTACGTGACCTGCATGAAGAATATCAAAACAGCCATTAGTGAAAACAATTTTTTCACCATTTTGTTTGGCAAACTCAATATGCTGAAGTACATCTTCAAACGGTGTTTGATAATGCTCGCCAGTTTGCTGTAAATATTGACCAAGCTTACGGCTAAGTTCTTCAGGCGAAACAGTCGCAGCTCCAAGCTTGCTTACAGCAATACCTGCTGCAAGGTTGGCAATTTCAACCGCATCTTTTGCTGCCATACCAGCGCCTAGCATCACTGCTAATGTCGCAATTACAGTATCGCCGGCACCGGTTACATCGCTAACTTCAAGCTGTTGGGCTGCAAAATCATGTTTTTCTGTCTGACTAATTAACGACATGCCATGCTCTGAGCGCGTTAATAGCATCGCAGCTATGCCCGCTTCACTAATTAATTTACGAGCACTGTCAGTCAAGTTTTGCTCAGAGTCCGTCAAACCACCAGCAAGCTTAAACTCATTTAGGTTAGGCGTAATATAATCAGCACCACGGTATAAGCTTAAGTCTGATGATTTAGGGTCAATAAGCACCGTTTTGCCTGCTTTCTTTGCAACCTGAACCATTTGTTGAATTAAGCTCAGTGAGCCTTTGTTGTAATCAGAAAACAACACAAAGTCATAATCATCCAATACTAGCTCTAGGCGATTAAGTAATAATTGACTGTGCTGCTCAGTGAAGGTTTCTTCAAGGTCTAAACGAACAACTTGCTGATGACGACTAATAACACGCATTTTAGAAATTGTCGGTAAGTCACACACACTTACAAGTTGCGAATCAATTTTTTCTGAACTTAAGATGGTTTCAAGAATTTGCCCGCTTTCATCTTCACCGACTAAACCTAATAGGCCAACTTTACCGTCTAAACGAGCAATATTTTTTGCGACGTTTGCTGCACCACCGGCTTTGTCTTCAAATTTACTCACTTTCACAACCGGGACTGGTGCTTCAGGTGAAATTCGCCCAGAGTCGCCATGCCAGTATCTATCTAGCATGACATCACCAACAACTAAAATACTTGCCTTTGAAAGGTTTTTTAGTAACGCTAAATCCATTACTTTTGCTCCGCTACAACCATATCGATGGCTTCACATAGCCAATGCCCGATAAACATGTGGGCTTCTTGAATACGTGCGGTTTCATCATTTTTAATAATAATAGGTAACTTAGCGATGTCTTTTACTTTGCCACCATCTCGGCCTGTTAATGCTACGGTAAAAGCGCCGATTTCATTTGCAGCAGCAAGCGCTAAATTAATATTAGGGCTAGTACCCGAGGTGGTTAAGCCAATAACCAAATCATCTGGCTTACACAGGGCCTGAACTTGGCGCTCGAATACAGTATCAAAGTGATAATCATTGCTGTGCGCTGTTAAAATTGAGGTATCAGTAGTCAGTGCGATTGAAGCAAGTGGACCGCGCTCTAATTTATAACGCACCACAAACTCAGCAGCTAAGTGCTGTGCATCTGCCGCACTTCCGCCGTTACCAAACCAAATGACTTTGCCACCCGCTTGCAAAGCACTGTGACATGCTTCAAGTAATTGCATCACTTCTGGGTGGTAGGTCTCCATCGTTTCAAACAACATTTGATGGCGATTTAAACTTTCGAGGTAGCTTGCCGCTACAGAATCAAGATTAGACATATAAATTCCTTAAAAAGTATTAACGGCTTACTTACCAAAAATAGGCAACAGATAACCACGTATAGTTATCGCCAAATACATCTTCGCCATAGGTAAGAGTTGTCTCTAATGTATGCTCGTTTAATTGGCGTGTATTGCTTAATTGCAGTTCAACGGCACGCTCATAGTCTCCGGTCGTTTGACCCCACTCATTTAGGTAATTACTTTCGTTTTCTATCAGTGTGAGCTTACTGCGCCAAAGTGAGCGGTAGTTTTCACTATAAGTTAACTCCATGCTGTGCACTTGCGTCGGTGGCGCATCAGCATAAACCCTCGCAACACCATTGGCATGTAACTCAGTATAACGTTGATCAGCCGCATAATGACCCGTTACAAAACCACCCACTGTATTACCATATACTGGATAAATCTCATTGACGTACCACAGGCTGTGCATGTTGGTATATTCATACCTAAGCGACATTGTATTACTCAGTTTTGGCAAGAAGAAGCCAAAATTGCTAACAGTATTACCAAATTGGTAGTTTTTGTGGTCTTTTGTGTCTTCACCACCATATTCAAAGTAAAGTTCAATTGGCATTCCCCAATTAAAATTCACCGTACTGGTAATTGTTACGTATTGGTCACCTAACTCATTATCTTTACTACCAGTGAGCCCTGAGTTGTCATTACCCGCAGGATCAAAAAATGCATCGACCACATCACCAACATCGACTTTGCGGGGGCCCCCACCAAACTGCATCATACGATTAAGGCCCAACTTCCAACCATCAAGCGGCTCAATACTAAAATGCGTCCCTGCGAGCTTTGGTGTGCCGCTATGGAGCTCATTTTGATAAAGAATACCATTATCGACATGCTCAAGCTCAGAATAATAAAGCTCAAAATCAAAATTCCACCAATTGTGGGCTGGTTTTACCATACCCAATGAAATCGAAGGTGCTGTTTTAGCATTGGTAGAAATAATCTGCGCAGAATGTTTAAACGGCGAGAACCAGTGTTCTTTATAACCAAGATTTAACTGTAAATCTTCGCCAGCAAAACTTATAAACGAATTATAATTTACAAATTTATTAGCTTTAGCTCGGTAATCTACACCCACTTGTACCAAGGTGTAATCATTAGCACGCCAAATACCTTCAAAAAAACCTTGCCCCCATTCATCCGAGCTTAGGCCTCTTTGATTCGCTATTTTCTTTGCATTATCCGTATCTACTTGTAGTTTTACACCGACACGAGTCACTGCATCATCACTTTGATATGGCTTTATTTTTGAACGAATAGCAGCAGCTAACCCAGGCTCTTCCTTTTCAAGTACAAGAAGTGCTTTCTCGACTTCTGCTAAACGATATGGTTTAGCCATAGGAGTGCCAATTGTTAGTGCAAACAAAGTATCTAATTGATGATCAAGCTGTGCGTCCATGCCAACAGGTAAATAAGCGGTGGGTGTTGCATATAAAGACATAGCGCAACTTAAGAGAGCACCTACTACCGAGGCTTTTATCATTTTAAATTTCATAACTGCTTCGTTTATTTAATAAGTAATCGAAATACTACCAAATTACCTGAAACTAAACACTTAAAACTCTCATAGATAACCCTTTTTAACATTTTATATTTAGATAGCGTATGTTCCACGCTATCATAGGGTTTTATTCATATAGGCTAACCAATGGCGCGTATTATATATTCTTTACTCCTATACATTTTGAGTCCGCTGATTGTTTTTTACTTATATGTTTTGCGAGGTAAGAAAAACCAAGGCTACCGAATGCATTTTGCTGAACGCTTTGGCTATACAGATTTATCGCGCCACGATATTGTTTTTCATTGTGCCTCTGTAGGTGAAGTGCTAGCGGCAACCCCGCTTATTAAGGCAGTTCAATTCGAACACCCTGCGCTTACGATTTTAGTAACCTGCAATACCCCAACTGGCCGCGAGCAAATAAAAAACAACTTTAACGATACTGTTAGCTGCTGTTATTTACCGATTGATTTTTTCTTCGCTACACAGCGTTTTTTAAAGCGTATCAAGCCAAAGGTACTGTGTATTTTAGAAACAGAGCTGTGGCCTAACCTTATGGCTCAAAGCAACAACTACGACACAAAAGTACTTGTTTTAAATGCCCGGCTTTCAGCTAAATCACAGCAAGGCTACCAAAAGGTGATGCTATTAACTAAACTGATCATGCAATCAATTAGCGACCTTGCTAGTCATAATCAAGATGATGCCAAACGTTTTATTGAACTAGGTTTAAAACCTGAAAAGGCTCGCGTGTTTGGCTCAATTAAATTTGATATCACGCCGACAGATGAGCAATTAAATAAAGTCGCAGCACTGAAAAATCAATATAACAACGAGCGCTTTATCTGGGTTGCAGGCTCCACTCACCCTGTTGAACATGAGCTTATTTTAAGTGCTCATAAAAAGCTGTTAAAAGCCTTGCCCAACGCTCTTTTGATTATTGCTCCGCGTCACCCCGAGCAATTTGATAAAGTCGCGGAGATATTAAAAAACTCAGATATGAGCTTTAGCCGTCGCAGTGCAGATAACTATAACAACCAGCAAGTTGTGCTAGCGGATACGTTAGGCGAGCTACAATGCTTATATGGAGTGGCAAACATCAGCTATATTGGCGGTAGTTTAATAGAGCGAGGCGGCCATAATCCGTTAGAGTCAGCAGCGTTTTCGGTTGGCGTTTTAGCAGGTCCTCATACCTATAACTTTGACCATATATACCCTGAGCTTATTAGTGCTCAAGGAGCTAAAATTGTCACTGATGAAAACCAACTTGCTGACACGCTTATCGCTTTGAGTAATGATGCAGAACAGACCATAAAGCTTGGTCAACAAGCTGCAAAATGCGTGGCTAATAATCAAGGTGCTATCAGTAAAACGGTTAATTTAATTGAGCTTTACTTAGAAAAGTAAAATAGAGACATAGAATAGAGAAATAACGTGACTTCAAAGCAAGTGATGAATCGCCCAGAAAAACAAATGCGCGAATGGGTATCAAGTGTAATCGTGAAATACAATTTCTGCCCGTTTGCCCGCAAAGAAGTTGAAAGCAATTGCATTCATTATCAAATCAGCCAGTCTATTACACTTGATGATGCGGTAATGGATATGCTTGAGCAGTGTAGCGAGTTAGACCAACAAGCACAGCGTGAAACAACCCTGTTGATGTTTGAGCAAGGCTTTAAGGATTTTGAAGAGTTCTTAGATTTAGTCGATTTAGCCAATGCGCTTTTAGCTGCACAAGGTTATGAGGGTAAGTATCAAATAGCTAACTTTCATCCTGACTATGTGTTTGCCGATAGCGATGACAGCGATGCTGCAAACTATACTAACCGCGCACCTTATCCAACACTACATTTAATCCGTGAAGCCAGTATGAGCGAAGCGTTAGATAACTACAATGAACCTGAGTCTATCCCAGAGCACAACATTAAACTTGCAAGACGTAAAGGCATCGACTTTTGGCAGCAGCTATTACAAAGCTGCATCGATAAACGCTAACGCCTGCCGGCGTTATAAAGATAAAAAGCCAGCAATGCTGGCTTTTTCTAATTTAACTTAGTGAGTTATTTTTTTACCCACTCACCGTTCACTTCAATGTAGTGACCCGGCTTAGTTTTCTCGATAGTTTTAGCAGCTGCAAGTGCTTCTACCTGCGCTAACGAAAGGTTATTCTTTTTCGCTAGCTTTAAGTACTGCTCTTTGCGCTTTGCATTAATTTCATCAACGACTGCTTTTGCTTCACTATTATTAACCACTAAACCTAAATAGCCTGAGCTATCTTCACCCACTAATCCTTGGCTCTTTGCGTCATCAAGGCTAATAGCCCACGCAGAAAAAGAGAAACAAACAGCACTGATCAAGGTGATCACATTTAGTTTTTTAAGTTGTAATTTACGCATGTGTGCTCCTTAGAATAATTCGCTGTCATCACTGAATAAGGTATCAAGTTCTTTATCCACTTTTACGCGGATCTCATGGTCAACTTTTACATTTAAGTTGATTGTAATCGGCTCTTTTGCTGCCACCTCAACACGGTGAGTACAGGCACTCAGCATGCCTACTGCCGTCAGCATTACTAACCACTTAGCCATCATTGCTTTCTTTTTTTGCATACTCTTTCTCAACTTTTTGAGTAATTTCATCACTTAAACGCAGCGCTCTAAGTAAAGTAAATACATTCTCTTCATGGTTATAATTAAAGTTCACTGCTTGCTGCTGCGCTTCATTATAACCTTCTAAATTAACACCTAAATGTAACCAACCATCTGGTTTTAAGTTAACACTGCTGCGTAGTTTTTTAATATCTAAATTCTCGAGTAAACTCAGCGTTGTACTCAGCTCCTGTTGCTGCGCTTTTACAGCTTCAAAACCCGCATTATTAGTGATCAGTAATTTACCATCACCTTGATTAACTAGCTGCCCTTGCTTTACCTCTATTCCCTGTTTGCTTATAACAACAGGTAAGGTGCCCGCTAAGCGCCCGCTTAAACTAATTCCAGACTCAGCATCAAGGGTGACTAATTTGCTGGCATCAATATTTTCAAACTTAACGGTCGCGGTTTGGTTGTCACTCAGTGGGCAGTATTTATTCACCACAAATTTGCCGCCCATAACTTGACCGGTTAGATCAGCTGCGCAAGGCTGATTAGCTGTTACCTGCAACTGACCCTGCATATTTTTGACCACAGCACCTGCGCGCAGTTCATTGAGTGTAAATTTAGTCGCTGCAATATTAAGCTGCCCTGAATTAAACGTCCCATCCAAATCCACGGCAAAATCATTTGCTAGGTAGTCATTATAAAGCGCACTGAGCTTATTAATGTGAACACTACCTTCTGCTTGCTGAAGATTTACATCACCTTTAATAATCCCTGAAACCACCCCATCAGTGATGGTTGCAAGGGGCTCAAACTGAGCAATTATCGGATTAAGCTTGGATACTGCCTGCTCAGGTATCACCAATTCAAATGGGTGCGCAACCCTAGACATATGATGGCTAACAAGCGCTTCAAAGCCATCTGCAAACACATGATGCGTTGCCTGCAAGGCGCGGCTTTGTAGGGCATTTGTAACGACAGACAACTTATTTAAAGTAAGTTCAGGTGTTGATAATTTAGCAGCCGTGGTTTTGGCATCAATATCAGCAAATAATTCCCCCACACTGAGATCTGTACTAAGGGTTAGCTCATTACTGATTTTTGCTGCGTTAATATCATTATAATTTAATGATTTAACCTTACTGTTGGCTTTAACAATTAAGTGTTGCTCGGCATTATGCTCAGCCTCAATCGTGCTGGTAAAGTCAGCTATCTGAGCACCCGATATAAGCGCGTTTTTAACACTGACATTTGCGTTCAATCTAGCAGCTATCGGGCTAGAAAATAACTCATCAATTTTTAGATTTCCTTTAGCCCCAATACCCTCAACCAGAACACCGTCAGCCTGAAAATCTAAAAATGCAGGGAGTGAATCAAGTGACAGTTGAAAATCAGCGCTAACGTCACTTTCATGCAAATGCGCATTGAGCTTTAGCTCATCAATATCTTTACTGTTAAAATCAATACTAACTTGGCTATTAAGTGATGCGAGCGGATCCTGTAAAGAAAAGGTCGTATTACTGACTGTCACTTCACTTTGCCCTTCAGTTGCTAGCAGTTTTACGATTGGGACTGATAGCTGCTCGGCTTCTACACTAACTGGTTTTTCAATGTGTAACTGCCAAGTAAGCGGTAGCTGCGCTTCAATAAATGATTGATGCTGTTGGTCTGTGATGATGCTTAAACACGCTTGGTTTGCGCTAAGTTGATTTTGTAAAGCTGATAAATCCGCATATAAATGCTGTTGGTTTAATTGATACTTCGCACTCAGTTGCCCTTCGGTGGTAAAACCTAGGTCGCATTGCGCTAGAGCATGCTGATAACTTGCATTGACGGTGCTTTCAATTGCAACCGTAATACCATCAAACTTAACCTGCGATTGAGTGCCAAAATGGCTACTTTGTGGCAATGTTATGAACCGCCTAGCTACTTGCTCATCAAGGGTAAGATCGGCTTTTATTTCATAATTAGATATTTCAACATCTGCATTAAGATCACGTGAAATTGTAAAATGGTTTAAGCGTTTTTCTTGTATTGCCAACCTAACAGGGCTATCGGTAAACGGTGAGACTACATCAAGCTGCTCAATGCTTATTAGCGGTCTTTGCTCTGGTAATACTAAAGCGAGCTTTTTAAATTCAGTCTGTGCTGATTCTGGTTGTTTTTTATTTGCAAGGTCACTAACGATGAGATTAGCGCGAGAAACCCTAACCTGTTGCTTGTTAGCAAGGATGCCAGCTAACTCTATTTGCTGCCCTTGATAAGTTAAGCATAATTTCTCGATATTTAAATCAAGCTGGCTGGTCAATGACCAATCAATGCAGTGAAGCTCAGCGCCATTTTTACTAAGCATAGGCGTTAAGTACCACGATGTCAGTGGTAGCCTGAACAGATACGCCAACAGCAGCATGCTTAGCACGATACCTAGCAACCCTACGCTTACCCGCTTAAAACTCAAAAAACTCTCCTTGCCTTTGAACTTACACTTACTAGCACCATTATAAACAAAAAGGCTGCACTTAATAGTGCAGCCTTTTTAGTTTAAACGGTTTGTATGAACCTAACTTGTATAGCTAGGTATATAACTAAGTTCTAGCCAACGTTTTTACGTGCGTTGCGGAACATACGCATCCATGGGCTATCTTCACGCCACTCATCTGGGTGCCATGAGTTAGCAACAGTACGGAATACACGCTCTGGGTGCGGCATCATAACCGTCGCACGACCATCAGTAGAGGTAATACCTGTGATACCTTCAGGCGAGCCGTTCGGGTTAGCTGGGTATTGCGTTGTTGGGTTACCGTAGTTATCAACAAACTTCACTGCCACAGTGCCTGACTCAAGCGCAGCTTTAACTGCATCGCTGTTAGCGAATTCAGCATGACCTTCACCATGAGAAACAGCGATAGGCATACGAGAACCAGCCATACCGTTAAAGAATACTGATGGGTTTTCTTGCACTTCTACAAGGCTAAAGCGAGCTTCAAAGCGCTCTGACTTGTTGGTTACAAAACGTGGCCAGTGCTCAGTACCTGGGATCAATTCTTTCAATGTTGAAAGCATTTGACAGCCATTACACACACCTAGGCTGAATGTATCTTCGCGGTGGAAGAAGCTTTGGAACTGCTCACGCGCCATCTCATTAAATAAGATTGACTTAGCCCAGCCTTCACCAGCACCTAATACGTCACCGTAAGAGAAACCACCACATGCCACTAAGCCTTTAAATTGCTCAAGTGTTAAACGACCTTCAAGGATGTCGCTCATGTGTACGTCAACCGCTGCAAAGCCAGCACGGTTAAATGCTGCAGCCATTTCTAAATGAGAGTTAACACCTTGCTCACGTAGAATCGCCATTTTCGGCTTCGCACCAGTTGCAATGTAAGGCGCAGCAACGTCTTCGTTTAAATCAAAGCTTAGTTTTACGTTAAGACCTGGGTCTTTTGCGTCAAACTTAGCGTCAAATTCTTGCTTAGCACACTCTGGGTTATCGCGACGTGCTTGCATTTGGTAAGTTGTTTCAGCCCAAATAGTGCGAAGCTCAGTACGCGTGTGGTTAAGCACCACATCATCACCACGAGTGAATACCACACGGTCATCAGCATTTAATGTACCAATTTCATGGCTGATAGCTGCTAAGCCGTGATCAGCAAGAACGGCTTTAACTGCATCTAAATCAGCGTTTGCCACTTGGATAACCGCACCTAGCTCTTCATTATAAAGCGCTTCGATGTCTGAACCTGTAAGGCCTGCAAGGTCAACAGTAACACCCGTGTGACCAGCAAATGCCATTTCAGCGATAGTTGTGAATAAACCACCGTCTGAACGGTCATGGTAGGCAAGTAACTTGTTATCAGCAACAAGCGCTTGCATTGCTTCATAGAAACCTTTTAATAACTCAGGGCTATCAACATCAGGTGTTACATCACCTAATTGCTTATAAACCTGTGCAAGGCTTGATGCACCCATACGGTTTTGACCCGCACCTAAATCAACTAATAATAGTGATGATTCACCTTTATCAGTGCGTAGCTGTGGCGTTACTGTTTTACGCACATCTTCAACACGACCAAAGGCAGTGATGATTAGTGATAATGGTGCAGTAACCGATTTTTGCTCACCGTTTTCATCCCATTGAGTTTTCATCGACATTGAGTCTTTACCCACAGGAATTGTTAAACCAAGTGCCGGACAAAGTTCTTCACCAACCGCTTTAACAGCTTCGTAAAGACCCGCATCTTCACCAGGGTGACCAGCTGCGGCCATCCAGTTTGCAGATAGCTTGATATTTTCAAGGCCACCGATGTTAGCACACGCGATGTTCGTTAATGACTCAGCCACAGCTAAACGAGCAGAAGCTCCATAGTTTAACAGTGCAGCTGGTGTACGCTCACCTAGTGACATTGCTTCACCGTGATAAGTATCAAACGCAGCGGCTGTTACCGCACAGTTTGCTACTGGCACCTGCCAAGGACCCACCATTTGGTCACGCGCAACTAAACCTGTTACCGTGCGGTCACCAATGGTGATTAAGAATGTTTTTTCAGCAATCGTTGGTAAGCGTAATAAACGTTGTGCAGCATCTGCCGCATCAATGTTTGCAACGTCTAATGGTTGCGATTGTGCTTTTTTAGACTCAACTTCGCGGTGCATTTTTGGTGCTTTACCAAGTAAAACATCAAGCGGTAGGTCAACAGGGTTGTTACCAAAGTGGCTATCTTCAACCGTTAAGTGGCGCTCTTCTGTTGCTTCACCGATAACCGCGTATTGTGCACGTTCACGTTTACAGATTGCTTCAAAGCGCGCGAAGTCTTCAGCTGCAACTGCTAATACGTAACGCTCTTGAGATTCGTTACACCAAATTTCGTGTGGTGCCATACCCGGCTCATCGTTTGGAATATCACGAAGTTGGAATTTACCACCACGACCACCGTCGTCTACAAGCTCAGGGAATGCATTTGAAAGACCACCAGCACCCACATCGTGAATGAAAGCGATTGGGTTTGCATCACCTAACTGCCAACATTTGTCGATAACTTCCTGACAACGACGTTCCATTTCTGGGTTTTCACGTTGTACCGATGCAAAGTCTAAATCTTCGTTCGATTGACCTGATGTCATACTAGACGCAGCACCACCACCAAGGCCGATGTTCATTGCCGGACCACCTAGTGCGATAAGTTTTGCACCAACTGGGATCTCACCTTTTTGAACATGTTCAGAACGAATGTTACCTAAACCACCTGCAAGCATAATTGGCTTGTGGTAACCACGTACTTCTTCACCGTTGTGGCTTGATACTTTTTCTTCGTAGGTACGGAAGTAACCAAGTAAGTTAGGACGACCAAATTCGTTATTGAATGCCGCGCCACCTAATGGACCTTCAGTCATGATATCTAGTGCGTTAACGATACGACCAGGCTTACCAAAGTCGGTTTCCCATGGTTGCTCGTAACCTGGAATACGAAGGTTAGATACAGTGAAGCCCACTAAACCAGCTTTTGGTTTAGAACCACGACCTGTAGCACCTTCGTCACGAATCTCACCACCAGAACCTGTTGATGCACCCGAAAATGGCGCAATCGCTGTTGGGTGGTTATGAGTTTCAACTTTCATCAAGATTTCGATGTTTTCTTGATGGTATGCGTACTCGCCTTCACTGTTCGGGAAGAAACGACCCGCTACTGAGCCCTTCATTACCGCTGCGTTATCTTTGTATGCAGATAACACATTTTCAGGGTGTTGCTCGTAAGTGTTTTTGATCATTTTGAACAATGATTTTGGCTGTTCGATGCCATCAATTGTCCAATCAGCATTAAAGATTTTATGACGACAATGCTCAGAGTTTGCTTGTGCAAACATAAATAATTCGATGTCGTTCGGGTTACGCCCTAACTTTTGGAAATTTTCTACCAAGTAATCGATTTCGTCATCTGCAAGCGCAAAACCTTGCTCAACATTGGCTTTAGCAAGTGCTTCACGGCCACCACCTAAAATGTCAACTGATGACATTGGACGCGGTTCATCGTGGCGGAATAATTTAGCTGCATCAGCCATATCCGCATGCGTTGCTTCAGTCATACGGTCGTGTAATAACGCTGCTACTTCAGCTGTTTGCTCAGCTGATAGATTACCTTCAACGTAGTATGCAATACCACGTTCAACACGGTGAACTTGGCTTAAGCCACAGTTGTGTGCGATGTCGGTTGCTTTTGATGCCCAAGGCGAGATAGTGCCAGGACGCGGCGTTACAAGAATTAACGTGCCTGCAGGGCTGTGCTCTGCAATCGTTGGACCATAAGTAAGCAGCTTTTCAAGCTTTGTTTGCTCATCAGCTGAAAGCTCAGCAGTAAGATCAGCAAAATGCATGAACTCAGCATAAACGTTAGTGACTGGAAGTTGTGCCTGTTGGCAACGCGCTAAAATTTTCTGAACTCTAAAATCGGAAAGTGCTGGTGCACCACGAAGGATCAACATAGGTATTTTCATCCGGGGTTAGGGATTGAACGATATTTTAGGCGCGTATTATAGTGCAAATAACGTCTAGATTTAACTCAAAATTGCGCTTTTATTTAAATAATCTTCATAACCGCGATTATGGTTGCAACAATTAACTATCTTAGTACTCTTTATTTTCCCGCAGGCTGTTGTTCTGTATGACTTATCTTTTACCGCCACTGTTACAGTTATTAATTTTTAAATAGAGATATAAAACTATATGCGAAGTGACGTGGCAGTGAAGTTTTGCTATAACGGTAACGTAATGGTTTAAGGGGCATTTCTAATTTATGCAAAAAATACTCGCTATATTTACGCTTGTGCTCATGTTGTGTGCATGCGATATGCAACAACAACCATCACAACTTGCTCATATCAAAGCACAGAATAAGATAAGAGTCGGCACCTTAGCCGGCGCGAGTAATTACTATCAAGCACCGCAAGGTGTGCAGGGTTTTGAGTACGAATTAGCACAAGAGTTTGCCGATTATGTTGGCGTAGAGCTCGAGATGGTGCCTTTTTTTAATCTTACAGATATGTTCTCTCGCCTCGAAAGTGGTGATTTAGACATTATTGCCTCTGGACTTACTTATAATACCATTCGGGCTGAACATTATCGTTTTGGGCCAACTTACCGCACCATTAGCCAAAAGCTAGTATACAAGCAAGGCCGCACTCGCCCTCGAGAATTTGCCGATTTAACGGGGAACCTAACGGTTCTTGCGAAAAGTAGTCACTCACTTGCATTACAGCAACTTAAACAGCTTCACCCAGACTTAACATGGCATGAAACAGAAGATATGGATGAAGAAGAACTTCTGCAAGCTGTCATTGATGGTGAAATTGATTACACTCTCGCTGACTCTCACACCTTGTCATTATTTCGCCGCTACCACCCTAATTTAAGTATCGGCTTTTCAGTGACTCGTAACGACCCTATCGCTTGGTTACTAAGAAAGGATGGTGACGATTCTTTATATGCCTTGATGGTGCCTTTTTTTGGTGATGTAAAACAAAATAACCAACTTTATGTATTAGAAGAAAAGTATTTTGGCCACGTTCGTCAGTTTAATTATGTTAATACCCTAGCCTATATCGAAGCTATCAAAGAAACACTACCCAAATATCAACCTTGGTTTGAGCAATATTCAGGGAATATTGATTGGCGCTTACTGGCCGCCTTGAGCTATCAAGAGTCAATGTGGAACCCTAAAGCCAAGTCACCGACAGGTGTTCGCGGGATCATGATGCTTACGCAAACTACAGCAAAACAAGTTGGTGTTACTAATCGTTTAGAGCCTGAGCAAAATATCAAAGGCGGTGCCGAATATTTAGCGAAGGTTATTTCGTGGATCCCTGAACGTATTCCACAACCCGATAGAACTTGGTTTGCCTTAGCCTCTTATAATGTTGGCTGGGGCCACGTAAATGACGCGCGAATTATTACCGAGCAAGAAGGGGCAAGCCCCGATAAGTGGGCGGATGTAAAAAAACGCTTACCGCTTTTAATTAAAAAGCGTTATTATCGTAAAACCAAATATGGTTATGCACGTGGCGATGTTGCTGTGCAGTATGTTGACAATATTCGTCGTTATTACGATGCGTTGGTTTGGCTTGATGAAAATGATGCAATTGCTGACCCAAGTGAAGAAGAGCAAACCATTGAAGAGGTTAACACTTCCACAGAAACGAGCGAAAAGCCAAACGACACAACACAACCAGACTCCCAAGAGCAGCAGACGTTAGAAAACAACTAACCTAAAGCACCAGAAATCTGTTTACTTGTCATCAAATGATCATTATCTTCCTGTAGAGGTCAATATACCCAAGCCACCTCAAGATGCAGAATTCAGCGCTTCACAGGTGCTTAATATCAAGGCGTTACTTTGCAAGAATGGCCATCCCTTTTAAGAAGTAACAACGATGAGAGTAAGTGCCTGTGAAACGCCCAAAGGGTTGGTTTAAAAGCGATTTATACTGCGTTATTGATTTTAACAATAGAACCACTATTACTTGCAATCAATGCCTTGCCTAAATCGCTTTTAATTCCAACTGAAACTCGCATCTTGAGGTGGCTTGGGTATATAATGCTTTTCTCTCACTTAAGGAGCACACATGTTAAAAAGAAGACGCAAGACACATAAGTTCAAGCGTAATGTTATTTACTCAACAGCGACACGCCGTCGTATCATGCTGCGTAATACACACAAAAAAGTTATTTGGCGTCGCCGCTTATTTGCGATGCAGTTAATGGAAGCTCAAGTTCCTGCAACGCCGGTTGTATAACTAGGCGTTGCGAGCTGCAAGCTTAGCCGCCTTTTTCTCTTCTCTACGACGCTTAAAAAACTTAGATATCACCGCCCCACACTGCTCACTCATAACTTCACCGGTTACTTCAACTTGATGATTAAGCCTTGGTTCTTGTAATAGATTCATAATAGAACCCGCAGAGCCCGTTTTGGCATCTTTAGCACCGTATACGAGTCGCTTGATGCGGCTATGAACCAATAGTCCTGCACACATCGAACACGGCTCGAGGGTTACATACAAGGTGCAATCTATTAGGCGATAGTTATTAAGTACTTTGCCTGCTTCGCGGATTGCCATCATTTCTGCGTGAGCGGATGGGTCGTTATCGGTAATTGAGCGGTTATAGCCAAAAGCTATTAGTTGATTGTCTTTTACGAGCACAGCACCAACCGGAATTTCATTAATCGCTGCCGCTTCATTGGCAAAGCTCAATGCTTTTTCCATCCAATACTGGTCGCTAAATTGTTCGCTCATATATCACACAAATCTTGTAAAACTGTGAGTAATTATACCTAGTTAGTGAAAAATGTCGGCAATAAATACTGCTACACTTAAAAATTAACGCAAAATTTAGTGGCTTTTTCATGGCTCAACAGCCTCATATTGCGCTATAATCTCGCGCTTTTTTTATTTAGCTTACAACACGGGTAGCAAATGAAATTTCCTGGACGCCGCAGGCATAAACATTATTTTCCGGTGGAAGCCAAAGATCCACTGACGAATCAACTTAACTCAACCGAACGACTACAACGTAGTTATATTACGGGTATCGACCAAATTGTGGTGGATATTGAAGCGAAAGTTGATCAAGCTTTCCTAGATGAATTTCAATTGCGCCGTGGCATGTCGCAAGTAATCGATAGCGATATTACCAATGCGTTATACGACAGACTGAAACTCGACAACATGATCGACTATGAGTTTGCCGGCGGTACAGTAGGTAACACCATGCACAACTACTCAACACTAGCTGACGACCGTTCAGTGTTATTAGGGGTCATGAGTGAAAACATAAAAATTGGTAGCTATGCATACCGCTTTTTATGTAATACCTCTAGCCGTGTTGATCTTGATTATCTTCAGCCTGTAGACGGCCCAATTGGTCGCTGCTTTACCTTGATTGACGAAACAGGTGAACGTACCTTTGCGATCAGCGCTGGACTTATGAATCATCTTCGCCCTGAATCTATCGATCAAGAACTTATTGAGAACTCTTCAGCACTGGTGATCAGCGCATACCTAATGCGTACGCAAGGTGATGAAACCATGACAGAAGCCACCATGCAGGCAGTAAAATATGCCAATGATGCAGGCGTACCTGTGGTTTTAACCCTTGGAACTAAGTTCTTAATTGAACAAGACCCTACCTGGTGGGCTGATTTCGTTAAAGAACATGTTGATATTCTTGCGATGAACGAAGAAGAAGGGCTTGCTATTACTGGCTTTGAAGACCCACTTCTGGCTGCCGACAAAGCACTAGACTGGACAGACTTAGTTATTTGCACTGCCGGCGAAAAAGGCTTATTTATGGCAGGTTATGTAGACGATTCATTCAAGCGTGAAACAGAATATCCACTATTACCAGGTGCGATTGCTGACTTTAACCGCTATGAATTTTCGCGCGCAATGCGTAAAGACGATTGCCAAAACCCTATTCGTGCTTATAGCCACACAGCACCATTTATGGGTGGCCCAGACAGCATTAAAAACACCAATGGTGCAGGCGATTGCGCTCTTGCTGCGGTATTACATGACTTATCAGCAAACGTTTACCACAAACTTAATGTGGCAAACTCAGCGAAGCATCAGCAACCTGCAATGACTTACTCATCACTTGCACAAATTAGTAAATACGCTAACCGTGCAAGTTATGAAGTACTTGTTCAGCACTCTCCACGTTTATCGCGTGGTTTACCTGAACGTGAAGATTGTTTAGAGCAAGTTTACTGGGATCAGTAACCGCTTTTAGAAAATCGAAATATCCAGTTTCTGGGATAAACGCTCAAGAGCGGCTATCCCAGCTACTGAGTTACCATACGAATTAAGCCTTGGCGCCCAAACAGCCACAGTAAATTGATTCGGTAACACAGCTAATATAGTACCCGATACCCCTGACTTACCCGGCATGCCAACACGGTAGCCAAAATCTCCCGCAGCATCGTACAAACCACTGGTAAATAGTAACGAGTTTAACTGCTTATTTTGTCTGGCGCTGAGCACTTTATTGCCGCTGGCATCTTTACCTTGATTCGCTAAGTAATTGTAAGCTTTTGCTAATTCTACACAGTTAAGTTCAATGGCACAGAAGTTAAAGTAGGCCCATAACACATCATCAACCTCATTATTAAAGTTGCCAAATGATTTCATTAAATGCGCCATGGCGGCATTACGGTGACGAAACTCATATTCAGAATTTGCGACTTTCTTATCTATAACAACCTGAGGATTCCCTGATAACTGACGAAATGACTCAAGCATTGAATGCATCGGTGCTGATAAACGACTATATAAAGCATCACAGGTGACAATAGCACCGGCGTTAATAAATGGGTTGCGTGGTATACCCTGTTCAAATTCAAGCTGTGTTAGTGAGTTAAAGGCAGTACCTGAAGGCTCTTTTCCGACTCGTTGCCACAGCTCATCACCATAACGCTGAAGTGCTAAGGTTAAGGTCATTACTTTAGAAACAGATTGAATAGTAAAACGTGCACCACAATCACCCGCACAGTAGGTTTTCCCATCCACGGTATGAATCGCAATAGCGAACTGGTTTGGCTCAACCTCTGCAAGTGCAGGGATATAATCAGCAACCTTACCTTGACTCAGTAATGGCTGAACTTCTTTTGTGATTTCATCTAATACATGTTGATAATCAATCTGTGACATACCGCGTCCTTAAAACAAAAAGCCCCGCATTTGCGAGGCTTTGTAGTCTACTAAAGATGGTTTGCTATAGCGATTGCTATTAGCTCATTGCTGATTGCAGTTTTTTCATCGCTGTTTTTTCTAGCTGGCGAACACGCTCTGCTGAAACGTTATATTTCTCAGCAAGTTCTTGCAGTGTTGCTTTGTCATCAGCTAACCAACGTGCACTTACAATGTCTTGTGAACGTTCATCAAGGGTTTTTAACGCACTGAATAAACGAGCATGAGATTGCTCTTGCCATTGCTGCTCTTCGATATCGTCAGCAAGGTCAGCACTGCCATCTGTTAAATATTGTACTGGCGAGTATGTGCTTGTCGGTGCGTCGTCATTGTCGTCGCCCGTTAAGTCAAAGCCCATATCTTGGCCACTCATACGTGATTCCATCTCACGTACTTCTTTTTCGCTTACACCTAGCTCATTAGCAACAGTGCTAACCTCAGCTTGGTTAAACCAACCTAAACGCTTTTTGTTTTTACGTAGGTTGAAGAATAATTTACGTTGCGCTTTTGTTGTTGCAACTTTCACGATACGCCAGTTTTTCAGTACGTACTCATGAATTTCAGCTTTAATCCAATGTACTGCGAATGAGACTAAGCGAACACCTACACTTGGGTCAAAACGTTTTACCGCTTTCATCAGACCGATGTTACCTTCCTGAATTAAATCAGCTTGCGGTAAGCCATAACCTGAATAGCTTTTCGCAATATGAGCAACAAAGCGTAGATGCGACATAATGAGTTGCTTCGCAGCTTCAAGATCACCTTCTTCCTGAAGACGTGTCGCCAACTGCTTTTCTTTCTCTGCATCAAGCATAGGAATAGTGCTAACCGCTTGAAGGTAGCCGTCCATACTTGCGCTCTGTTGACCTGCAGTAAGTGCCATTGCGTATAAATCTTTACTCATTTTTCACCTCAGTGATAAACATTTGAAACCATCTTAGCACTCTTTAAGCGAGAGTGCTAACTTGAATTAAAAACTTTTTTAAAGTTCAAATCAAGTGGTTTTTTTAAGATAATTTTATTTTACTTTAAGGCGCTGAATAAGCGATGAATTCTAGCTTTTTAGGCGTTTTGAAAGGTAAATAGAGTATCCATTCAAAACCTAAACAAACAGCATAACGGCTAAATATGACAAATTAACGACAGTAAAAAGCGCTAAAATTATAGCGCTCAATACGACTAGCTAAACTTTATCAGGTTCTATTTCTTTTATATAACGGTTTACAGATAAGTAAGAACCAACAAATCCTAATCCAGTTGCAAGAGCAACTAAAATAGCAAACTCAGCCAAAGTTAATCCGATTAAATCAAAGCTTGTTTCATATACGCCAGCCACTTCACTCACCGCAGCTCCTAGCCACCACATCATTAAAGCAACACAAATAAAAGAGAACAAACCACCAATAATGCCGTACCAAATCCCTGTCCATAAAAATGGCGCATGAATAAAGGTGTTCGTTGCGCCAACTAATTTCATCACTTGAATTTCATCTTTCTTATCCATAATTGACAATCGGATAGTGTTACCGATGATCAAAGTGACGGAAGTTAATAATAGTAGAGCAATGGTAATAACGCTTTCTTTTAATAAACTTAAAAGTGCATTTAAGCGTTCAAGCCAAGCAATATCGAGCTTACCAAAATCAACTTCTCTTTCGGCTTCCAGCTTTTGCAGTAATTGCTTGGCTGTATTCGGCTGACGGTATCGTGCTGTAGGCGTAACAATCACAACATCTGGCAACGGATTAGCGTCTAAATACTCAAGTGCTTGACCAAATCCTGATACTTGTTTGAATTCAGTGAGGGCATCACCTTTTGAAATAAACTCCACTTTATCAACTTCTGGGTAGAGTGCTAAACGCTTAACTAAAGTTTGCGTTTGTTGCTCTGTCATAGTTTCTTTAACAAACAATGAGATCTCTGCTGCATCTTCAAAGCCACTGCTTACTTGTGAGACATTTTTGACTACTAAATAAAGTGTCGCAGGGAGCGTTAAACTTAACCCCAATACCGCAATGGTCATTAACGAAGCAAGAGGCGTTCGCCACATTTCACCCAAACTGTGAATACCTTGACGAATAAGGTTAAGAATAAAGAAGTACGGCGCTGCTAAAAGTGATTTTTTTTGGCGCTCATTTTGGCTAGGCCGGCTTTTAAATAATAAACTCATAGTGCCCCCTCAGCTAACGGGTCTTCGATCATACGACCATCTTTGAGCGTTAAACTGCGATAGCGCATGCGTGCAATAAGACCTATATCGTGAGTCGCAATAAGCACTGTAGTACCGTGGTTATTAAAATCTTCAAACAAACGCAGAATATCCATAGAAAGCTCAGGATCTAAGTTACCCGTTGGCTCATCGGCAAGTAGAATCGGGGGTGAGTTGACGATTGCTCGGGCTATACCAACACGTTGTTGCTCACCACCCGATAGTGTCGCAGGATTACATTTGGCTTTATCAAGTAAGCCCACTTTATCAAGCGCACCATTTACTCGTTTTGCAATTTGTTTATGATGCGTCCCTTCAATTATTAAAGGCAAAGCAACATTATCAAACACAGAGTAACGTTCTAATAAGCGGTGATTCTGAAAGATGATCCCTATATCGCGGCGCACATAAGGTATTTGCCGCGATTTAACAGCGTTTAAGTCTACACCATTAATAAGTACCTGCCCTGCCGATGGTCGCTCCATCAAACTTATGAGCTTTAGCAAGGTACTTTTACCTGCGCCACTGTGACCCGTTAAAAAGGCTAACTCGCCAGGCTTTATATGAAAACTAACTTTCTCAAGGGCACGGTGGCCACCTGGGTATGTTTTACTGACTTGCTGAAAATTTATCATTTTAATTATCAATCATCTTGCAGCGAAAAAGGGAGCACGCTCCCTTTTAATTAATTATGCATCGTCCTCATCTTGGCTGAATAGTGCATCAATGAAGTCATTACTATTAAATGTACGTAAATCATCAATACTCTCACCAACACCAATGTAACGAATTGGAATATTAAATTTATCTGCAACAGCGAAGATCACACCACCTTTAGCTGTACCATCAAGCTTAGATAAAGTGATCCCAGTTAAACCAACACATTCATTAAATAGTTTAACTTGGCTAATTGCATTTTGCCCTGTGCCAGCATCAATAGTTAACATGACTTCATGTGGCGCATCTGGGTCGATTTTTTTCATTACACGAGCAATTTTTTCAAGCTCTTGCATTAAGTTGTCTTTATTTTGCAAGCGCCCTGCTGTATCGGCGATTAACACATCAATGTTACGTGCTTTTGCAGCTTGAAATGCATCAAATACCACTGACGCACTGTCTGCACCTGTGTGCTGGGCAATAACCGGAATGCTATTACGCTCGCCCCACACTTGTAGCTGCTCAACCGCTGCAGCTCGGAAAGTATCACCAGCTGCAAGCATCACTGACTTACCTTCGTTTTGGAACTGCTTAGCTAATTTACCAATCGTGGTGGTTTTACCAACACCATTTACACCTACCATTAAGATAACAAATGGTTTTTTGTCACTAGGAATAACCAGCGGCTGCTCAGCCGTTTTGAGCATGCTTGCCATTTCTTGCTTCATCAGCTCGTAAAGCGCATCACCGTCTTTTAATTGCTTACGGTCTGCTGCATCAGTTAGGTTATCAATCAACTTCATTGTTGTATCAACACCTAAATCAGCAGTCAGTAATTGTGTTTCTAGTTCTTCAAATAACTCATCATCTATTTTCTTACCACTAAAAATAGACGCAAAGCCTGAACCTATATTAACGCGAGTTTTTAATAGGCCTTTTTTAAGGCGTGCGAAGAAACCTTCTTTCTTTGGTTTTTCAGCCGCAGCTTGAGCAGCTTTTTCTTGCTCTAAACGTTCCGCCTCTGCTTGTTCTGCAGCAATTCGTTCTTGTTCTAAGCGCTCCGCCTCTGCCTTTTCGGCAGCGATACGTTCTTGTTCTAAGCGCTCCGCTTCCGCCTTTTCTGCCGCGATACGTTCTTGCTCTAAGCGCTCCGCCTCTGCCTTTTCGGCAGCGATACGCTCTTGTTCTAGGCGCTCCGCTTCTGCCTTTTCGGCAGCGATACGTTCTTGTTCTAAGCGTTCAGCTTCCGCCTTTTCTGCCGCGATACGTTCTTGCTCTAAGCGCTCCGCCTCTGCCTTTTCGGCAGCGATGCGCTGTTGTTCTAAACGTTCCGCCTCTGCCTTTTCGGCAGCGATACGCTCTTGTTCTAAACGTTCCGCCTCTACTTGTTCTGCAGCAATTCGTTCTTGTTCTAAGCGTTCAGCCTCAGCCTTTTCGGCAGCAATGCGTTCTTGCTCTGCACGTTCAGCATCGCGTTTTTCTGCTGCAAGTTGTTCAGCTTCACGCTGCGCCTGTTCTGCTGCAGCACGTTCTTGCTCTAATTTCATTGCTGCTTCTTGCTCAGCAAGACGAGCTTGTTGCTCTTGGCGTTGTTGTTCTGCCGCATGCAGCTCTTGAGCTAAACGTTCCGCCTCTGCTTTTTCAGCAGCGATGCGCTCTTGCTCTAAACGTTCCGCCTCGGCCTTTTCGGCAGCAATACGCTCTTGTTCTAAGCGTTCAGCATCGCGTTTTTCTGCTGCAAGTTGCTCAGCTTCACGCTGCGCCTGTTCTGCTGCAGCACGTTCTTGCTCTAATTTCATTGCTGCTTCTTGCTCAGCAAGACGAGCTTGTTGTTCTTGCCGTTGTTGTTCTGCCGCTTGCTGCTCTTGAGCTAAACGTTCCGCCTCTGCTTTTTCAGCAGCGATGCGCTCTTGCTCTAAACGTTCAGCCTCAGCCTTTTCAGCAGCGATGCGCTCTTGTTCTAAGCGTTCCGCCTCGGCCTTTTCGGCAGCAATACGCTCTTGCTCTAAACGTTCAGCTTCTACCTTTTCAGCAGCGATGCGCTCTTGCTCTAAACGTTCCGCCTCGGCCTTTTCGGCAGCAATACGCTCTTGCTCTAAACGTTCAGCTTCTGCTTTTTCAGCAGCGATGCGCTGTTGTTCTTCTAATTGCTTCTGGTTATCAGCCTCAGTCGCTGTTTGCTCTGCTTTTTGTTTTTCTGATTTGCCAAAACCAAACCAAGACAAGAATTTACTTTTTTTTGCCATACTTGCTAATAACCACTTATAAAAATCTGATAAACTTACATGAATAATAGTTTGGTGGTAGTCCAGCTAATTTAGCCAAACTAAAACGGATACCATCTATCGCTAGGGTCGCAATACTAACACTTTTAGCGCTTTAGAAAAATGACACGCTAGCCATTGCTTACAATATTATCTGAGCAAGTGGTCAGTTACCAATGATTAGTGAGTTAAATGAGAAAAAAATCAACAGCTAAACGCCCAGTTAAAGCCGCTAACAATAAAACAGCCAATGGCTTTATTCGTATCATTAGTGGTCAATTCCGTGGCAGAAAACTGCCCGTAAAAGATGTGCAGGGCTTACGTCCGACCACAGATCGTATTAAAGAGACTGTATTTAACTGGCTAATGCAAGATACACGTGACGCAGCCGTACTCGATTGTTTTGCCGGCTCTGGAGGGCTTGGTTTTGAGGCTCTTTCTCGTTTTGCAGCCAGCGCGGTATTTTTCGAACTCGACAAAAGCGCAACGGCGCAGTTGAATAGCAATATCGCTACTTTGCAACTTAAAAATGCCACAGTAAAGCATGGGGACAGCCTAACACTCTTAAATAATAATGCTGAGAACGATAAATTTGATTTGGTTTTTGTTGACCCACCATTCCGTCAGAATTTAGCCGAAAAAAGTTGTTTTTTGCTCGAATCAAATCACTGGTTAACTGAGCAAGCTCTTATCTATGTAGAGGTTGAAAGTGAGCTTAGTAATTTAGACATTCCTGATAACTGGCTGCTTTTAAAAGAAAAAACTGCAGGCCAAGTCATTTGTAGATTGTATCAACGCGAAACAAATTAGCACTGTTTTGCCGACTTAGATTCTGTTAATATTATCCTTTACATGTGGTGTTGCTTCGGATTACAATACCGCACCATTTTTGAACCACTTGATCGTTATTCGATCAACTTGAGCAACGCTCATTATTTAGGTAGGTGAATTTTTAATGCCAGTAATTAAAGTAAGAGAGAACGAACCGTTTGACGTAGCACTTCGTCGCTTCAAGCGTTCATGTGAAAAAGCAGGTATCCTTTCAGAAGTTCGTCGTCGCGAGCACTATGAAAAACCAACAGCTGAGCGTAAGCGTAAAAAAGCTGCTGCAGTAAAGCGTCACATGAAGAAGCTTTCTCGCGATAACGCACGTCGCGTTAAATTATACTAATCAGTATTTGGTCTTGTATAAATGAGCCTTTTATTAACGCTAAAAGATGCGCAAAAAGATGCGATGAAGGCAAAAGACAAAGAACGTCTTAAGCCAATCCGCATGGTACTTGCAGCAATCAAGCAACGTGAAATTGACGAGCAAATTACACTTGATGACGACGGTATCACCGCTGTCTTAGTAAAGCTTGTAAAACAACGTCGCGATTCTTACACCCAGTACATTGATGCGGGTCGTGAAGATTTAGCTGAAATTGAAGCCAATGAGATTAAAGCACTTGAAGAATTCTTGCCTCAACAATTGAGTGAAGAAGAAATCATTGCTCTTATTGACTCGGCTATTGCTGATACAAATGCAGCGGGTATGCAAGACATGGGTAAGGTAATGGGAGTTATCAAAAGCAAAGCTGAAGGTCGTGCCGATTTAGGTAAGATTTCTGGCTTAATCAAGCAACGATTAACTGCCTAACCCCCACATACAGATGTATGATTCAAGCAAACCGAGCCTAGTGCTCGGTTTCTTGCTTTTAGTCTTTCATAAACACCGTATTTGTGTTCAAATCTTATTTTAAAACGCATAGATAGCGCAGGAAAAAACAACAGCTATGGCCGGAAAAATCCCTAGACAATTTATTGATGATTTACTCGCTCGTACAGATATTGTGGAGCTAATTGATTCAAAAGTTGGCTTAAAAAAAGCGGGAAAAGACTACCAAGCATGTTGTCCTTTTCATAACGAGAAGACCCCTTCTTTTACTGTCTCCCAGGATAAACAGTTTTATCACTGCTTTGGTTGTGGCGCTAATGGCAATGCTATTTCGTTTGTTATGGAATACGACAAACTAGAATTTGTTGATGCCATTGAAGAGCTAGCGAGTATGCTCAACTTAGACGTGCCTCGTGAACAAGGTGGCAGCTCAGGTCCTCAACGCACTGCCGAACAAAAGCGCTCTGATTACGATTTAATGTTACACGCTGCCCGCTTTTATCAACATCAATTAAAGCATCATGCTAATTCTAAAATGGTCATCGACTATATCAAAGGGCGTGGTTTAAGCGGTGAAACAGCGAAAAAATTCATGATTGGTTATGCGCCTAGTGAATGGGAGGCGTTATGCCAGCAACTAGGCCGTAACAAAGAACAAAAAGAGCAGTTAGTAGAGCTAAAGCTTGCTTCTGAAAAGTCGCCTGGTCGCCAATTTGACTTTTTCCGTGATCGACTCATGTTTCCTATTCGCGATAAACGCGGTCGGGTTATCGCCTTTGGTGGCCGAGTCATGCAAGCCGATCAAGGGCCTAAATACCTCAACTCACCAGAAACACGCATCTTCCATAAAGGCTTTGAACTTTATGGTTTATACGAAGCAAAACAAGCACATAAAAAACTTGACCATATTTTGATTGTTGAAGGTTATATGGATGTGGTTGCTTTGGCTGAGCAAGGTATCGAATATGCCGTTGCAGCCCTTGGTACAGCAACAACCGCAGAACATATGCACACTTTATTTAGAACCACAGATAAAGTGATTTGTTGTTACGATGGTGACCGTGCTGGTCGTGATGCAGCATGGCGTGCACTTGAGAATGCACTACCTTATCTTGGCGATGGTAAATCATTAAAATTTGTATTTTTACCTGACGGTGAAGACCCAGATTCACTGGTACAAAAAGAAGGTAAAGATGCCTTTGAAGCAAGATTGAGCGATGCCGACGACTTTAGTAAAGTATTATTTAATAAGCTCAGCCAAGAAGTTGACCTAACTCAAGATGCAGGTAAAGCAAAGCTACTCAGTGATGCCTTACCATTAATTGAAAAAATCCCAAGTGATTTTTATCAAGAAAATATTTTGGAACATTTAGGCCGTTTAATTGGTCGAACAAGAGAACAATTAAACAACCGTGTTAAGACTCCAAAGCAACAGCATGCTATTGAGCGTAAATTTAAAATAACGCCAATGCGCCAAGCTATCGGAATTTTATTACAGCATCCAAATCTCGCGACAAGCATTGCTTATATGCCAGAACTTGCTGAAATGAAAATTGCCGGTATTGAGTTATTTTTACGCATTCAGCATTTAGCGCTTGAGCGACAAGGTATCACCACGGCACAAATTTTAGAATCGTTCCGAGGTAGCCAAGAGTACGATGCGTTGATTAAATTAGCGACTTGGCAGCACCAAATAAATGACGATCGTTTAGAGACAGTTTTTAAAAATACTTTTAAATTTATTGAAGACCAGTGTTTAAATTATCGACTAGAGACCCTATTAATAAAAGACAAGACCCAAGGCTTAAGCAGCGAAGAAAGGCTAGAATGTCTGTTACTAACACAAGCGTTAAAAGGTAGCAACAGCTAGTCAGAACTGAATAATTCTGTTATACTGTGCTATTCACTGCGTCTAGTTAGTTTTCGTGTCGCTTATTTAGTAAGCGAGCTGGCGCCTGTTGTATCAACTTTCAGAGTGGAAGAATAAATCTCTATGGATCCAACTCCTCAGTCACAATTAAAGCTTCTGATTCAAAAAGGTAAAGAGCAAGGTTATTTAACTTTTGCAGAAGTTAATGATCACCTTCCACAAGACATTATCGACTCAGATCAGGTAGAAGATATCATTAGCATGATTAATGACATGGGTATCAAGGTTAGCGAAAATGCGCCTGATGCTGATGAATTAATGATGCAAGAAACAACGACAGACGAAGACGCAGCAGAAGCCGCGGCCGCTGCACTTGCGACTGTAGAAAAAGAGATCGGTCGAACAACCGACCCTGTACGCATGTACATGCGTGAAATGGGTACTGTTGAACTCCTTACACGTGAAGGCGAAATTGTTATCGCTAAGCGTATTGAAGAAGGTATCAACCAAGTTCAGATTTCTGTTGCTGAATACCCAGAAGCAATTACTTATCTACTAGAGCAATGGGATAAGTTTGAAGCCGAAGAAATGCGCTTAAGCGACATTATCTCTGGTTTCTTTGATCCTAATAATGAAGACGAATCACAAATTTCTGCTACACACATCGGTTCAGAGCTAAACGAAGAGCAGCTTGACGACGAAGACGACGAAGCTGACGATGAAGACGACGATGACGATAGCGATGATGATAGCGATGGTGATACAGGTCCAGATCCTGAAGAAGCACGTATTCACTTCGAAAACTTACGTGAGCTTTACAACAAAGCACGTGATACGTTTGAAGCAAAAGGCCGTGCTCACCCAGATTCACAAGCAGCTATTGCAGAAATTGGCGAACTATTTAAAACCTTTAAGTTAGTTCCTAAACAGTTTGACCGCATGGTAAACAACATGCGTGAAATGATGGACCGTGTTCGTGTACAAGAACGTATCATCATGAAACAAGCTGTACAAATTGCGAAGTTACCGAAAAAGAACTTCATCAAGCATTTTGCTAACAACGAAACAGATACTAGCTGGATTGATCTTGAAATTGCTGCAAACGAGAAATACTCGGTTGCACTTGAAGAAGTTAAACCAGAAATCATCCGTTGCATTAGCAAGTTACGTGCAATTGAAGAAAGCACGGGTTTAAGTATCGAGCGAATTAAAGACATCAACCGTCGTATGAGTATTGGTGAAGCGAAAGCTCGCCGTGCGAAAAAAGAAATGGTTGAAGCGAACTTACGTCTTGTTATCTCGATTGCGAAAAAATACACCAACCGTGGTTTACAATTCTTAGACCTTATCCAAGAGGGTAACATTGGTCTAATGAAAGCGGTTGATAAGTTCGAATACCGCCGAGGTTATAAGTTCTCAACTTATGCAACATGGTGGATCCGTCAAGCAATTACACGTTCGATTGCTGACCAAGCACGTACCATCCGTATCCCTGTGCATATGATTGAGACGATCAACAAACTAAATCGTATCTCTCGTCAAATGCTGCAAGAGATGGGTCGTGAGCCGAGCCCAGAAGAATTAGCTGAGCGTATGTTAATGCCTGAAGATAAGATCCGTAAGGTACTTAAAATCGCGAAAGAGCCAATTTCGATGGAAACACCAATCGGTGATGATGAAGATTCGCACTTAGGTGACTTCATTGAAGATACCACAATCGATTCACCTATTGATTCTGCAACAATGGAATCATTACGTGGCGCAACGAACGATGTACTAGCGGGCTTAACAGCACGTGAAGCTAAAGTACTACGTATGCGTTTTGGTATCGATATGAACACTGACCATACATTAGAAGAAGTAGGTAAACAGTTTGACGTAACACGTGAGCGTATTCGTCAAATCGAAGCGAAAGCGTTACGTAAATTACGTCACCCTTCTCGCTCAGACTTACTGAAAAGCTTCTTAGATGCTAAGTAACTTAGTATCGCATTATTAACTAAAAGGCCGCTGTTGCGGCCTTTTTTCTATTCGAGAGATATTCATGGCTTGGATCCAAATTCGCATCAATGCAAACGCTGACAACGCAGAATTAATCAGCGACTTATTAATGGACACTGGCAGCGCGTCAGTAACTTATGTTGACGCCAAAGATACCCCTATTTATGAACCTAAGCTTGGCACTGTTCAACTATGGGCCGATACGACTGTGATTGGTCTTTATGACGCTAACCATGACATGGACAGCGTGGTAGAAACTCTAAAAGCTGAAGCAACCCTTGCCGATAAGCTCGTTTATAAAATAGAACAGCTTGAAGATAAAGATTGGGAACGTGAATGGATGGATAACTTCCACCCTATCCAATTTGGTGAGCGCTTATGGATCTGTCCAAGCTGGCGTGATATTCCCGATCCTAATGCTGTTAATGTATTACTCGACCCAGGCCTTGCTTTTGGTACAGGGACGCACGCAACCACGGCTCTTTGCCTAAAATGGCTTGAAAGCCAAGATTTAACAGGTAAAACCGTAGTCGATTTTGGTTGTGGATCGGGTATTTTAGGAATAGCCGCGATCAAACTTGGCGCTGAGCGTATGATCGGCATCGATATTGATCCTCAAGCACTTGAAGCAAGCCGTGATAATGCACAGCGTAACGGTGTCGCAGATAAACTTGAAGTCTATTTACCAGAAGATCAACCAGAGTTTACTGCCGATATAGTCGTTGCAAATATTTTAGCTCAGCCTCTTCGCGAACTACATGAAGTGATCTTAGGTCTTTTAAAACCGAATGGTAAAATTGCTATGTCAGGTATTTTAGAAGAGCAAGCTCAGTCTGTAGCGGACGTTTATGCCCCGTTTTTAGCACTTGATGAGATTGCTATTGAAGGTGAATGGACCCGAGTTAGTGGCACGAAGAAGGCTTAACCCTCTCTAGAGCATTAACTCTAAGCTAATAGGTAAAGCCAGTATTTAACAGGCTTTACCTTATTTTTACAGTCAGCAGTTTCTCGCCTTTGTACAAGCAAAATTATTTTTGTTCAAATAACAAACAAATCAACCTACTCGTCAAACTGTTATCAAAAGTCAATACGAAAAGGGCAAAAAAAAGTCACTTTTGTTCAATTTATAGCCTTTGATTTTTGCAAAAAAAACCGTAAACTTAGCGCCCCTTGAAAAGAGGCCAATTGAATAACGTGCGTATCGGTTCATACCAACTTGAGAACAACGTAATTGTCGCGCCAATGGCAGGCATTACAGACAGACCATTTAGACAACTTTGCCGTCGCTTAGGTGCTGGCCTTGCTGTTTCTGAAATGCTCTCGTCAAACCCGAAAGTATGGAAAACCGAAAAATCGATGAACCGTATGGATCACAGCGGTGAGTCGGGAATTCGCTCGGTGCAAATCGCCGGAGCCGATCCTGAGCTTATGGCGCAGGCAGCACAATTCAATGTCAGCAATGGCGCACAGATCATAGATATCAATATGGGGTGCCCAGCTAAAAAAGTGAATAAGAAACTTGCAGGCTCTGCCTTATTACAGTTTCCTGAATTAGTGGAAGAGATACTTGATGCGGTAGTCAATGCCGTAGATGTTCCTGTCACATTAAAAATCCGTACCGGATGGGATCAGGAAAACCGTAATGGTGTCGAGATTGCGAGAATCGCTGAACGTTATGGCATAGCATCATTGGCCGTACATGGGCGTACACGCGCATGTATGTATAAAGGTGAAGCTGAGTACGCCACAATTAAGGATATTAAACGTTCAGTGTCTATCCCTGTGGTTGCCAATGGTGATATTACTTCACCAGAAAAAGCAAAGCAGGTTTTGGATTATACGGGTGCAGATGCCATTATGATTGGTCGAGCCGCCCAAGGTCGCCCTTGGATATTCAGGGAGATAGACCACTATTTGCGAACTGGAGAACATTTGCCAGCACCTGAAATTGCAGAGGTGCGTAGCATTTTGATGGAGCATTTAGATAATCTTCATCAGTTTTACGGGGAGCCAATGGGAGCGCGTATCGCTCGAAAGCATGTATCTTGGTATTTGCAAACCCATGACAGTGACGGTCAGTTTAGGCGAGTATTTAATGCGTTAGATAACCCACAGGCACAAGTCGACGCATTAGAAGAATACTTTAAAACACTAGCAGCTAACTAAGAAAGAAAGAGACATATAACGATGTTCGAACAAAACGTGACTTCTCCATTTATCACAAACCCTCATGTACAGTCACACGAGAAACCACAGCCGTTGCGTGATGCAGTGAAAAAAGCTGTTCATCACTACTTAAAGCAACTTAATGGTCAAGACGTTCAAGACGTGTACGACCTTGTTCTTTCTGAGCTAGAAGCACCATTACTTGAAGAAGTAATGACGTACACGCGTGGTAACCAAACTCGTGCAGCAATCTTACTAGGTATCAACCGTGGTACTTTACGTAAAAAGCTTAAAAAATACGGCATGAACTGATACCCGTCTTAATGGACTGATAGTAAGCCTGCATATTCATCGTGCTAATAAACGCTTACTCCCCCATTACAACTGGTATAAAAGTTTTGAATAAAAAGCACCTTAGGGTGCTTTTTTTATTGCTGTTAAAAACTATGCAAAATCCTCACGCTTTAAACATCGTTTTCTCAGCAATATTCAGTTAAAATACCGCCTTTCTAAGCTAGCTCAAACATTGAGGTAATCAAAACTACAATGGATACACATCGTCCAATTCGTCGCGCACTATTAAGTGTGTCAGATAAAACCGGTATCGTTGAATTTGCTCGCGCTCTTGAAGCTCAAGGCGTAGATATTTTATCAACTGGCGGTACTTGCAAATTACTTGCTGATAACGGCATTAAAGTCACTGAAGTATCTGACCATACTGGTCACCCTGAGATCATGGATGGTCGCGTAAAAACACTTCATCCAAAAATTCACGGCGGCATCCTAGCGCGTCGCGGTCAAGATGAAGACGTAATGAGCGAGAACAACATCTCTGCTATCGATATCGTTGTAGTTAACTTATACCCCTTCGCAAACACTGTTGCGAAAGAAGACTGCAGTCTAGAAGATGCAATTGAAAACATTGATATTGGTGGTCCTACTATGGTTCGCGCTGCGGCGAAAAACCATAAAGACGTAACTATCGTAGTAAATGCAAAAGATTACGACCGTGTAATCAGCGAAATGCAAAACAACAACGGTTCAACAACGTATAAAACACGTTTTGACCTTGCAATTGCAGCTTACGAGCACACTGCTCAGTACGATGGCATGATTGCAAACTACTTCGGCAAAATGGTTCCTGATTACACAGAAGAAGCTGCTGAAGAGACTAAATTCCCACGCACTATCAACATGCAGTTTACTAAAAAGCAAGATATGCGCTACGGTGAAAATTCACACCAAGACGCCGCTTTTTATGTTGAAAACGACCTAACAGAAGCATCTGTTGCAACTGCGGTTCAACTGCAAGGTAAAGCACTTTCTTACAACAACATTGCTGACACTGACGCAGCATTAGAATGTGTAAAAGAATTCGACGTACCAGCGTGTGTTATCGTAAAACATGCAAACCCTTGTGGTGTGTCAATTGGTGACAACATTCTTGAAGCGTATGACCGTGCATTCAAAACTGACCCTACATCAGCATTTGGTGGCATCATCGCATTCAACAAAGAACTTGATGCAGACACAGCTGAAGCAATTGTTTCTCGTCAATTCGTTGAAGTTATCATTGCGCCTAAAGTTTCTGAAGCCGCTGCACAGATCGTTTCTGCAAAACAAAACGTACGTTTATTAGAATGTGGTGAATGGTCTGGTAATGCAACAGGTCACGACATTAAACGTGTTAATGGCGGTATCTTGGTTCAAGACCGCGACCTAGGTATGGTAACGCAGAGCGATCTTAAAGTTGTATCTAAGCGTCAACCAACTGAGCAAGAATTAAAAGATTTATTATTCTGCTGGAAAGTAGCTAAATTCGTTAAGTCTAACGCGATTGTGTATGCACGTGACGGTATGACTATCGGTGTTGGTGCAGGCCAAATGAGCCGTGTTTACTCGGCGAAAATTGCAGGTATCAAAGCCGCTGACGAAAACCTTGAAGTGAAAGGTTCTGTTATGGCATCTGATGCATTTTTCCCATTCCGTGACGGTATTGATGCAGCAGCAGAGGCTGGCATCACAGCAGTTATTCAACCAGGTGGTTCAATGCGCGATGAGGAAGTTATCGCTGCAGCTGATGAAGCTGGTATGGCAATGGTATTTACAGGTATGCGCCATTTCCGTCACTAATAACACAAAGGGTTAAGCGAAAAGTTTAGCCCTTTTTGTTTGCCACAAATTCACGTATTCTGATTACTAATAATAATGACCCATATAATGAAGGAATAGATGATGAAATTTGCCGTAAAAACACTGCTAGTTGCAGGCCTTGCACTAACATCAGCACAGGCTTTAAGCCACAGCCATGAATCAGCGCTTACAAGTGCTGTACAATCAAGCGAACGTGATGCTAAAAATAGCGCTCGCGATCAATACCGCCACCCAGTTGAAACACTTGATTTCTTTGGCTTTAAGCCAAATATGACAGTCGTTGAAATTGCACCAGGCGGTGGTTGGTACAGCGAAATCCTTGCGCCAGCTGTAAAAGGCCATGGTGTTTACTACGCGGCACATTTCCCAGCAGATTCTGAAGTAGGTTATTACCAACGTTCATTAGCTGGCTTTAAGAAAAAGATGAGCGAAGACGCGCGCTTCAGTGAAGTTAAACTGACTGAATTTGCGCCAGTAACACATCTAGATATTGCACCAGCGGGTAGCGCAGATCTTGTTTTAACCTTTAGAAATGTTCATAACTGGTACATGGGTAAAGATAAAGAAGGCGCGTTGAGTGCATTTAAAGCATTTTACAAAGCACTTAAGCCGGGCGGCACATTAGGCGTAGTTGAACACCGCCTTCCTGAGTCGCGCAGCGATGAAGATCAGAAATCATCAGGTTATATGAAGCAAAGCTATGTAATTGATATTGCAAAACAAGCTGGCTTTGAACTAGTGGCAAGCAGTGACATTAATGCAAACCCTCTTGATACAGCAGATCACCCTAAAGGGGTGTGGACACTACCACCAAGCCTTCGTTTAGGCGAGCAAGATGCCGCGAAGTATAAAGCGATTGGTGAAAGTGATCGTATGACGCTGAAGTTTAAAAAACCGCTTTAAATAGGATTATACGCCATGAATGTACTTGTCATCGGCAGTGGCGGCCGCGAACACGCTCTTGCGTTTAAGGCTGCACAAAATAGTAAAGTAAACACCGTTTTCGTCGCTCCAGGTAATGCTGGTACTGCACTTGAGCCAAAACTTGAAAACGTAGCTATCAATGTTGAAGACCTAGCTGGTTTAGTTACTTTTGCAAAAGAAAACAACGTTGAATTAACCATTGTTGGCCCTGAAGTACCGCTGGTTTTAGGTGTCGTTGATACATTCCGTGAAAACGGTCTGGCTATCTTCGGCCCAACGGCTGGTGCAGCACAGTTAGAAGGCTCTAAGTCGTTCACCAAAGACTTCTTAGCACGCCACGATATTCCAACAGCTGATTACCAAACGTTTGAACAAATCGAACCTGCGCTTGCTTACCTGAAAGAAAAAGGCGCGCCAATTGTTGTTAAAGCTGACGGCTTAGCAGCAGGTAAAGGCGTTATCGTTGCGATGACTGAACTTGAAGCTGAAGAAGCTATTCGCGATATGCTAGCAGGCAACAGCTTCGGTGAAGCGGGTAGCCGTGTAGTTATCGAAGAGTTCTTAGAAGGTGAAGAAGCCTCTTTCATCGTCATGGTTGATGGCAAAAACGTACTACCATTTGCAACCAGCCAAGACCACAAACGCGCTTACAATGGTGACCAAGGTCCGAATACTGGCGGCATGGGCGCATACTCACCGGCACCAGTAGTGACTGATGAAATTCACCAACGCATTATGAACGAAGTGATCAACCCAACGGTTGAAGGTATGGCAAAAGAAGGCCACCCATACACTGGTTTCTTATATGCAGGTTTAATGATCACCGCTGATGGCACGCCAAAAGTGATTGAATACAACTGTCGTTTTGGTGACCCAGAAACACAGCCTATGATGCTTCGTCTTAAGTCTGACCTTGTTGAGCTAATCGAAGCGGCTAACCGTGAAGAGCTAGATAAAACAGATATCGAGTTCGACCCGCGCGCAGCTGTAGGTGTTGTATTAGCAGCTAAAGGCTACCCTGATAGCTACCCGAAAGGTGACACTATCAACGGCTTGCAAGTTACTTACCCTGAAGGTGAGAAAGTATTCCACGCAGGTACTAAGCAAGACGGTGATAACGTAGTAACGGCTGGCGGTCGTGTTCTTTGTGCAACGGCACTTGGTAACACTGTAACTGAAGCGCAACAACGTGCCTATAAACTCGTTGATCAAATCAGCTGGGAAGGCATGGAATATCGTACTGATATCGCTTACCGCGCTATTGCTCGCGAACAAAAGTAAGTAAGTTAAAACTTATTTCTCTTAAAAGCGCAGTTTATCTGCGCTTTTTTAATGCTACACTATTAAGAATAATTAACTAGATAAAGAACGCGTTTTGAATAATAAAGCATTGAAATATAATTTTGTTTCTTTTTTTATTCTTGCTACTTTGTTTTTTATCATCGCCAATTTGTGCGCGCATCTGGCCAGTCCAACTCGCTATACAATTGATAAGACAGCGCCAGTGTATTCTCAAATGGCTTATCGTATTGACCAAAGCAAATCTCTCACCCTTAACCAATTTCTTGCAGAGCCAGAACAACTTATAAAAAAGCCATTCTCGCAAATTGAGTGGCATTTAGGCGCTCAAGATTACTGGTTAAAACTCGACTTAGAAAACCGTCAAACGAAGCCGATTGATCTCATTATTCACTTTGATAACCCTATGGTTGATTACCTCACTGTTTACCGTGTAAACACACAACAACAGCTTATTAAAAAAACAGTGTTAGGCGATAAAGTACCTGATCTAAGCCTATTTAAATACAGTACCCCACATACGTCTTTCACTCTTAATGGTAATGAGCAAACATCCATCATCATTAAAGTTGATACCGTGGGGATCAGTAAAACGCCTATTAACATCTATGGTAAAAATGAATTTCAAGACTTAGTTCGCGCACAAGTAGGTGTATGGGGAATTTTTATTGGTGTGCTGATCATGGCTGCGCTCTATAACCTAGTGTTATTTTTTGGCATACGAGATCGTGTATACCTAATTTACATAGGCTATATTATTTCGGCGCTGTTATTGATGGGCTCAGTGCTCGGCTTTGGCTTTTATCTCTGGCCATTATCGTGGCAGTTATTTTTAAATAAACAGGTGGTATTTAGTAACTACGCTATTGCCTTTTTTACCGTTGCTTTTTGCACCATGTTTTTACGCTACCACAAAGACAATTGCCGCTTATATAAACTTAGTCTCAGCTTTTTAGCCCTACTGTTCAGCTTAAGCTTAATTAGCTTTTTTATGCTCGAATACCACTCATCAAAAATTTTCTTTGCCATTATGGTACCGCTGTACATTTTATGTATTTGCATGATTTATAAAAAATTAGTGAGTGGCTTTCGGTGGGCAAAATTTTATGTGATGTCATGGGTCCCTCTGATTGTTGGCGCAGCAATTCAACCGTTAGAACTTACCGGCTTTATCCCTTATAGCTTTACCGTTAGGCATATATTTTTAGTCGCTATTTTATGCGAGATTGTATTAATGGCTATGGCTCTAGCAGATAGAGTACGCTATCAAAGAGAGAAAGCTCTCTATCACGCAACTCATACTCAACAAACACAACTTCTAAATCAGGCCATGCTCAAACAAGCTTATATGGTTCTGAGAAAACAACAAAGATCAGCTAATCTGTGCCTTATAAAGATAGAGCAATTCACTGCACTGATGAATATTCTAAATTCAACACAAAGCAGTCATATCATCATCACAGTTGCTGATTCACTAGAACGTCAAGTAAGTAAACATAGGCAATTCATTAACCTTGAATCAGCCCTCGATAACAGCCCTAAAATAGCAGACTTAGGAAACGGAATACTGGCATTTATCTCTACAAAGATTCAGCCACCAGAGGAGCTCTATGCAGAGCTTAACGACTTATCGAAACAGTTGCCAAAACAATACAGCATTTTGGGTCTTGATCTACAACTTAACTATCGCTGCAGTGTCGCAGAACCGATTGCTGACGACGGATTTGATGCCTGGTTACAGCGTGGTTACTTAAGCTTGTCTCAACGACCTCAATATAATATTGAACATGCAAAACCTCATGTAGATATGAATCTAAGTTTAGCTGCTGCACTGCAACACGCTATTCGAAACAATAATTTAGCTATCTACCTGCAACCAATTATCAACTTAAATACAGGCAAAGTGGCAGGCGCAGAAGCTTTATTACGCTGGCCTTGCGCCGATAAAGAGATCCATATTGAGCAGCTGATCCTATTAGCTGAGCGCACAGGGCTAATAAACGAGCTTACCTTATGGGTAATTGATCAAGCCTGTCAAAGTGTTGCAAGCCTTAATCAGCATGGTTATCGTGACCATACAGTCAGTGTTAATTTAAGTGCCAAAAATCTCACCATTCCAAAGCTTATTGAAAAAGTTGAAAATACCATCATGAAGCATGGCATTATGGCCAGCCAATTAAAGTTTGAGCTTACCGAGTTCGCGCTAATTAAAAACCATAATGAAATGGTATCTTTCATCAATGAGCTCAATAAACTAGGTAGCCAAGTGGTTTTAGATGACTTTGGTACAGGTTACTCATCGCTCAATTATCTGGTTAACTATTCATTTAGCACTATCAAGGTAGATAAATCATTTACCCTTGATTTAACAACTAACGACAACAACCAAGTTATCGTGAAAACAGCCATTGATATGGCCCATAACCTCGATATGAATATCACCATTGAAGGCATAGAAGATAAAGAAACAGAACAGATGCTTATAAAAATGGGCGCAGATCAAGGCCAAGGCTATTATTACAGCAAAGCGTTACCATTAAGTGAGTATCTAACGTTTATTGCCACACAATTTAAATAGACCATGTTACACTTGCCTCTTTTAACATCTTTAGGGGCCAAGTGAAGATGCAAGGTACGCTCAGAAAATTAAAGTCGACCCTCACCTCTCCAGTCGAATATAAATTACCTATTGGTGATGAGCTAGTTTCATTAAATGACTATATTGGTAAGCCACTAACACTTACGTTTACGGGCAATATTTTTTGTTGTAACTGTGGGAAAAAAACCAAAAAGAGTTACTCACAAGGACACTGCTTTGTATGTATGCGCAAATTAGCTAGCTGTGATATGTGTATTATGAAGCCTGAAACCTGCCACTTCGATAAAGGTACCTGCCGCGAGCCACAATGGGGCGAAGAAAACTGTATGATCCCACACTATGTATACTTAGCGAATACATCAGGGTTAAAGGTAGGGATTACTCGCCATACACAAATTCCAACGCGTTGGATTGACCAAGGTGCAACACAAGCACTGCCTATTTTTAAAGTACAAACTCGCTTGCAATCAGGATTAGTTGAAGTTGCACTAGCCAAGTTTATTGCTGATAAAACGAATTGGCGAAACATGCTAAAAGGCCCATCAGAAGCAATTGATTTGAAAGCCGCTGCCAAAGAGCTTATCCCACAAATTGATGAAAAACTCAGTGAACTCGCTGAGCTATTTGGGGCCACAGCCATTGAAAAACTAGATGAAGATGTTGTTGAGCTAGAGTATCCCGTGAGTGAATACCCTAGCAAAATCAGCTCTTTCAATTTTGATAAAGCGCCAGAAGTATCGGGTATTTTAAAAGGTATTAAAGGCCAGTACTTAATTTTTGATACTGGCGTCATTAATATTCGTAAGTTTACTTCTTACGAAATTAGCCTAGCTTAGGCACTTTTTTCGGTATTGAGGTAAAAGGCATACCATTGCTGCTTCGTAATTGGGCGGCAATAGTAATAACCTTGAATAGTATCGCAGTTAAGTGAACGTAAGTAATTTAACTGCTCTATTTTCTCAACCCCTTCTGCAACCACATGCATATTAAGGCTTTTAGCTAATGTGACGATTGCCGTTACAATTTCACTATTGCCGTATTCATCAGGCACTTTAGCGATAAAACTGGCATCAATTTTTAGTGTGTCGATTGGCAATTTAGTCAAATAGCTAAGCGCAGAGTAACCCGTACCAAAGTCATCTAGAGTTATATGCACACCGAGTTTTTTCAGTGCCATGAGTTCTTGTTTCGCTTCACTAAAGTGACTAATAAAACAGCTTTCTGTGAGCTCTATCTCTAACTGGTAGGGGTTAACCTCATAGTGCTCAAGTAACCGCTCTACATTCGACGCAAGTTGCCCCTGACGTAAATGATTCGCTGAAATATTAATGGCTAAGCGCCCTGCTTCAATGCCTTGTTGCTGCCAATTAACTAACTCTTTGCAAGCCTCTTCTATCACCCACAAGTCTAGCTTTACAATAAGGCCTAACTCTTCAGCCAAGGGAATAAACTTTGCTGGAGAAATCACCCCTAAACTTGGTTCGTGCCAACGAAGGAGTGCTTCTACCCCTAAAATTTTGCCTGAAGTTAACTGCTGCTTAGGTTGGAAATACAGCTCAAACTCATCACTCTCAATCGCATTTTGTAACCGGCTCATCATTGCAAGTCTCTCTAAAGAGCGCGCATTCATCGCAGGTTTGAATAATTGAAATGAATTACGACCAACTTCTTTAGCACGGTACATCGCAATATCGGCGTGCTTAAGTAAGGTAGCACTATCCACACCATCATCAGGGTAAACCGCTGCGCCAATCGATGCTGTAATGGCCACAACATGCTCGTTAATAGCCAAAGGCATACTAACTTGTTGAAGTACTTGCTCAGCAAAGTTTAGCAAGTCTTCAATACGATTTACTTCACATAGTAAAACAAACTCATCACCACCTAACCGCGCCAAGGTATCTCCATCCGGAAGGATCGATAAAATTCGCTCTGCAACTTGCTCAAGCAAGTTATCACCAGCATCGTGTCCTAAACTATCATTCACTTCTTTAAAGCGATCTAAATCAATAAACATCACCGCCAGTAGGTCATGATTTCGTTTTGCAGCACTCAATGCAATTGATAACCTATCATGAAACAAACGCCGATTAGGCAGGCCAGTCAGCTCATCGTAATAGGCAAGTTGGGCAATCTTTTCTTCGGCACGTTTGCGCTCTGTAATATCACTAAAAATAGCGGCATAGAGCACTTCGTCAAAATTGGGATCTTTGATCTGAATGATCGTTAGCCACTCAACATACTCTTCGCCATCTTTTCTACGATTACAGATCTCTCCTTGCCAAACCCCTTCGTATTCAATGGCGTGCCACATTTTTTGATAAAAGGAACGGCTATGTTTTGCTGAACTTAAAATGTTGGGCCGCTTGCCAATAACTTCATGCTCAGCAAAGCCAGTCAGTTTAGTAAAAGCAGGGTTAACTTGAATAATAGTGCCGTCTTTACGGGTTAACATAATGCCATCGAGTGAGGCATCAATAATTTTATTTGCAAGAAAAAGGTTTCGCTGTGATTTTTGCAAAGCAATGTCACGCTGTTCAATCGCTCGCTCAAGCTCGCAGCAATAAGCCGACTCAATCTCTGTTATTAAATCAGCAAATGAAATCACTCCACAAATAGCGGTGTCTCTGACCACCAAATGACGCACATTGCGTTCTGTCATGACTCGATAAGCATCAAAAAGACTACTTTTATTATCAATTTCAATAAGTGGATAACTCGCGTATTCCCAGCATGGGTTTAACCACTCAGTTTGTAAAATTAACTCAACAATGTCACGCTGGGTAATGATGCCATAAATTTCAAGTGATTGATTATAAACCAATACACTTTCAAGGTGTTTCATGCGCATCAGTTCAACCACTTTCTCAATAGGCGTATCTGCATCAACCACTTCTAATTCTGTACAATACTGTTCATGAATGGGCCTAAACTGCAGATAGTGGTCTAAACCTTGGTTGTGAACGATATCAGAAAGGTTCAACATCCCTAAAGGCTGGCTATTATCGTCAATTACCAATAAATGACGAATACCGTGTTGTTGAAAACGTAATGTTGCATCACTTACTGGATACTGACTTGGCACTGAGATAACCGGTGCCGACATCACTTCGTGAATTGCAAGATTCTTGTAAGTGGGATTAGTTATATCTACCTTTAAACAATCAGCTTCAGTCCAGATACCAACAATCGACTTTTCATGTTTAATAAAAATGGCGGTTACACCATGCACATGCATCAACCTTACGGCATCAACCAAGGGCGTATGCGCAGGACATGAAACGAGCTTTTGCGAAAATACATCGCACACCTTTTGATGTCGTCTTGGTTGATTCATAGGTAAATAATCCTAGTTCTTGCATGGACTGACAATTATAATCATTTAATCCTTGGCAACTTTGACGCAGGACAATAAATGCACACATCTTTTCCTAAGATAATTTTTTCATCTAATGAATTAGCATTAGTTGAAGATAAAGCCGATATAGAAAGCTTTATTTATGGTTTAAGTGAAGAGCAGCAACAAGAAGCGAGGATACTTTTAGCAACAGGGCACTATGTCAACTTGCAGGGAGAAAGTGTTAAAGCGTTAACTGACGTAGAGCTTGCTAATAAAGTGACTGAGCATCTAGCACAAGAAGGTGTGTGCTGTTTAAGTAAAGTAACTAGGCTTACTGCAACGCAAGCCTTTGCGATGCTGGCAGATTAAGGTGCATCCACCAGCGCTTTAATATGCGCCACGGCACTTCGACCAAGGGCTGATAAGGCATAGCCCCCCTCTAAAAACGAAACAATTCCCTTGCATTCTTGTTGCTGACAAAACTCAGCAAGTTGCGTAGTTAGCCATGCGTAATCGTCTTCAACAAATTTGAGGCTTGCCATGTCATCTTCTAAGTGAGCATCAAAACCGGCGCTAATAAACAACAGTTCAGGTTTAAAATCATTAAGTTTTGGTAGCCACTGCTCAAGGTAAACAGCTTTAAGATCATTACCATCACTGGCTATCGGCAGCGGCGAATTAACTAAAGTCGCATTATTTTCAACGGCAGTATTAGGATAAAACGGATGTTGAAACAAAGAACAAAACAACACATTGTCGTCATCTAAAAAGATATCTTGGGTACCATTACCGTGGTGTACATCAAAATCCAAAATAGCAATGCGCTTAACGCCTTTGCTTTGCGCGTATTTCACCGCAATGGCTAGATTATTAAAAACGCAAAACCCTGCAGAGGAGCTGCGGTTTGCATGATGGCCTGGCGGTCTAACGGAGCAAAAAGCCGCGTCGAGATTATCAGCAAGAATTTCATCAACCGCTAATAATCCAGCGCCTACAGCGCGTTCAATTGCTTTCATTGAATCTGGGCATAACCAAGTATCGCCGTCTAATTCAGCGAGCCCTTCATCAGGAATAGTCTGCTCGACGTGGTTAACGAGAGATTCGTCATGAGCACGTAAAAAATCGTCTCGGGTAGCTTTAGGAGCTTGTAATTGAGTAATGGCAACATCAACACCACTGGCGAGTAAACGGTCTGTGATCACATCTAAGCGTGCTGGACATTCAGGGTGATCGTCAATCATTTTATGCTTACGGCAAAATGGATGAGTTATTACAGCCGTTCTCATAATACACTCCTTGGATTATTTTCCCCCAGTATAACAAAGCCACCTGATGGTGGCTTTGCGACTTTTGTTTACTTTTTAGTGTGTAAATCTAGATTTCTAAAATCAAAACTAAAGTCAGTTACTTCAGTAGAGACAGCCCGCATTTTTGCACTACTCACACGGTTATCTGGGCTCATTTGAAACTCAATAAAGGCATCGGCCTCAAGTAACTTTTCATCCCACTTAACAATAAAGGTATTGCCGGTGTAATGCTCAAGCTGGCCTTTCAAACGCTTTGTATGAGTAAAATCAATACGTAACTGACCATTTAATTCTTCAATGACCACATCACCGTACCAGTTGTCATGTAGTGTGCCTGTGTAGTTGATGTTTGGCAGTTTTGGTTGATAATCTGCTGGCGTTTCTGGTTTTGCATTTGCGTACGCTTTTTCTTTGTTTTCGAAATGCTTTTTAGCCAACTCTTCGACCCAATCTTTGTCTTCAAGATCTAACGCATCTTCTAGCACTTCATAGGTCACCGCAGATAGCGCACTAAATGCTTGCTGGTTACTTAGAATAACAATACCAAGGTTTTTCTCTGGTAATAGCGTCACTTGAGACACCATGCCTAAGATGCCGCCACCGTGACCCAGTTTTTTAATACCGTGAAAGTCTTCAATGCTCCAGCCTAAACCATAACCTCTAAATTGCTGATGATAAGCTTCGTAAGCGCTTTTTGATGCCAGTGAGGTAATGTGCGGGTGCCACATTTGTTGTTGCTGCTTTTCAGTGAATAACTGCTGGCCATTTGGCATTTTACCATGCGCAAGCTGCGTGCGTAGCCAATGACTCATATCGCTCACACTAGAAGCGATTGCACCTGCACCACGGAAATCTTCAAGGTAGTTCACAAAAAATGGATGTAATTGACCATCCATTGGAATATGGCCCGTCGCCCAGTTTTTATTACTACTAGGAATGCGTGAAAAACCTGCACGTGAGTTTTTCATATCGAGTGGCTCGAGAATATTTTTCTCAATGTAATCATTCCAGCTCATACCAGATACACGCGCAACCACTTCACCTGCGGTTACAAACATCAGGTTGTTATACGCGTATTTACTACGAAAACTACTCGCCGGTTTTAAATACTTAAGGCCCGCGATAATTTCATCAATTGATTTGTCAGTATCAGGCCAAATCATTAAATCGCCTTGCCCTAAACCTAAGCCGCTGCGATGGCTTAATAAATCGCGAATGGTCATTTCACGGGTTACATAAGGGTCATATAAACGAAACTCAGGTAAGTGATCGATTACTTTGTCATCCCAGCTGAGCTTACCTTCATCAATCAATTTAGCTAACGCTGCGGCAGTAAATGCTTTGGTGTTTGACGCGATACCAAATAAGGTATCTTTATTCACTTTTTTACCAGTATCAAGGTTTGCGATACCAAAGCCTTTTGCTAACACGACTTTATCATTTTCAACAATCGCCACTGCCATACCCGGCACATCAAAACGCGCCATTGAGGTTTCGATAACGTCTTCTATTTTTTTAGTATCAATGTCGGCATAACTGTAAAATGAACAGCTTGATAACAATGCCGCTGCAACGGCTAATTTACGGAATATCATAATGTCCCTTGGTGATTTTTATTGTTGTGAATAGCGAATTCTCTCGCTGCCCGGGTTTTATCTGGATCATCGCAACTTTGTCTTGCGAGTATTGCTTCACTGTAATGATTTGGTACGCCCGCTTCAAGCGCTCCGCGATGAACGTGCTGAAGATACCAGTCGAATGGTAAAAGTGAGTCATCAACGGTATTGGCAATGTAGCAATGAGCTGATACACGCTCGCCATCAATAAGCTCAACGGTGATATCTACACAGTCATAACGCGGGCCTTCAATTTCATCAAGAATCGACTTTTCCATCTCATTGAGCTGATATACCACGCCATACACCAAGGCATCAGTATTATCTGTTTCGCGAATACTACACTTTGCAGAGCCGTCGGTACTGACCATATCAAACGTAAGCTCATAGCCTTTTAAAATAGCTGTGCCAATACGCTTTGCTTCTGGAAGCCTTGCAAACAAACGGCTCGAAGACATATTTGACCCAAATGAAAAGTTATAAATAGTCATAGTCACCTCACACAACAACGCGAATAGCTAACGCAATAAGCACAATACCTATGCCTCTATCAAACCAGTACCCGCTTTTTAAGAAAAATGAACGAACCGATGCTTTTGATAGCACCAAAGATAAAAATGAAAACCATAGCCAAGTTGCAATAGCCATATATAAGCCATAACCAGCTTGAACTAAAACGGGTGTCTCAGGGCTAATTACGAGGGTAAATAACGACATAAAAAACAGGGTTGCTTTAGGGTTCAGTGCATTGGTAAAAAACCCGCGTCGAAATGCTTTATACACCGATTCTGGCTCAGCCTGAGCAAGGGGTTGCTGTTTACTATCGCTCGGCTTGGCACTGCGTAAAGCTTGCACGCCTAAGTAAGCCAGATAAGCCCCCGCTACGTATTTTAAAGCCATAAATAAGCTAGGCGACTGCGATAAAATTAACGCTACACCTAATACACAGTAGGCAATATGCAACAAAATAGCTGCGCCAACACCAGCGCTAGTCCAAAGTGCATTTTTACGTCCTTGCTGAATACTTTGCTTAAGCACTATCGCAAAGTCAGGTCCAGGACTGGCTACCGCAAAAAAATGGGCAATGGCAATCAATAAAAACTCATCTAAATACTGCACAACTACTTACCCTATCGCTTTTTGATCTAATGCCAATAACATAGGATTAGCACTGTTATGCATGAGAGCTTTAATTTGTTTTTGCGCTTTTTTATATTGGCTGCGAAGATGTGGCTTTAAAAACGTCTTCGACTGACTGTCCCCTTTAAAGTGTGTAACCAGCGCATGCATAAACAGCGTTTGTGGCTCAGTCAGCGCCGCTTGACGATTAGCATATGGGTTATAACCGCAGCCACAACCTCCTTTAAATTGATACACCGTATTGCTCATCATCACCCCAAAGCCTAAATAACATGCCAACGCATCACTTGCCTGCGGTAAATACTCTTTACCGCCGGGTGGTAACACACCCACATGGTGAATCAAAATCGTCGCTAATGTCCCTGCAAAACTAGCGACTAAATCTTGTGGCTGATTTATTTGGTTCGGGTTATATGAAATATTCACGTGATGATTTGCAGGGACGATCAACTGTACATTTTCGCCGCGTATTGCGTCTAAAAATTCAAAATGTGGAAACACCTGAGGTGTCAGCCCAGATGGTGCAACCAAGTTAATTGGCCACGCCTGCATACCCGCATAATCAACCACCCGACTAAATACCTTTTCAGCCATTTCGGCTACACTTGATACCCTATCAGGAAAGAACTGCCCATTAGGTAAAATGATTTTCGTATGCTTTAAAAAATAATCACTATCAAAGTGCTCAACAGCCCACAAAAAGGTATCAATTAGCCACTGCTGCTCTTGCTCATCAATAAGGGGGCTTGATTTAAATAACGCTAACATAAATTACTCTTGTGATTGTGCCCATTGCCATGCATCAGTGTTATATAAAGGCACTGTTGATAAAGCGTGATGATGACTGCCACTTGATTCTTTTGTTGAATACGACAAATATAAAAGTGTACGTGTTGGCGCATCATAAATACGGCGCACTTTTAACGACTTAAATAAAATACTTTTTGATGATTTAAAAACCACCTCACCCGATTTACTACGATCTATTTTTTGTAATTGTTCCGCTGTAATAGGCCCTGTTTGACGACAGGCAATAGACATATCAGAAGGATCAGCAAAGTCTAGGTTGGCTTCAATGTGGCTGATGTGACAGGTTACACCGCTAATAATTGGGTCTTGTTGTGATACTACTTTAATGTCTTTTGTAGTAAATAACCCTAAACTTACCGAAGCAGCATCATCCGAGCAGCCACTCAACAAAATAAGTGACGCAGTAAGTCCAGCTAATTTTAGTAACTTCATCCTAGTGTTCCTTATTAAAAAGCGATAGTTGTCCGTTTACAACGATTTGCTTGCTATGTTTCAATACTATCTCAAAATATCTTCAACAACGAGCACCTAAACAATGAAAAAATCGCTTGGTTTACTGTGTTTCATGTTCTTAAGTAGTACAGCTCAAGCTGGCTACTCAATTAGCGCCGGTTTCGGCAAAAACTTTACTAACTCGGTGCAAACCGAAGAAAATCTAAAGATTGAGCTTGAGGATGACAGCCATTTTACTGTCAGCTTCGATAGAACCATTGATAATGCTCGCTATGGCTTCTTCTATTCGGCAACTGAGCTTGATATGAAAGACCAAACCAACAAGCAAGTCGAGATGCAATACCTGCTATTTCAAAGTGCCATAGAAGTGCCACTGGCTAATCGTGTGGTTAGCTTTGTTGGCGCCCAAATTGGCGCAAACCACGTCAGCACTGACTTTGCCGACTCAGATACGTATTTTACCTCGGGCCTTTATGCAGGCGTCGATTATTTATTTACTGAGCAAGCACGGGTTTATGTTGAAACTCGCTGGCTGGCAACTATTGTAAATAATGCAAGTAACGTATCGTGCACTTTACCAACATCAGAAGACAATCAATGTCTATGGCACTTTGATGGTGATGTGTTAAACCAATTTCAGACAAACATCGGTTTTAGTTACCGCTTTTAAGGAAGACCCCATGCCGCACATTGTTATAGAACACTCAGAAGATTTGCCAATTCTGCCACAAGTGTTAGTTGAAAAAGTTCACCAAGCCGTTTTTGACTCTGGCTTATTTGAGCTTTCGACCATAAAGACTCGTGCAATTGCTTATCAGCATTACGAATTAGGTGAAGGCAAAGATGGCTTTATTCACATAGGCGCATCAATCATGGCAGGCAGAACCATAGAGCAAAAGCAAATGCTCAGTGAGCAATTACTAAGTTGCTTAAGAACATACTGTCGCCGCTCGTATAGCCTGAGCGTTAATATTTACGATATGGATGCTGATATCTACCGAAAGTGTTAATTACTTTGGTAAATAGGCTGCGGGTAAGCGCTTGATTTCTATCTCAGGCGATAAATACGCAGTGTAAACCAGCCAACGCTCATTGGGTATGTAGGTCAGGCCTGATGAGCGACTATAAGCACGCTCTGGTAAAGCAATTAAATCATGATGCTGCTTACTTGCTAAGTCATAGTAGCTAATACGGTAATCACCTAAGCGTTCTTTATAGTAATAAATACGTCCTTCATGATAAGCATTCTTTGCCACTAGCAACCATGCATAACAGCGGGCTAATTTAATATCATTCACCAGCATTTCTTCTACACCCGTATCATGATGTTTAATCCAAATAGCATGGCGCGAGTTAGTAAATAAAATATCACCTGTTTGTGTTTCTACACCATACTGCGCTGGCACTTCAACTGCTTTACCGAGGCTTTTTGCTGTTAAGTCATAACGGTAAAGATAGTCTCCACCAGAGACTAAAATATGCTGGCTATCAGCACTAAACTTGGGTTTAACAGCATGACTAAATGACAGTTTGATTTGTTGACTTTGCTCTACTTTGAAATCATAAAAATATAAGCGGGTACTGCCATTGTCATACAATGAAAACAAAATATAGCGTCCATCGGCAGACCAAGTTGGGTCACGAATTTCCCCGGTATTATGTGCAAAGTCAGTAAGCTGCTTTCGCGAGCTGCTATCGGGGTTAACAATCCAAAGCTGTGAACTGCCCGATTCATTCGACACATACAGCAGTTTGTTTTGCTGCTGATTATATTCTGGGAATAGCGAGCTAAAATTAGTCGACAACATAGAAAACGGTGAACTGGCCACTTGTTCGTCTATTTTCAGGCGCGTGATCACCTTATCTAAATCCCACTGATGATAATAAACACTGCCATCGCTACTGTAGTTAGGTGAGCTCATGCCAGCGATTTGCGTGTTGATTAGGGTTTGATTATCAATATCGTAGAAGTAGCCATAACGTTTGCCACCCTCAACTGCACTAAACGCCAATTGCGCTTTAGATGGATGCCAATCTACACCATGAATATCAATAAAATCATGAGTTAGGCGTTGGCTTTGCCCTGTTTTTACATCAATTAGAAACAGCGCTTTTTGGTTGTTTTTAACATTACGCGTAACCACAACTCGCTGTGCATCTGGCGAAAACGACACAGACTCATACACAGTTTCGCAGTCATCATTACAAGGAATAAACGTTTCACTTGTTTGTTTTGCCTGTAAATCGAGCAGTTTGATACGAGTGACATAGTCACCCGATTGCGTGGTGTGATCAGCAATATAGGCTAAGGTTTTACCATCTCTACTAATATCGAGATCAGCCGGATATTTATGACTACACTCCCCTAATACGACACTGGTGGCATTAATCAAAGACAACTTAACAATTTCACAGACATCAGACCCCATGCGGTAATAGTACAAAGTATTTGCATCTGGGCTGAACACAGAGCGCCCTTCTGTATAAGGAGAGTCAGTTAGTTGCTTGGCTGGATGTTCAGGAAAATGTAAATCGCGTAAATATAAGTTATTTGGTTTACCAAGCTGTCGCCATGAATACACCAAATAGTGCTGATCATTAGAAATTGATGGGTAAATCTCGCGACCTGGGCTTGCAGTAACACTTTCGATGCTATTAAGCGGTAGCACAAAGCTTGACTTTATTTGTTCCGAAGGCGAAGAGAACAGCCAATACATTACCACAAGACTAATTACACACATTGCCACAAACAGCTGACGAATTTGCGCAGTAGTGATGCTAATACCCACTGACTTTTCTTTATTTGCTGTATCTATTGGCTCAGGCTTTAACAAAACACGATAGCCCGTTTTACGTAGTGTCTCTATGTAAGTTTGTTCTGGGTCGAGTTCTTTAAATGCTTTTCGTAGATGCCAAATAGCATTTGTTAAGGCTTTTTCACCCACGTAAAAATTGCCTTCCCATACATGATTGATGAGCTCTTCACGCGTGATTGGTTCGGGGTAACGCGCCACTAAGCAGGCTAACAACTCAATAAACTTAGGCTGCAAAAGTTGTTCACTACCATTGCAGATCAGTTTATTTTCGAGTGGGTTAACAATACATGAGCCCAGCTGATAAACGCGATTAGATGTTTCCATTGACTCTAAATAAAACCCCATTTTAGAAGTACAGCAGTATAAAGCCCTACCAATTTATCTTAAAAGCGTTTCTTTCACCAGCTTTAACGTTGCAAAACAGTTAACAACCAATATTTATTAACCAATTGATTTTAAATGAATAGATATTCAGTAGATATAAAATAGAGACATAAACGAGCCACCTAAGATTGTAGTTAAGTTCACATTCCTATAAAAATTTTTACGTCAGTACCGACTAACCAGGGTGTTGCTCACTGTAAATTTTAACTGCCCTTAAAAAGAGCATCACTCTGGTTCTAAAAATTAAAAATAAAACAACTAGGAACGCCTGTGAGAAATCTACTAACCAACCCCTGTGCTATTGCACTTGCTGTTGCCTGTGGTTTTAGCCAACATACATTTGCCAATGAGGCTGAGATTGCCCGCACCGCCAACACCACCCCAACAGCTAATGAACAAACTGAAGAGCCTGAAAAAATTGTCGTAACGGGCTCGCGTATTAAGCGTGATAGCTTTTCAATTCCTACACCGCTGGTCACAATGGACCGTGAAGCCATTGCCGATACCGGTTTAACCAATTTATCAGATATTCTTGTTGATAACATGCCAGCTCTAAGTGAGAGCATAGGTAACACCACCAGCCAATCAAGTGTTTCAGCAACGGGGTTATCTACTGCCCAACTACGAGATTTAGGTGCTAACCGCACTCTAACACTGGTTGATGGCCGTCGTGTTGTATCAAATAGCTACAGCGGTAACTATGTTAGTTTAAATACCATTCCAAGCGGCATGGTAGAGCGCGTGGAGATAATCAGTGGCGGTGCATCGGCAACCTATGGTGCTGATGCCGTAGCAGGTGTGGTGAATATTATTACCCAATCAAAAAAAGAAGGCTTTGATTTTAAAGCGAATACAGGTGAAACCACTGATGGCGGCGGTAAAGAATTTACCCTTGATTTAAACTACGGTACCTCGTTTGCTAATGAGCGTGGCTACGCTTATTTCAGTGCCAACTGGGACCGTGATTTCGGTATGAGCTATTACGACCGTAAACGCGCACAAGTCGAAGACGCTTATCGCTATGATGATGACCAGATGTGTAACCAAATGCTTACTAATGACGGTTATCAATGTATGCTTGATATTACACAAGCTGATTGGGTGAGTAAGAGCGACGGTATTCCGGGTGGTGTGTTCTTAGAAAATAGTAACAACGACACTCAGTTTTGGTATGACGGTCAAACCTTACGTGATGATTGGAAAGGCAACGAAGAAATTTACGGTATCAACTCAAATCAGTACGTAATGCTTGATGTTCCGAGTGATAACGTGTCAGCGGCAGTGAAAATAGATTATGACTTAACTGACGATATAATGTTCTATGCACAAGTACAATACAGTGAAAGTGGTTCGTTTAACAATAAGTCGCCTGAAGATCAATACGAAGGTGCGTATGTACCGCGTTATGACCCGGCGACTGGCGAGCCCCTTGCAGATGTAGCACCGGGCTATATTCCAATCGACAACCCGTATGTGCCGCAAGAAATCCTCGATGCCAACCCATATAAAGATCGCATTTATTGGGATCGCCGCTTCAGCGAAGTCGGTAATATCAGCACAGATAATACCCGTAAAACGATTCGCAGCTGGGCAGGTCTTCAAGGCACGTTATTTAACGACGAGTGGGACTGGGATCTATCTGCAAGTTATGGTCGTTTTACCCAGCACCAAATTCGCAGCAATGAATTAAATACCGTAAAACTTAATCAAGCTTTGCAAGCTGAACAGTTAGCGGATGGCACCATTCAATGTATTGATGAAGCAGCTCGCGCTGAAGGCTGTGTGCCAATTAACTTATTTGGTGAAGGATCTATCACCGAAGAGATGGCGGCTTGGATCCGCACTAACCCAATTATTGATACCGAAATAAAGCAATACGGTGTGGTTGGCTACATAACGGGTGATTTATTTGAATTACCAGCAGGCTCAGTATCCGCAGTATTTGGTGGCGAATACCGTAAAGACAGCCAAGACCTATCAACCAGCGACGACATGAAAGCTGGCGGTATTACCTTTAACTATGTACCAAATTTTTATGGTGAAGTTGAAGTCTACGAAGCCTTTGCAGAGCTTGCGATCCCGCTATTAAAAGAGGCTCCTTTAGCAAAAAGCTTAAGCGCAGAAACCTCACTACGTTTGGCTAACTACAGCATGGAAAACGTCAATACTGTTGCCAGCTACAAGCTAGGTATATTTTGGGAGCCAATCGAGGGCTATGCATTTAGAGCAAACTACGCCCGTGCTCAACGTGCGCCAACGATCACCGAGCTTATGTCACCACCACGTGGCGATTACGACAGCTATGACGATATTTGTGACGGTTTAACGGCAACATCCACTAAACCAGGTCACGATAACTGCCGTAAGGAGCCTACATTAGCTGCACAACTTGCTGCTGATCCAGACTTTGAGTTTAGCGATGAGAACAACAGGTATTCACCGGGTACTGGTAACGAAAACCTAAAAGAAGAAACCGCTGATACCTATACCTTTGGGGTTACAGTGGCTCCAACCTTTTTAGAAAACTTTAATCTTGCCGTTGATTACTATGATATTGCCATTGTTGATGCGATTTCGCAGATCAGTAATGAAAACATCATGCGTGAGTGCTACAACTCAGAAGCAGCATGGGGCGAAGACAACGTATTTTGTAATGACATTACCCGTAACAGCGAAGGTAATATTATTAAAATCTTACAACGTCAATATAACCTCGATGAGCTAACAGCGCGCGGTTATGACGTGGTTGCACAGTACAAATTAGACTTAGATAACCTGGGTCAGTTGTCGTTTAAACTAGATTACAACCATGTAATCGAAAACTCGCAAACCTATGAAGGCCTTGATGGCAGCTTAGTAACCAGTCACTACGCAGGTTATGGCAGCAGCAAAGATAAAGCATCAATGTCAGTTACATGGCGTAACGATAACTTACGTATTCGTTGGCGCACAAATTACTTAGGCTCGTTTAAAGCAAGCCAGAGTCTTGAAGAAGACTATCAAGAGTATATTGCCGAAAACGATGCCCGCTGTGAGGCTGGTGAAGATACTTGTATCAGTAACCCAGAAAAACTTGCCTACCAAGATTATGGCTCGTTCTTAAAGCACAGCCTTTCAGCGTCTTACACCATGTCACTTGGTGAACAGAGCCAATTGCGCGTATTCGGTGGTGTGAATAACGTGTTTGATAATAAAGGTGACTTTTATCCATATGGCCGTGGTAACTACTACAGCGCATACGGCGGTGGTGCTGGTCGCTACGTGTATGTAGGTGCTCAATATAGCTTTTAACCGTTTCATATGAAGATCCCCAGCTAGGCTGACAACAAAGGCGCATTTTAAATGCGCCTTTTATCTTTTCCAGCTTTGCATCTCAACTAGTCGAGACTCGGTACGCGCATACTCAAATGCCAGCTTTTGTCCTTGATATAAATCGCTTATACCCAGCTCGGCCGAGATCACCAGTAATCGGTTGCGATCATAAAACTCATCAACCAAAGCAATAAAGCGCCGTGCTTCATCATCTAAAAAGTGTTCTTGTAAATCCTGTTTTTCTCGCTGATAACTATCTTCAATGCCATGCACAATTTGTTTTCCCGTTGCTCCACGCCCCATTACCGGCACATTGAGTAAATAAACACGCTGAAAACACTCTGCCAAGTAAATGTAATCCGCGGTGCTTCTGGGTCCTGAGCAAAGTGTCATAAAATCAAACATAATGGCGTCTTGAGCTTGCATTACACAGCTAAGCTTGCGATGGCAAACCTCTATCGTTGTTTGCCTCTGTATTGCTTGCTCTTGTTTTAAAAAGCGCTCTGTTAGCGCCTCTTTATTATCAATAAAGTAATGTTCGGTTTGTTTACCAAAGCGAAAGCGATGATCTGTATGGCCTTCAACACTCAGAATATGGCAATGATCATTTAATAAATCGATAGTGGGTAAAAAGCGAGCTCGCTGTAAACCGTTACGATACAACTGTTCCGGTTGGCAGTTCGACGTTGCCACTAACACGACTTGCTGCGCAAACAAGGCTTTAAATAAGCCTCCTAAGATCATGGCATCGCCAATATCAGACACAAAAAACTCATCAAAACAAATCAAGCGAATGTGCTCTGCCCATTCTTTAGCAATCACATTTAGCGGATTTTTTTGCCCTTGCAACTCACTTAAACGCTCATGCACTTGCTTCATAAAATGGTGAAAATGCAAACGGATTTTACCCTCAATGCTAACTCGTTGATAAAATATATCCATTAGCATTGATTTACCGCGACCAACAGGGCCATACAAATACACACCTTTAATCGGCTTTGCTCTTTGCCACCAATGACTTGGCGTAGTTAGCAATTGTGATAACTGATCCAGTGCGGTTATAGCTGCTCTTTGAGCGACATCCTCAGTTAAGTTGCCATTCGCTATCTCTGTTTGGTAGTGCTGTAATATTTGTCCTTGCTGTACTGTCATAGGTAACTAGTATCCGCTATACTCGCCGCCATTGTAGCTGACTAAAAATGTGATCCCAATGAAATTTCCATGCCGTTTAGATAAATTTATTAGCCATATTGCTGAGTTACCGCGCAGTAAGACCAGAGCTGGTATTAAACGCAAATACGCCACTGTTAATGGTGAGGTGATTACCTCATTCGATTTGTCTGTAACACAAGATGATGATATTCGCTGGCAAGGTGAACCACTAGTATTTTTAGGTAAACGCTACTACATGCTACATAAGCCAGCAGGTTATGTATGCGCTAATAAAGATGAGCTTCACCCTACTGTATTTGATTTAATCGATGAGCCAAACATGAGCGACTTTCATGTTGCAGGTCGATTAGATATCGATACCACAGGTTTAGTGCTGATCACTAATGACGGCGACTGGTCGCATAAAATTACCGCGCCAAAGCATAACAAATTCAAAACGTATTTAGTTGAAACTCAAGAACCTATTGAAGACGAGGCAATTGCAGCGTTAGAGCAAGGGGTGCAATTGCACAACGAGAAAGAGCTAACTCGCCCTGCTATTGTTGAAAAACTTGCAAGCTACAGCTTACGCCTTTCAATTTGCGAAGGTAAATACCATCAAGTTAAGCGAATGCTTGCCGCTGTAGGTAATAAAGTTGTTGAATTACATCGTGAAAAAATAGCTGATATTACTCTTGATGAAAACCTTGCAAGCGGTGAATATCGAGCGCTTACAGAAGCCGAACTGAAGCTCTAAATAGGTACTTGAGCAAATATCATGATAACGCTGTCATTTTTACTTAATAAAATAATACAAACGTGGTAGAAGTAATAAGGGGAAATAATAAAGGAGGCTGACTGTGTTATCAGGATTAGCTTTAAAAACAAAAATCACCTTATTTGCTATCGCTATGTTTATTGCGTTATCTGCGATAGCTTTACTTGGCTTACAATCTTTACGCCATGCCAGCGAAAGCGACAACATCGCGCGTATCAACCAGCTCATGAAGAGCACCACCAATATTGTTGAGCAATTTGAGTTGATGGTTAAAAACAATCAACTCGAAGAAGCACAAGCAAAACAACTCGCTATTCAGGTGCTTCGTGAAAATAAATACCACGAATCAGAATATGTTTATGTTGTCGACAACAACTTGGATTTTGTTGCGACTCCTCACGACCCTGAACTGCACGGCACCAGCTTTAACGATTTTAAAGATGCCAGTGGCAACAGCATCGGCCGTATGGTCGAAAACCTCGTGGGTAATACAACCAATAAAATCATCACCTACCACTGGGATTCAGTGCGAGATGGAGAAACCGTTGATTTAACTTCTGTAGTACAAAAAACACCGCTGTTTGGCTGGTATGTTGGTACAGGCATTAGCGCCAAGGAAGTTGATGAACGTTATTGGAATACCGCAAAGTGGTTGCTGGGTTTATCAATGCTCATCACTATTGCACTTACTTTTGCTATTGCTCGCTTTGGCTCATCACTTACCAATGCCTTAGGCGGCGAAATTGACGAAGTAATCGGTATTGTTAAAAACGTTTCTCGCGGCAACTTAAACTCACATATTCGCCAAGATGCTCCACCTGAAAGCATTATTGCTGCTATGCATTACATGCAGCAAGGCTTACGTGGCGTTGTGGACGGTATAAAAGGCGTTACAGATAGCCTAAAGAACCAAAGTGTTGATAACGAATCACGCTCTGTTGAGCTCGATAAACTTACTCGTAGCCTCAACGAAGAAACTCAAATGGTTGCTTCTGCTATCACTGAGTTAACAGCTTCGGCGCAAACAGTTGTTGAACATGCAGAACAAGCGGCCTACTCAGTGCAAGAGGCGGAGCAACAAGGTCAAAGTGCCAGCCACTTAACCAGCGAGGCCGCTGACACTATCGCGCTTTTAGAGCAACAAATTGACAGCGCTGGTAATAATATTCAAGTGCTTGATGATGAAGTAAATAACATCGCAAATGTGCTCAGTGTTATTCAAGGTATTGCTGAGCAAACTAACTTACTTGCGCTTAATGCGGCAATAGAAGCTGCGCGCGCCGGCGAACAAGGACGAGGCTTTGCTGTGGTTGCCGACGAAGTTCGCGGACTTGCTCAGCGCACACAAACCAGCACAGAAGAAATACGTAATATGATTGGCAAGTTACAAGCAGCAACTCAGGATGCCAAGTCTGCTGTCTCGCTAAGTATTTCAACCAGTGAACAAACAGTGCAAAAATCCACAAAAGCCAATGATGAGCTAAAGCGTGTTGCCAGCTCACTAAGTGCCATAGCACAAATGAGCGACCAAATCGCAATTGCCGCTAAAGAACAGCTCGATGCAGGCGAAGACACTGCCAAACGTATCGTTATCATCTCTGATACAGCATCACAAACGGCAGATGTTTCTAATCAAGCGCACACAGCAACTGATCTAATTAAAGGTCTAACAACTGATTTAGAAAAGGAAACTGATAAGTTTAGTTAACGGTTAAAAACACGAATGTTGACTAAAGCCTAGCCTATCGCTGGGCTTACTCTTTTTATTGTCTCAGCATGATTAAGCATTATTACGAATTGGCATAATACAAATAAAAAAACCGCACTCTGTGCGGTTTCTTCAAAATCTGTTTACTTTTAGTATTAAAGACCTGCGCGGTCCTTAATAACAGCGATTAGTGGTGAACCACCATGGCCATTTGCTTCAGCCCATGCGATGTCAGCACCATCTTCTAAAGAGCTTTTTGATAAGTTCTTAACAATGTACTCACCAGTATCAGCAGCACCGCTCTCGATAGCATGACGAAGCATATTATTACCATTACATTTTACAGCGTCAAAAATGTTACGAATTTTAACACGTGAGCTCTTAAGCTTATCACGTAAACGGTTTTTATCATCTGCCGCGATATATTCACAGATAGATACAGCTAATTGGTCATCAGCTTTCGCTGGTGCGGTATACGCAACCGAAGCCGAAACAACTGCCGCCACGAGTAATAAGTTAGATAACTTCATCATATTTTGCCCTTATGCAATACTTTCTTCGTAGAAATATCGGACATTATTATACCAACCAATTAGTTTTACCGCAATAATGTTACGAATTTTTATACAGGGTTACAAAGGTATACGAATAAGGGTTTTTGTTATCAGGCTGATGCTGTTCTTGCTCAGCAACCGTCCAATTAGCAACACTTTCGTAATCTGGAAACTGAGTGTCACCCTCAACTTCAAGATCGATGAACGTTAAATATAATCGCTCAGCCTGAGGTAAAAACTGTTCGTAGATATTTCCGCCACCAATAATCATGACTTCTTCAACATCAGCGACTAATGCCAACGCTGCCTCAGGCGAAGTGACTACCTCAATGCCGTGTGCACTGTAATCGGCGTTACGAGTAATAATAATGTTTTGACGGCCAGGTAATGGACGACCAATTGATTCAAAAGTTTTACGCCCCATGATCACCGGCTTTGCCATGGTTACTTTTTTAAAGTGTTGCAGATCGGCAGGTAAATGCCATGGCATTTGGTTGTCTTGACCTATTACTCGGTTATTTGCCATAGCAGCAATCATTGAAATTTTCACACTAAACCTTAATACTTTTTTCTTATTAATAAAAAAGGAGCGCATGGCTCCTTTTCAGTTTCAAATTTTATCGTTGGTAGATAACTTCTACATCGTAGTCATCATCGTCCCAGTCGTCATCCCAATCATCATCGTCTTGAGATGTTGCTTTCTGATGGTAAGTATCCCACTTAAATTCAACTTCTTCTTTCTCTTCTTCAGCGAATTTTTCTTTCGGCATACTATCAAGCAGCGCCATGATGTCATGACATAATGCTTGGGTATTTTGCTTATTCGCTGCAGAGATGCGGTAAACATTAGTTTCTTCACCTAGCTCTTGAGCAATCTCATTACATAGCGCTTCAGCTTCATCTTCCGGCAATAAATCAATCTTATTGAAAACTAACCAACGCGGCTTTTCTGCAAGTTTAGGGCTGTATTGGTGCAGCTCGTTAATAATTGCAAAGGCATTATCAACAGGGTTGGTGCCATCAACTGGCATAATATCAATAATGTGTAGTAATACACGACAACGCTCTAAGTGCTTTAAGAAGCGAATACCAAGGCCTGCACCTTCTGAAGCCCCTTCAATAAGACCTGGAATATCAGCAATCACAAATGATTTATTTGCATCAGGACGAACCACGCCTAAGTTAGGAATTAGCGTCGTAAACGGATAATCCGCCACTTTTGGTTTCGCTGCTGAAACACTGCGAATAAACGTTGATTTTCCGGCATTTGGTAAGCCAAGTAAGCCAACATCTGCAAGTAACATTAACTCTAAACGTAGGCTGCGAACTTCACCAGGTGTACCTAGTGTCTTTTGACGTGGTGCACGGTTAGTACTTGATTTAAAACGTGCATTTCCCAAGCCATGGAAACCACCTTTCGCAACTACAATTTTTTGACCATGTTTAGTTAAATCACCTAGTGACTCTTCAGTGTCAACGTCAGTGATACGCGTACCTACAGGTACTTTAAGCGTCAAATCAGCGCCCTTTTTACCTGTCATGTTACGGCTTTGGCCATTTGTGCCGCGCTCTGCTTTATGAAAACGCTCAAATTGATAGTCAATTAAGGTATTTAAGTTTTCATCGGCTTGTAGATAAACGCTGCCGCCATCGCCGCCATCGCCGCCATCAGGACCGCCGTCTGGTACATATTTTTCACGTCGGAAAGATACGACACCGCTGCCGCCATCACCCGCGTCACAACGAATTTCTACTTCATCTACAAACTTCATGATTACTCACTTTAAGATTGGCTTGTTAATAACTCTATTATATACCTAAGCCCTTCTGATTGCAGGCTTAGCTTAGATATATATTTACACGCCTTATTATTTGCCTTAAAACAAAAAACCCCGCAAAGGCGGGGTTTTTCAAATATCGAGATGATTACTCAGCTACGATATTTACGTATTTACGGTTTAAAGGACCTTTCTGTTCGAATTGAACTTTACCATCTGCTTTTGCGAAGATAGTGTGGTCTTTACCGATACCTACGTTTGCGCCAGCGTGGAAACGAGTACCACGTTGACGAACAATGATGCTACCCGCTAGAACTGATTCGCCACCAAAACGCTTAACACCTAGGCGTTTGCTTTCTGAATCGCGACCGTTACGAGTACTACCAGCTGCTTTTTTATGTGCCATTTCTCAGTACCTCTAATTAAGCGCTAATGCCAGTGATTTTAACTTCAGTGAACCATTGACGATGGCCCATTTGCTTACGAGAATGCTTACGACGTCTAAATTTAACAATCTTCACTTTCTCACCGCGACCGTGTGAAACAACCTCAGCTGTTACTTTACCACCGTTTACGAACGGTACACCGATCTCGATTTTCTCACCATCAGCAACTAAAAGTACTGAATCAAATTCAACTGCTGCACCAGTTTCAACGTCTAATTTTTCAAGACGAATTGTTTGACCTTCAGTCACACGGTGCTGTTTACCACCACTTTGGAAAACCGCGTACATAATTAACTCCGTCTGTGCGCCCTCAAATCGACGCAACTAAAATATTCTTCAATAGGGCGCGAAGTTTACGCTAATGCGCAAAAACTAGCAAGCCTCTTTTGCTATAAAATGAATAAAAAATAGCTGCATTGAGAGCAATTCAATATTTTTCCTTATTCTATCCTAAAAACACCGTATGCCAAGCGGTTTTTACGATCTCATGACAATTAAATTAACACGTCAAAAGCGCCGTTAAATAAATGCAAGCATGTTTACTATTCAACCAAACAACTACAATTAACTGTTCAAATTTGATTTAAAATAAAAAACTTTACAGTGTTTTTTTACTGAATCAGCACAAAATATCGAGCAAGTGCTTTTTTTGTTGTACAATCAGCCTCGTATACCCATAAATATTGGCTCGGAGATCAATGGATATAAAAGCTATCCAGACGTTAATCGATCATGAGATGAATGACGTCAATCAACTTATACATGCCCAAATGCGCTCAGATGTCGCATTGGTCAATCAACTCGGTTTATATATAGTAAACAGCGGTGGTAAGCGTGTTCGCCCTATGTTGGCCATTTTAGCAGCAAAAGCTTTAGGCTATGAAGGTAAAGACCACATTACACTGGCCACTATCATCGAATTTATTCACACTGCAACTTTACTGCATGATGATGTTGTTGATGAGTCACATTTACGTCGTGGTACGCCTACAGCAAATGCTGAGTTTGGCAATGCCGCTAGCGTGCTAGTTGGTGATTTTATTTACACACGCTCATTTCAGTTGATGGTTGGTCTTGGTAAAATGCCAATCATGGAAATTTTAGCTGATGCAACGAATGTCATTGCTGAAGGTGAAGTATTACAGCTAATGAACTGTAACGATCCTGACACCACAGAGCAAAGCTATATGCAGGTCATTTACAGCAAAACAGCTAAGTTATTTGAAGCAGCAACTGGCCTTGCAGCAATTATCACTGAACAAGATGATAAAACGCTTGAGGCATTAAACCTTTACGGCATGCATTTAGGAACAGCCTTTCAGCTTGTTGATGATGTGCTTGATTACAACGCCGATGCTGAGCAACTTGGTAAAAACATTGGTGATGATTTAGCCGAGGGTAAACCTACCTTACCGCTTATTTATGCCATGCAAAAAGGCACGCCAGAGCAAATCAAGCTCGTTCGTGAAGCAATTGAACTTGGCAATGGTATGGATCACCTAGACAGCATTCTTGAGGCGTTAGCTGATACCAAAGCACTTGAGTTTACAATGCAAAAGGCAGAGCAAGAGGCTGATAAAGCCATCGCCTGTATTGCATTTTTACCAGAAACGCCATACAAGCAAGCATTAGAGAGCTTGGCACGCATCGCCGTTGCCCGCGATCATTAAACTCTATTTATTCGAGCCATTAAAAAAGCCTGCATATGCAGGCTTTTTTGTTTTAGGTGCTTTAATAGCACCTATCATCTATCGGAATTAACCGTTGATGAAATCAACACCTTCTTGGATGTCTTTATTAAGCGTTTCAAGCATGTCGTTTTTAGCTTGCTCTTCGAAAGCGCTTAATTCACCGTAAGAAAGAATTTCTTCAACACCGTTCTTACCTAAACGTACTGGGTGTGCAAAGTATGCTGCGTCACCGTTTTCAACTGCAACGTATGCGTAATCAACCACTTCTTCACCTTGTAAGCCTTTAACTAAAGACATACAGAAACGTGCTGCTGCTGCACCCATTGAAAGAGTCGCTGAACCGCCACCCGCTTTAGCGTTAACAACTTCAGTACCTGCGTTTTGGATACGTGGAGTTAATGCTGCCACTTCTTCGTCAGTGAAAGTAACACCTTCAACTTGAGATAGAAGAGGAAGGATTGTAGTGCCTGAGTGGCCACCGATCACTGGAACTTTAACGTCAGTAGCGCTTAAACCTTTAAGTTCAGCAACAAATGCTTCTGAACGGATCACGTCAAGTGTTGTGATACCGAATACACGGCCAGCATCGTAAGTACCCGCTTTTTTGAATACTTCAGCAACGATTGGCACAGTGCCGTTTACTGGGTTAGTAATGATACCAACTAACGCTTTAGGACAGTTTTTAACGATGCCTTCAGCTAATGTTTTGATGATACCTGCGTTTACGTTGAAAAGGTCCGCACGGTCCATACCCGGCTTACGCGGCATACCCGCTGGGATAAGAACGATATCACAACCAACTAAAGCATCGTCTAGGTTATCAGCACCGAAACCTTCAACTTTAACGTCTGTTGGGATGTGAGAAAGATCAACCGCTACACCAGGAACAACAGGGGCAACATCGTATAATGATAATTCAGAACCTGCAGGTAAACTTGTTTTTAATAATAAAGACAATGCTTGGCCGATACCGCCAGCTGCGCCTAAAACAGCAACTTTCATTGGAATTCTCCGTAATTTGAGGTAGGAAATATTTGTGGCCCTAAAGATAATGAAATTAGCGACTAAAAACAAATTTATCCTGCTTATTTCGCGTATAATTTCGACCATAGTTGTAAACTATACTGTAAACACACAGCATTTAGGGCGAGAAATGTAAACTAGTACTGCATAAGTATGCAGAGTTGTGTAGAATTACTTCACGTTTTATGACTACAGATACGGCAACATGCAACCACAAGACAAACAAGAAGCACTAATCAAAGCGTTCAAAGCGCTATTAAAAGAAGAAAACTTCGGCTCACAAGGTGAGATTGTCGAAGCATTAAAAGATCAAGGCTTCGACAACATAAGCCAAAGTAAAGTCTCTCGCATGTTAAGCAAGTTTGGCGCGGTACGCACCCGTAATGCAAAACAAGAAATGGTGTATTGCTTACCCGCTGAAATGGGAGTACCAACAGCGAAAAGCCCATTGCGTCAACTCGTTATCGATATTATGCATAACGAAATGATGATTATTATTCGTACCAGCCCAGGTGCAGCACAACTTATCGCGCGCTTACTGGACTCATTAGGTAAAGCTGATGGGGTACTTGGTACAATTGCAGGTGACGACACAATTTTTATCGCTCCTGCAAAGATTTCTGAAATAGATGTCACGCTTGATCGCGTGCGCACTTTATTCGATACAGTTTAAAGCTGCTTCAAAAAGTTTACTGACGGGGCGAAAAACGCCGACCCCATATCGGCTTGAGTAAAATCAAGCCAATGGTCGTAACAATCGCCCTGCCCCAAGCGACTCTTTAATACCTGCTCAAACGCATCACCTTGCGCGGCACATGACACCATTAAAATACCCTGCTTATGAACATCACCAAACGGCATGCTCTGATTAAGTATCAACGGCTGGCCATTTTCATCTTTTAGTTCACTACGCACTGCATGACTAGTTTCGAGTGCAGGCATAATTAAGGTGTTATCAAGCCGAGTACGCCCCATAATTTGCTCTTGCTCTGATAACGACAAATGTTGCCAAACACTTAAATCGTGCACAAAGCGCTGAACATGAATGTAGCTGCCTTGATCTTCAAAATGCCCCGGCCTGTCTATCAATGCCGTACTGCGCTTTTGTCTACCATGAGGGGTGTCACCCGCATAAATAAAGCCGTTAAAGTCGCGGCCATCTAAAAAACGAAAGTTACGCACTTGCTCCACAAGCTCTACATCTGGCGTAAATAATTTCAGGATCTGTAGGGCAAAAAGATGGTTAACATCTTCACGGTCTGAACGAATTTGTACAAATAAATCAAATGGCTGTGCACTCATAACATGTTCACTATGAGTCACATTAGGAAAGCTTTGTAATTGACTTGGAATAAACTCAGGCAAAATATGCGGCCAATATTGCGCACCAAGCGCAACCACGCACGACAGCATGGCTTCTGAGAACTGATCCGCAAACTCATCTTGAATGACGCTCACGCGTTTTAGCTTTTTACGTAATGACTCGTCATGGCCATCATAAACATTAAAAAACAGGTGCAAACCATGTAAGTTTGCTTCAGCACAAATCCCAGATTGCGCTTGCGCCATAGTGAATCCTTAGCTTCTCGTTATTTGCACCTAGCCAAGAATTCAAGATTGTTAAGCAGTACTAATCATGAAAAAAATTGACTGTGTGCGGCATTATTTTTATTTTTACAGGCTGCTCAACTGCAAACACGCGGTCTTGCTCTGCAGCGACTTCACACTCCTGCCCCGCTATATTCACACGATAAACATAACGTGTGCCTATAAAGCGTCTGTGCAAAATTGTCAGGCTATTTTCATCACTCTGATCAGCTTCACATAACTGAATATAATGAGGCCGTACATAAACTTGCCCTTGTTTGTGAGCACTGTTATTTACTGTGAGTGAATGTATTACACCAAACGCCGTTTCGTATTCAGTTGGCGTTAAGACTTTCGCCGTTAAGTATATGCCTGTACCAAGAAACTCTGCAACCTCCTTTGAGTTAGGTTGGCTAAATAACTGTTCTGATGAGCCTTGTTGGGCTATTTTTCCACCATGCATTACAGCCAAGGTGTCAGCAAAAGCAAACGCCTCTTCCTTCGAATGGGTAACAAACACTGCTGATACTTGCTGAGCTTTAATGATACGGCGGATGTCGGCAATTAACTCAAAGCGAACCTGCGTATCGATATTAGAAAATGGCTCATCAAGTAATAACAAGCTGGGTTTATAAGCAAGCGCACGAGCAATTGCAACACGCTGTTGTTGACCACCTGATAATTGATGCGGATAACGTTCTGCACAGCCAGTTAACTTAACTAAGCTCAGCATTTCATCCACGCGCTCACGCTTTTGCGACTTACTCATATTGGTTAAACCAAATGCAATATTGTCGCTCACCGATAAGTGAGGAAATAACGCGTAATCTTGAAACATCATGCCAATATTACGTTTTTCTGGTGCAACAAAATGCTTATCATCATTAACGACAAGCGAATCAATACTCATAAAACCTTGTGAGGGCTCTATAATTCCGGCAATCGCTTTTAACGTCGTTGTTTTACCGCAACCACTTGCCCCCAGCAGGCAAACGATTTCGTCTTGTTCAACATTCAAATTAAGCGCATCCAATACCTTAGTGCCATTGTATTGATAAGCTAAATTTTTAATTATCAAATGACTCATGAATGATTTTGCTCCATCGAACGATTAACGAAATACAAAGGAATAAGCCCGACTAACACAATAAATAGGGCCGAGATAGACGCTAACTCTAACTGCTCATCACTAACATATTGAAAAACATGAGTTGCAAGAGTTTCAAAATTAAACGGTCGTAATAACAAGGCCGCGGGTAGCTCTTTCATACATTCAATAAATACCAGAAGCCCAGCGGTTAAAATGCCGCGTTTAAGTAAAGGCAGATGTACTTTATACAAGGTTTGAAATGCACTTTTACCCATAGATTGACTTGCCATATCAAGAGAAGGGCTAATACGTAAAAAACTGCTTTCAAGGGCGCCATGTGCAATCGCGTAAAAGCGCACAATATACGCAAAAATCATCGCAAATAATGTCCCACTCAGAAGTAAGCCCGGCGATAAACCTATTGGTTCAAGCCATTGATTAAGTGCATCATCAATTTGTGTTAGTGGTAACAATACCGCAATCGCCAGTACCGTACCCGGTAGCGCATAACCCGTACTTGCTAAACGCCCCGGAATGAGTGGATACGCTTGTTTAGCAATACGCTGATAAAACAGTACCAACAAGCTAAGAAGGATTGTCACTAGGCTGACAACAATGGCGACTTTAAAGCTCTGCCAAGCATAATTAAAAAATGCCCCATTCCATGCTTCATCTGCATAGACAATGGCGTATTTAACAAGCACTCCAACTGGCAAGATAAAAGCAAGTACCAGCACAACTGTGCAGACTAAACTTGCAGCCCATGCTGTGCTAACTTTTAAGCGATATAAGGTTGCGCTGTTAATGCTCGATTGGCGTTCATACACAGCTTGATTACGACGACTAAAGCGCTCAACCATAATAGTGAGAAACAAAATAAGCAGCATAATGCCTGATATTTTTGCCGCAGCGGTTAATGAATAATAGCCAAGCCAGGTATCGTAAACAGCGGTCGTTAATGTGCTCACTGCAAAGTAATTAACAGTGGCAAAATCAGCCATAGCTTCCATACTGATTAACGTAACTCCTGCCACAATTGCCCCTCGACCAAGCGGTAAACTTACCCGCAAAAAGCTTTGTAATGGCGATAACCCCATTAACTGACTAGCTTGCACTAATTTAAAAGATTGCTCTCTTAAGGCCGTTTTAAAAATAAGATAAAGATACGGATACAGCACTAATGCAATCATAATAATTGCACCCGGCAAAGTTCGAATATCAAAAAACCAATAATCATCGGGTGACTGCCAATCAAACCAGTCCCTGAGCGCAATTTGCACAGGCCCAGCATAATCAAGTAAGTCCGTATAAACATAAGCAATGAGATAAGTTGGCATTGCCAAAGGCAGCATCAGTGCCCATTCAAAGTGTTTTCGACCAGGAAATTCACAGTACGCAGTCAACCACGCAAGCGGCAGCGCAATAACACAGCTCAATAACCCAACCCCTGCTATGAGTACAAGGGTATTACGCGTGTAGTCCCACAAAACAGTATCGAATAAATGCTGAAAGACATCCGAACCACCTTGCAGAGATTCAAACAATAAAAAACCTAGCGGCGTAACAAGTAGCAAACCGATTAGCCAAGCCAATACTTGCCAACGCGACAACGAAAACTTCACATGCATAAGTGGATTAATACCAGATAAAATAAAAGCTGTTAAAAAACAGCTTTTATAAAAGACGAGGAAAAACCTCGTTATAAGTCAAACTTTACTTCGTCAATTAGCTTTAACGCAACAGGACGGTATTTACTTATTTCATCAAGAGCAAGACTATCTTCTTTAAACTCACCCCATGACGCAACCATCTCAGACAATGCAACCCCTTGCTTTACTGGGTATTCCATATTGACCGAAGCATACATATTTTGCGCTTTATTGTCGGTCATATACTCAATCAGTTTCAAGGCATTTTCCGGATTTTTAGCATATCGCGTCATAACAACACCCGAAACATTAATATGTGAGCCACGATTGGTTTGGTTTGGAAAGTTAATATTAACCGCTTCGGCCCATGACTTTTGCTGCTCATCTTGCATCATTTTACCAAAATAGTAGCTGTTGCCTAATGCCAGATCACATAACCCTTCTTTCACAGCTTTGACTTGCGCTCTGTCGTTACCTTGTGGCTTACGTGCTAAATTGGCTTTAACGCCCTCTAACCATTGTTTAGTTTTTGTTTCGCCATGGTGCGCAACCATAGAAGCAACTAAACCTAAATTGTATGGATGCTTACCTGAGCGAGTACAGATTTTGCCTTTATATTTGGGATCAGCCAAGTCTTCATAACTTAAATCAGCGAGTGCGCCAACACGCTCTTTTGAAGAGTAAACATTACGAACTCGTTTCGTTAAAGCGATCCATTGGCCGTCAGCATCACGAAATGTGCTAGGAACATTTGCATCTATAACATCGCTTTTTATTGATTGAGTTAAGCCAAGATCTTCTAATTGAATAAGTGCGCTAAAGTTTGAAGTAAACACCAAATCTGCTTTGCTGTGCTTACCTTCACGTTTCACACGTTCAATTAAGCCTTTTTTCGCAAACACCACATTGGTTTTAATACCAGTTTGCTTGGTGAAGTCATCTAAAATTGGCTGAATTAAGAATGGTTGACGAAACGAATAAATATTAACCACATCGGCAGAAAGTGCTGACGTACTCATTAAAGTAGTCAAAATCAGTAAGGCTGTTTTTTTCATTGTTGGCACCTAAATAATAACAATTATCAAAATATTTTACCTATACTCTGCTAAAAGTGCACCCGTTTATATTCCCCCTATAACTTTATGTACTGCCATTTGAGAACTTACTTGTAAGATATATCTCACCTAAATGGCAGTTATTGAGTAAAAAAACTCGAAAAACTGCCCCTAAAAAAGCTTAAAACATTGATAAACAGTGATTTATTATTAATTACAATAATGTAACCGTTATTTTAATTGCGATTTTGACCTATTCGATGCTCACTAATTCCCTATACTTATATACAACAACTAAGCAAGAAGCTTAATGAGTAAACGGATATGGAAGTATTACTCATAAAACCGCGGAATAAGGTTCATTAGGATAAAAAGGAACTAAGGACAGGCTCAGGAAGAGTAACGCAATGGAATGACACACTAAGGACAACATCAGGATGATGTGAAATGGCATAACAACAGGACGTTGTTATACAGGATGTTTCAAAAGTGGATTAAAGGACAGGCCGAAAGGTATCGCAATGGAATTGCTAACATATGGATAGTGTCAGGACGACGCGTAAAGGATAGGTAAAGAAATTACCCGCATGGATGTAAAGGAGTGACAAGGAAACAAGGCTGGAACGCCTTACATTGCATAGAACCAAAAAGTAAAGTGCAATCGCATGGATAGGCAAAGTTTAGGGAGTTGATTAGATTCAATTGCAGGATGCAAAAAATTAAGAAGATTCCGCAAGCGCGACTAGCAATAGTTCGCGCTTTTCTTTTGCCTGAAAATAGTTATTCCAATCCGCAACAATACTTAATCATTTTGAGGGATTAATTAAGCAAATTAGTATTACTCTGGGCGTCCTTTATTTCGCTTTCCTAGTAAATATGCATCCCTAAACTTTATAAAGTGCGTTTCGAGCTTTTGTGTAGCATCTACTTCACCAGCAAGCGCAAGCACCATTATCGCGACCTCAGCTGTACCAAGTTGATGCTCATGTGGAGCAACTCGTAAACGATAATCTGAAAGCTTTTCTGGGGTAATAGACAATACAGGTAAGTTATCTAAATAAGGGCTTTTGCGAATCATCTTTTTTGCTTCTCGCCAAGTACCATCTAAAAAGATAAATAATGGGCGCTTACCTTGCTGTGGCGATACTTCATCGATTACTCGCGTTTCATCTTCAACATCACTCGCCGGAAAAATCACCATAGGCTGATATTGTGGGTCTTGTAATAAGGCTAATAATGCGTGATCAGGTTCTGTTCTGTCCCACTTAAAGGCATAGTTTTCAGGAATAATTTCAGCAATCAAACGCCCTGTATTCGATGGTTTAAAGCTTTCATTATGATACATCAGTAAACACACTGCGGCATTACACTGCGCTTGTTCAACACCTTCACAAATGCAATAGTTTTCAGCTAATAAACAACGCTCACAACGCGTAAGCTTTGCACCTCGTGCTTTAAATTCGCGCCTTGATTCGCTCATTTGCTGTGCGCGAAGCGCTAAAACTGCGTTATTAAAAATATTAGCCACTGTGATTACCGAAAAATTAAACGGCGCATATTGTAGCTAAAATTAATGGTAATAGAAATCTACCATCTAATGATGAGTTATTTTTATACCAAGGCTAACAACCTTACTAATGTCATCTTTGTAAGTTCCCCCATTTGTTCATGATTACTTAAAGCATACACAGCACCTTCAACGGCACTCTCATCTATATCTTGTCGAGACTCTAAAACACTGGCCCAAAGCACCAGATCATCAAAATCAATTTCACCATTAATGGCTCGCTCTAGAACTTGGCGAAATACTGCCTTGGTCAATATATATTCACCCTCTTGGCTATCTGGGCAGGCAGCAATTACAGTGATAGCCTCATCCCAAAGCTCCCCAAAACAAGCGAACTGACTTAATGCGTGTAATTTATCCATTTGCTATGCTTACCTTTTAAACTGACCGGTTAATCCTTGACTCAATGACAACCCTTACCTGCTCACACTGCGGTGCCTCATTAACATGTCGTGCTGATGATATAAATGCCTGCTGGTGTAACGAACTGCCTGCAATCTTACCTATTAATAATGCAACATCCTGCTTATGTCGTGAGTGTACTATAAAACAAATAAATATCTTTTTATCAAAACTATATGAACAGCCTCTGGCTGAACAAATAGCCTTTGCGAAACCCTTTTACCAGCATGGTAATTTGATTGAAAATCTCGATTACACATTAGAAAACAACTATATGGTGTTTAGCCGCTGGTTCTTTTTAAAGCGAGGTAAATGCTGCACCAACGGGTGTACTCATTGTCCCTTCAATGACTAACGACTCCTCACTAGAGTATTTATTCAAATAACGTGAATTTTTTTGCAAATAAGACATGACGAAAAGAATAAAAATACATTATAATTGGATATAAATTCACTAATTCACTCTAGAATTACGCTTAAATTATTAGCTTTGTTTAATTTTTGAGCATAAATTTACTACAACATAATCGGAATCAATCATGAACACCTTTAAGCCTGCTCTACTTGCAAGTGCAATTTCTGCGGTTTTAATCAATAGCAATATGGCGTTTGCAGCTGAAGATGCAATAGAAGTTGATAAATCAATTGAAACTATTCAAATCACTGCAACACGACGTGCAGGTTCAGTGCAAGATGCACCGCTTAATATCACAGCCCTAAACGGCGATGTAATTAGCGACCAAAACATTGGTGATCTTGAAGATGTCGCGCGCTGGGTACCAGGCTTAACAATTTCTGATCAAGGTGGCCGTGAAGGTTCTCCGATAATCGTTCGTGGTTTAAACACAAATACCTCTGATCGTATTTCTGATAGTGGCACAGTGGCCACTTATGTTGGTGAAATTCCACTTAGCATCGACTTACGTTTAACTGATGTTGACCGTGTAGAGGTGTTAATTGGTCCACAAGGTACACTTTATGGCGCGGGAACTTTAGGTGGTGCGATCCGTTACTTACTTAAGCAGCCCGATCTAGATCTAACAGAAGGTCAGGTTACAGGCGATGTATTTAGTATCAACGAAAGCGACGGCACCGGCGGTGAGTTTGGCGTGGTATTCAACACTCCGCTTATTGAAGAAAAACTCGCATTTCGTGCCAGCTTAAACTATTACGATAACCCTGGTTACATTGACTACACGCACGTTGTTCAAGAGCCTGGAGTGTCAAACCCGAACCCTGACTTTTCAGACAGCAGCGATGTAAACGCCAACTTAAAAAGCGTAAGCGATGTTAACGACGAGCAAATTACCACAGCACGTTTATCACTACGTTGGCTTGCAACCGAAGATGTTGATGCAACACTTAACTACTTTTATCAAAAGCAAGAAAATGGCGGTAACTCAACATCGCAATACGGCTCACTTGCTGATAGCAGTGCGCTACAAGGTGTCCCAGGAAAGTACGAAAACGTAGCTCGTGTACTTGAGCCAGGTGAAGAAGAAAACGATTTATTAAGCTTAGAAGTAAAAGCAGATCTTGGTTTTGCTGAGCTGGTATCTGCATCTGGTTGGTCTAGCTATGAACAGTCTGGTCAGCGCGATCAAACTGATCTTCTTTACGATATTTGGTCAGGTTATGCCGACTTCCCTTCTTTTGTTGGCTATACACACGACACCTCGGACCGTGATACGTTTACGCAAGAACTTCGTTTAGTTTCAAATAGCAGTAGCGCTTTTAACTGGATTGTAGGTGGCTTCTATAACAAAGTAGAAAGCTACTCAGATGATCGTGAGTACACGCCGGGTCTGACTGAGTACTGGGGTGGCGGTATTCCAAATGTTGAACAAGACCTTGAGTACATTCTAATTTCAGATAGTGAAACCACTGAAAAAGCACTTTTTGGTGAAATCGGCTACAGCATCACAGATCAGTTTGATGTAACTCTAGGTGCTCGTTTTTACGAATACGATGTATCAACAACATCAGGTTCTGCAACACCGCTTTACTCAGGGGATTTTGATTCACTCGATAATCTAGTTATGGAAAATGTAAGCGCCAGCGATAACGGAAACTTATTCAAGTTTAATGCTAACTATACATTCGATAATGGTGTGCTTGCTTACTTTACGGTGAGTGAGGGTTTCCGTATTGGTGGTGGTAACGGTATTGCCCCGTGCCCTGATGTACTACCTGAACAACAAATTGTTTGCGCTCTACCAAACGAAGAAGATTACAAGCCAGATACAACAGTCAACTACGAGCTAGGCTTTAAGTCGTCATGGTTACGTAACCGCCTACACTTCAATGCAGCGCTATTTAATGTTGATTGGAAAGATGCGCAAGTTGGTAGCAGCACTGTAAATGGCCAAGAATTAATTACCTCGAACGCAGGCTCTGCTAATTCTAAAGGTGTTGAACTTTCTACTCGCGCAATGATTGGTGATAACTGGGCTGCATATGCGACATACGCGTATGCAAAGGCTGAATTGACCGAAGATGCGCCTTACTTATTTGGTGTATTAGGCGACGACCTAGCGCAATACCAAAGCTACTATGATGGTGCCAAAGGCGACCGTTTACCGGGTGCTCCTGAGCATCAATTCTCATTTGGTCTTCGTTACGAGCAAGATATCCTAGGCGATAAACTATTAAGCGTAAACTACGGTATTACAGCGCAAAGCGATGTGATCACCAAAGTAGGCTTAAAAGCTGACGGCGAAGTATTACCGGGTTATGCACTAAGTAACTTATCTGCCAAAATTACTGGCGATATGTGGTCTGCAACGCTTTACGTAGACAACTTATTCGATAAATATGCATTCACTTCTGTACGTCGTGATAAGTCTTGGGCTGGTATGTCGCAATATGCTGAGCTTAATAAAGAGCTACCTGAGCTACAGCGTGTTTATGGTCACTACACCACCGCGCCTCGTACTATCGGTATGAAGTTTAGCTACAACTTTGAGCTGTAATTAAACATACCCATAAAGGCCTTGCCACCTTTAGGCAGGGCTTTTTAATACCAATTCGCTTAATTAAGTGGTCTATTTTGAGGCAAGAAAACCTCGTTGATAGCAAGGCAAAAATTTCGTTATTTAGTTGTTCTAAATCAGAAATTTTTAACGCAGCTAGCGACAGGTTTAATCCCTCAAAATGATTAAGTATTATTGCGGATTGGTATAATACCTGAAAATAATTAAGTATTATGGCGAATTGGTATACTATGCGCTTATGCTAAATGAAACCCAACAAGCGCTTCGCGCTCATATCCAACAGTTGTTAAGCAACAAGCAACTAAACGATGCACATCACCTACTTGTGCAGCGCCTAAAGCAAAATCCTGAAGACCACGTTTGTTACTTTTTACTCAGCGAAGTTAACACCGCAGCTGGTGATATCAACAAAGCGATTAAACTCCTTGAAAAAGCGCTAAGCCTAGCCTCTTTTGCGATTTACCATTTAGCCCTTGCCAAGTTATACGTACTGTTAGGCAAAGTAAGTAATGCAGCTGTGCACTATCAAAGCGCGTTGCAAACAGCTGACTTTAGCGCCGCTGACTTTGATACATTAGCTAATATTGCCACCCGTTTAGGGCATTATGACGACGCTCTTAACTTGCAAAAAGCAGCCTACCAACGCAACAAGGATAACCTACAAATTAGCTATAATTTGGCGGTGTGTTATAAAATTCACGGACTGTTCGATGAAGCTAAAAGCTTGTTACAGCAACTAACTACAAAGCAACCTCGCTTTTATCAAGCCCACTATTCGCAGGCTGAACTCAATACTGATGTAGATGCAGAGCAACATATTCAAAAACTACAAACTTTGGCGGATAAAGAAAAAAGCATTGTTGAACAACAAGTGTATTTTCATAGTCTTGCTCTTAATTATGAGCACCTCAATGACTACAAAAATGCATTTAAGTACTTTGCACTAAGTAAGCAAGCCATAGCAAGTAAACTTAATTATCAAGCAATCCAACACCACCGCTTTTGTCAAAAACTCATTACACAAAGTAAGCAGCAAGTACTTGCAAGTAGTGACTCTGAGTTCTCGCCAGTTTTTGTTGTTGGCATGCCCCGCTCTGGCACAACCTTAGTTGAAAAAATCCTAAATCAAAGTACACAGCTACGAGGTATTGGGGAATTAAATGATATTGCGCAACTCATACAACACGCCACGCAATCAGCTCGTGTGATTGATAGTGAAATGCTTGATAAAGCTTATTCATCAACCGCTGTAACTAAAGCACTCGCTAGCTATCAGCAAAGAGCACAGCTGCTGAGTGATGGACTTATAAGTTGTGATAAACAGCCATTTAACTTTTACTATATTGATTTTATTTTAGCGGCATTTCCTAATGCTAAAATCGTTTGTATGCGACGGGAGTGGCATGATTGCAGCATTGCCAATTTTAGGCAGATGTATAGCCCGCAAAGTGTGTTTCATCACTACAGCTTTACACTTGAAGATATAGCCTCATTCCATCAAGATTACTTGGCTTTAGTCAGTCATTTTGCCAACAAGTATCCTGAAAACGTTTTTTTACAAAGCTATGAGCAATTAGTGGCCGAGCCTACCCAACAAACTCAGAAGCTCTATGCTTTTTGTGATTTAAGCTGGCAGGAAAACTGCCTAAATTTTTATAAAAACAATGCAGCATCAGCCACCGCGAGTAAAAAGCAAATTCGCCAGCCACTGAATAAAAACAGTATCGGCAGCTGGCAAAATTACGCTGAGTTTATTGGTGCGGGCCTGTTTCAATAGGTAGGTCGTGACGAGCGCCCCATTCACTCCAAGAGCCATCATAAACACGTAAGTTAGCGTAACCGCATTCATCGGCACACAATGCTATTGCACAAGCGGTCACACCCGAACCACAGCTAAATTGCAACTGGGTATGATGCGGCGCTATATGTTGCTCAAATAATGCCTGCAACTCGCTAAGCGGTTTAAGCTCACCATCATTCAATACAGTTGACAGCGATAAACAACGACTATTAGGAATATGACCACTGCGCATACCTTCACGCGGCTCAGCTTGCTCTCCTGTAAATCGAGCATAAGGGCGTGCATCGAGTGTTAGTGTGCTTTGCTCATCAAGTGAGTTAAGCACTTGCTCAGCACTAATAAAGTAATCAGCGCGCGGGCTTGCAACAAAATTGCCTTGCCCAGAAGCAGCTGAATAGCTTGCTTGTGTTGCAAAGCCAAGTGCCTGCCATTTAGCTAAACCGCCACTTAAAACTTTTACGTTATCAAAACCCATGGCTTTAAACATCCACCACGCACGCGCTGAACTGAATAAGCCTTGGTCTTCATAAATTACAACCAGTGAGTCTTGGTTAACCCCCGCAAGCTGCATTTGCTCTTCAAATTGCTCGCTACTGCACATCATACTTGGTACAGGGTTAGTGCTATCTGCCAGCGTATTTTTAAAATCAAAACGCTGTGCATTAGGTAGCATTGCTTTAGGCGCATATTCCCCAGACAGGCCAGGACGCACCATTCCGGCATCAAAAATAACCAAATTATCGTGGTTCAAATGCTCGTTAAGCCATTCTGGCGAGACAATGTTTTTCATTAACTTTCCTTTTGCGATAGCTGTGCAAATGTATCTTGCTGAGTTAAGCGCTTTTCGACCGCTTCAACATGCTCAGTTGTACATTCTTTCCAAACACCGGGCAAGCAATACACATGCTTTAAGTAGGTAAAAAATTTATCTCTTACAATACTATTTGCTTGCCAGCCATTTTGTAGTTTTTCTAAGCACTTAATCAAAGTAGCTTGATCACTGGCGTGTAGTACAAGCTCATCAATGTTGTAACAAGCAAGCCCCAAGGCAATCACTTGTTTATCGAGTAATAAGGACTCTAAGCCAACTGTCGAGTTAATTGTAATCACTGCTTCAGCGCCATTAATAAGTTCTCGAGTACAGTTGCCATTTGCAAAAATTGCAACGTCGTCTTTGTCGTACAAGTGCGCATAATGCTTATGCCAAGATGGGTGTTCTTTAAATACAACTTTAAGGTTTGGATCTGCTAATTCTCTCACTGAGGCCACAACTGCATCATATAACGCTTCCATTGATTTTAACCAAGATGAATAACATGCTATCTGTGTATCATGAGGCACTTGGAAAGGCACAAAAAGATACCTTTCAGGCAGCTCAATAGCATCAAATTGACAACGCTTTTTATGATTTATACGAGGGATTAACTCAGGAGCTGAAAATGGTAGCTGGTTAGCTTTGTCGAAATTCAAATAAAACTGACTGTTTCTTGGCAAAGATGCAGCATAGTTAATACCACTCGGATCTAAACTAGTCGTGCCCGGTAGCAGCCCATTTTCATAAAAATAAGTAGTCAGTCCTAGCTGTTTAGCAGCCATACATACTGTGATATTTGGCAGCTTATTACCATTCCAAATCACCAGAGCTTCGGGTGACTCTGATTTAAGTAAATCATAGTACTTAGCAAAGCGGCAGCGCTCTACACATAACATAAACATCGTATAAACTTTTATGATTACTGCATTACGCCACAAGCTATTTCGCGCCTGCTTGCGTAAAAGTTGATTTGCAATAACTTTATTAAAGTCAACTTGCGACGCTTTTTTTAGGTATTTTAAAGCGCCTAATCGCGGTACGCCCATAATATGCAGTGTGCAATTGAAGGATAGTTGTTTAATTAATTTTTTATAATAGCGTGCATGTACATTGCTGCGAGAGATAAAAATAAAAGCCATATGAGAAAATCTTAAAACCTAAATTAGAAAGAAGATAAATGTGCATATAGCTATTATGTTAATTTTAGATGACAGTATTATGGCTGCCTTACGACCTCAATTATTTCTGTAGTCGATATAGAAGGGGTTCGCGTTAAATAAGTCACATCGCAAAGATGTTTAAATTGATCGAAGCGTCCTGCCCAATCATCGCCCATAACAAGTAGGTGAGCTTGATGATTTTTAATATATTCGCCTTTTAGTTCAAGAGAGTGTTCGACAAACACTTCATCAACACACTTTAGAGAACTAATAATTTTCAGTCTGTCTGATTCACTATATACAGGCTTACGACCCTTTTTAGTTTGATTTAGTTCATCAGAAGATACTCCAACGATTAAATAATCGCCCAAAGCTTTTGCCCGTTCCAAAATATTAATATGTCCCACATGGAAAATATCAAATGTTCCAAACGTTATTACACGTTTCATTTATGCTCCTCTAAATAAGATACTATTCTTTTAGCTGAGCGACCGTCCGTTTTACCCGCTAGTTTATTAATAATGTGTTTTCTTGACTCTTTAAACTCTGCTGTCTCACAAAACTCGGAGTTAAGTATAGTTTGCAACTCGTTATAGTCTCCTGCCCGTGAGCAAAGCTTGTTGAAGTATTTAATATCTTCATCTAATCGAGATTTAAGTCGGAATGAAAAAATACCACGATATGACCAGCGTAACTTATAAAAATCACACCATACGACAGGCTTTTCAAGTGCTGCAAATTCAAATATGGCTGATGAAGCATCAGATACCATAACATCAGCGATTGCTAAAAAAGGCGTTAGATCAAAGTCATGCTCATTCGCTACATAAACATTTTTAAACTCTGACCATCGCTGAAGTTTTGTTCGCTGCTTTTTGTACTTTTGTTTAAACAAGCTAAAGAAGTGCGGCTTAATGATGATATTAAACTTCTCACAGTGTGCAGGAAAACTGTCACTCATACACTCTATCGAGCTTGGATAAAAAGTAGGGGCATATAAAAGTGTTTTTTTACTAGGGTCTAACCCTAAGCGACTGAGGTCAATATGACTCATTGTTTGGTTGAAAATAGGATCTAATTTGGCGTAGCCACTATCAACAAAGTTACCGTCTGGGTATAACGCTTGGAGGCGCTGCAACCTGTGCTCTCCTTCAACAAAACGTACCGTTGTTTTATTATGCGATACATCATAATAACACTGCTTGGGGCCAATACCATGTTGCATCAACGCCGTTTTCTTATTGAGCTGCTCAGCCCCGGCAAAGGTATTCCCAAAAATAACCCAATCTGCGTCTGAGTTTTGATAGAAAGAGAAGGTTTCCTCTTTATTTGTTAACCAAAACGCATTAATCCCCTGTTCTTCTATAAACCTTTTACATGCAGCCAAACTGCGTGCATCTTGATTTTCATAAAAAACCATCGACACTTGGTGACCATTTGATAACAACTCCTTTAATACAGGGGTGTACTGCGGAATGTAATAAAGATGTTGAACATCAAAGTATAGTTGCATTTTTTACAGCTTTATAGTTGATAATGCCGGCCATTGTACATAAATTACATTTTTGTTTCAGCCATCAATAAAAAGTTTGTTAAAAGCTAAATATTAATAACTTCAGGACGAAGGGGTGCTAAACGGCTTAAAATCTTGTTTTGCACTGTTTGCGGGATCTGTTGCTCATCCATCGCGTTTATTAATAGTTCAACAACTCGATTAAAGTCTTTTTCAGTGATATGCATGCCAGTATGGATATCGACCATGCTATCACCTTGATACTCACATGGGCCATTGGTAACACTGCACAAGTGGATAATGAATCCTTGACGAAAGTGTGCAACATTCGTTTGCTTAAAATAAGGTAAAATATCAGCATCATGGCCTATTTGATTGATAAAACTATCGACCAGACTTTCAATACCTTGTTGGCCGCCTATCTGCTGATAAACGGTGTCATTACTTTTGCCTGCACAACCAAGAAAAGTAATACAACACACTAGAATAAAAAGACGTTTCATCATTACCAATACCCTGTTACAGAAAGATACCAACCAGTTTGGTCATCAGCACCAGCTATACGCCCTAAATCGAGCCACGCAGCTGTTACACTTACATGTTTATTAGGAAACCAGGCAATAAACACATCCTGCCAATCTTGCTCCCCTAAGCCAAGGTTGTTGGATTTTTCACGATACTCAACCCCTACAGCTAATTGGTGCGTTAAAAACACCGCTGTCGATGCTTCAAATAATACCTCTTTATCGCTATCAGCACCGCCAAAGCCTAACAAACCTAGTTGATTCGCATCGCTGTAGCGAAAGGTGGTATTCCAAAACCAGTTGTAACCTGCAAGAGCGCCCAAGTGCAACTTGCTGGCAGCTAAGTAGATATCAGTACCGCTGGTGTCTTTTGCACCTAATAGGTTTGCAATACTCCCATCATCCAATGATTTATGTTGTACACCCAAGCTCAACTGTGGCCATTTACTGTAAACAATATCGCCATAGACACGCACTTTTGCGCTGGTAATTGATTGCTCAATATCGGTATTTAATGCAGGAACTTCAAAGCGCTGCTCCGCGTAGCTAAGTTCAACACGATCATAAAAGTTAACTTGTGCACCACATACATCTAAGCTGTAATCACTCACATCTGCACGGCTACAAAAACCATTGATGGCTATTTCGTTATCGCTTGCATAGCCCGCAAGTTGCGCCCAAGGTACGATACCGCCGCCAGCGCTGCCTTCAACTTGCGATACACCTGGTGTTGCTAATAATTTTCCTGAAGCTGCGTGCCCCGTACTTGCAAAAGCTAAAAAAACTAAGCTAAAAAACCCATTAAGATGCTTCATTGTATACCTCTAACCACTGCAAAAATTGCTCTGATTTTAGTGGTCTACTCAAATAGTAACCTTGTGCATAATCACACTTCATGTCTATCAATAAGTCTAGCGATGGTTTATTTTCAACACCTTCAGCTACAACAGAAAAACCTAACTGGTGGCCTAAGTTCACCGTTGACTCAACAATAAATTGATCTTGCTTCGATTGATCGAGTTGTAAAATAAAACACTTATCCAGCTTTAACTCATCAATAGGTAGTAGCTTCAAGCGCCCCAATGATGTTTGCCCAACGCCATAGTCATCAAGTGATATTTTTACACCTAATGTTTTTAAGTTTTCTAGCGCTTTAATGCCTTGCTCTTCATTTTCGATCATGTCGCGCTCTGTTAGCTCTATCGTGATCAAATGGCCACTTAAATTATGTTGCTCTAGCTGTTTTGCTAGGTGCGAATAAAAATGAGGATAAGCAATATCTTGTGCAGAAACATTAATAGCAGCTTGCATCGTAATCCCTTGCTGTTGCCACTGTGCAACTTGCGAAACCACGGTCTTCACAACCCATGATGTCAGCTCAACAATAACACCCGACTGTTCTGCTAAGTCGATAAACAACTCTGGAGACACCCATTGACCGTCTTTTCGCTGCCAACGGATCAGCGATTCAACTTTATCAATACGCTGTGTTTTAATATTTAGCTTAGGTTGATAAGTCATAAACAACTGACCATCATCATCCAATAATGCCTGCTTTAATTCATCAATAATCGCTAAACGCTCAAGGTGTTCTTCATCTTCGCCTTCTTGGTAATAATGAATGGCTTTGTGCTCACAAGAAGCGGTATCAACCGCAATCAATGCTCGTCTCATTAGATCTTCAGGACTGACACTTTGTGAAAAGCAATGCACAACTCCCACACTAAAGCGTAACGTGATGTTTAAGCTTTGAATTAAATAACCCGCTTGTAATTGTGTAAGCATCTTCATGACAGCATCTTTAAACTGCCCGGTATCTCTTGCTGGCAGAATGGTTAAAAACTCATCCCCCCCAATACGTGCATTCATTCCTTTTGAGTGCGCTGCAAATTCGGCAATACGTTGTGCAACCGCTTTTAAACAATCATCACCAATACGTGGTCCTAACTTATCATTAATATGACGTAAGCCACGTATATCGATTGCAACCAGCGTGTATTCTGCACCTTCTTCAAATAATGACTCCATTGCTTCTAACATCGCAGAGCGGGTTAAAAAGCCTGTTAAAGAGTCATGACTTGCTTGAAAACTTATTTGCCGCTCACGCTCTTTTATGTCATTACCCATGTTATTAAATGCATCAACTAAGGTAATGATTTCTGTACTTTGCTTATTACCAACAAACTCAGCTTTATAGTTTCCAAGCGCAAATTGTTGTGCCAGTGAGGTGAGCTTTGATAAAGGAGTGGTAAGGTTTTTTGCTAATATGCCACTAGTAAGCACACCTATCACAACCGTTATGGCAGCAAGAATAATAATAGTAAAAAACAGCTGCTCAAATTCTCGGTAACTGTGAGTAAGATCTGCACTTAACAATACAGAAACTAAATGTCCTGGTAGAGAAGGTAACTGCACAAGTCGGTTACGATAAACGGGCTTTTCACCAAAAATACGTTGTGTTGTTTGCGTATTAAAATGCGCTAATACTGAGTTATTTTTTGGCTGCTCTGCCAGTGACGTTTCAACCACACCATCATCTTCGCCAATAAAACTAACATCCATCGTGGTGAGATTTTTTAGCTCTTCAGCCACACGGTCCGTGATTTCAAATCCCACTAAACTATATGCCACAGTACGAGGAGCTCGAACTGGCAATAAAATGACCTGATAAAGCGTTTTATCTAACACGATAAAGTTCGATTGATCAGCATTGACCATAAGCTGATTCATTAATGGGGTAAATTCACTAGGCGTATGATTAAAATCAGTATTTGCGGAAATTAATTGCCCAGATAAATCAATTAGCATCATCACATCAGCATTTATGCGACGACTGTGATTATTCAACACACTACTAATTGTGTCTGCGTCTTGAGTAGCAACCGCTTGCTTAAACCCAAAATCAGCGGTCAACACTTTTGCAGCTGTAAGTAATAAACTTTCTTTAGCACTTAGATACTGTTTAAAAACATTTTCAGCAACATTAATGTCTTCAAGTAACTTTTGATCATTAAAGCGATTCGCTGACCACCAGGAACTTACCAAGCTAACTAAGCTAGTCAAAAGGACTAGGCTCACACACAATGCAATGATGCGCCCTCTTAAACTATTAATCATTGTTGTCCTTAAACATTTCACCAAATGTGTTTCGTGGTGCAGGTTCTTGAACGTTAATGCTTACATCTTTGCCTTGCTCAGATAAGGTGACTGATTGCTTTTTAGTGAGCGGTGTTAATTGATTAGGATGCCACACAGTAAAGGTAGTAGGTAAAGTCACGCCTTTTAGAGTCACTTTGCCATCAGCATTGGTTTTTATGACTTTGTTCGAATTTGCCACATAGATATACCCCACCATTGAGTCATGAATATTACAACCCAGCACAACAACACCAGGGTCTTCAAAGCGCTCCGGCTGCTCTGGACGGTCTGAATATAATTTAATATCAAATACTTTACTGTGCTTGAATGAATATACATGGTGGCGAATGTTATCACTGTTAGGAAAGTCCACAGACTGCCCTGGTTGGATCACTAAAACTGACGGTGAGAATTGTTTATCTACCTGATCCATTATCGCTACTGGCAAGGATTGCGGTGACGAATGTGCTGAACTTTCAAGCTCAATAACGGCGTTAGCTAAAGGCTCTCCAGATTGGTCACGCACAACAAACGAAAGATCTGCAGCGAATAAGTTTATAGAGCTGAAAAATATTGCAAGACCACACACAGCGCGAGCACAATGCGCAAAAATCGACATAATTAGATCCTTGCTTAGCTTAGTTAGCTAATTAGTATAGGTTAATCTTAGTTTAAGTTAATGACTAGAAGCGTTAAAAGCAAGAAAAAGCCAAGCTGTTTTCTTAGAAAAAAGCTTGGCTTTAGTATTATTGATCTAGCAAATTGCTAAATCTGATTGATAAAAGTTAACCGTGCTTAATTAAGCCGTACTCTTTATCTAATATCGCAATGACCTCACTACGAGGATCAGCTGGAATCGTAATTTCTTGCCCAATTATTTTGCTGGCAATGCCAACATAGGTATTAGACACTTCAAGCATCACAGATTCTGGCAATGTGTAATCTTTTGCTAACTGCTCGCGCTCATCCATGCGGTCTTTATTTAATAACACGTCGCTGTCTGGCACGTTATTAATTAATAACTGACGGAAACCCTCTTTTGAGTTTTCAATAATTTTACCGTCACGATAAGCAGGGCCATCCCAAATGCGTGATGAATCAGGTGTACCCACTTCATCGATGTAAATAAGCTTATCTGAGCCATCAATGTCTTCAACATAACCAAATTCAAACTTAGTATCGACAAAGATTTGGTCTAGCTGTGCAAGTTCATCACTGATCAGCTTAAAGCCCTCAACAAGTAATTGCTCGTATTTAGCGACATCATCTTCAGACTTAAAGTTAAAAACAGCTAAGTTATTCGTGATGTTTTCACGCGTGATATTCACATCATCAACTTCTGGAATATCAGTAACACCGCGGATAATGCCTTTGGTTGATGGCGTGATTAACACTTCTTCTAGCTTCTGGTTCGCGGCTAAGCCCTCAGGTAAATCAATACCACAGAAATTACGCGTACCTTTAGCGTAATCACGCCACATGCTACCCGTAATATACTGACGAGCAATCGCTTCTACTTTAACCGTACTCGCTTTACGGACAATCCACACATATGGATGAGGAATATCAACAATGTGATTACCTGCAAGGCCTGCTTTATCAAATAACTTAAACCAATGAGATGCCACTGAGTTCAGTGCAATCCCTTTACCTGGCACGCCATTTAAGCCGTTTTCACCTTGCCAAATACAATCAAACGCTGAAATGCGGTCAGAAATAACCATAATAGCCAGCTCAGTACCTTTTGGAACTTGGTACCCTTTTTCACTAATTAAACGAGCGCTGTCTTCATCAGTTAACCAATAAACTGAACGCACTTTACCACTATGAACCGCACCTTTTGTACGGATCGGTAAATCATCGTTTACGTCTAAAACTTTATAGCTAGTCATGCTATCTCCGATAGTATTTGGCATGCTCCTGTGAGCACATGTATGGGATTGGGGTTATGGCCGCCTATAATAATCCAGACGTGCTTAAAGCTCAATCATTGCCCGGTTATCTGCGCATAATCAAGAACGCTAAATACAATAAATAATTCACGATTCTGTAATTTTGCTGTCATAAGCGCGATTTCGTTATAATATTGTCTCGCAATAGGAGGTGTTCTTGGATTATTTAGCAGCTACAGCAGACAAAAAATACTTAATGTATATTTCTCAAAACTACTCTTACGCTATTTTGCGTCCTTTACAGAAAGAGATTCTAGCGCGCGGAGGCGAAGTAAAATGGTTTTTAGAGGGTGATGAAGTTAATCCTGACTTTTTGCACTCTGATGAATCTTGTCTCACTTCAATTGAATCGGTAATAAATTGGAATCCAGATATTTCTTTTATACCTGGCAATATTATTCCAAACTTTATACCCGGTAAAAAAGTAGCTGTTTTTCATGGCTTTAACTCAGGAAAGTTAAACCGAAGAGGATATGAAGATCACTTCAATATAAGAGGTTGTTTTGACTTATATTGCACTCAAGGCCCAAATACGAGTAAAAGATTTTCAGAGTTAGCTAAAGCACATGGCTTTTTTATAACCAAAGAAACAGGTTGGCCAACTCTTGATCCGTTATTTTCGAAAATGGCGAACAATCCATACATAGATGAGAGCGATCAAAGGCAAACGCTTTTAATTTGTTCAACATTTTCTCGCAACCTCTCTCTTGCCCCTAAATTATACGAGCAGATAAAAGCGTACAGTGAGCAAGGAAAGTGGCGTATTTTAATGCAGTTTCACCCGAAAATGCCAAGCGAGCTTGTTGCGAAATACAAAGCGCTTCAAAATGAGAATCTTACCTTTGTCGAGACCGATAATGTATTACCGCTATTACAAGCGGCAGATGTCATGCTATGTGATACATCGTCTATTTTATTGATGTTTATCTTACAAAGAAAGCCTGTTGTCACTTTCTGTAACCAAGCACCTGGCGAACACCTAATAGATATCACTGATGCCGATAAGCTAACTGAGGCGATAGATTATGCCTTTAAACGACCAGCTGAATTAATGGAAAAAATTGAGCAGTTTTGTCAACAGCTTCACCCATATCAAGACGGCTTATCGAGTCAACGTGTACTTGCTGCAAGCAATGAATTACTATTGAGCAATCCAGCACTTAAGCCAAAACCACGTAACTTTATTCGTAACTTTAAGATGCGCAAAAAATTAAATTACTGGCGATGGTAACAATTGATAGGTCGTTATGATCACGCTTGCAAACGTGCTATTCAAGTGGCACACAAAACAACCTGAGCCGACGATCAATATTACTAAATTAGATATTGATCAAGGCGAACATGTTTTTCTTCATGGTCCAAGCGGCTGTGGTAAATCAACCTTATTATCACTGCTCGCTGGTGTTACTATTCCTAATCAAGGTCGTATCGAATTACTTAATAAAGCGATAAACGAGCTTAGCAACAGTCAACGTGACCGTTTTCGTGCCGACCACATAGGGTATATTTTTCAAAACTTTAATCTATTACCTTATTTATCCCCTATTGAAAACGTAACTTTGGGATGCCAGTTTTCAAAACAAAGGCAAACAAACGCATTAAAAAATAGTGCAACATTAGCAGCAGAGGCAAGCCGCTTACTCAGTGCTTTAGGGCTAAATGATTCCTTGCAACATCAAGCAGTTGCGCAGCTTAGTATTGGTCAACAACAAAGAGTGGCTGCTGCGCGTGCTTTTATAGGCAGCCCTGAAATTATCATTGCTGACGAACCTACCTCAGCACTCGATACACAAAATCGCCAAGCCTTCGTAAAATTATTATTTGAGCAAGCAAGCGCGGCAAATAGCACGCTAGTGTTTGTCAGCCATGATGAAACACTACAAACATTATTTACTCGTAGTATCAGCCTTGTCGAGTTACAAGGAGGCACACATGCTACTCGTTAAACTCGCCGCGAAAAGTTTATTAAACCGTAAAGCCAGCGCCCTACTCACGTTATTTACGATAGCAATTAGCGTTATGCTACTGATGTCGATTGAGCGCGTTCGAGTCGATGCCAAAAGTAGCTTTAGCAATACAATTTCAGGCACTGATTTAATTGTTGGCGCACGTACCGGTGACATCCAACTACTGCTGTCTTCAGTATTTCGTATTGGTCATGCTAACAATGGCGTGAGCTGGAAAAGTTACCAATACATCACAGGGCAACGCGGCGTAAAATGGGCTATTCCTATGTCGCTTGGCGACAGCCACAAAGGCTTAGCTGTGCTTGGCACAAATAAAGACTATTTTGAGCACTATCGCTTTGCTAAAAAGCAACCGTTAAGCTTTTCACAAGGTCATGAATTTAATCACTTGTTTGAGGTTGTGTTAGGTGCTGAGGTTGCCAACACCTTAGGCTATCAGCTTGGCGATGAAGTGGTGATTGCACACGGCATGGGCAATACCAGCTTTCATAACCATGACGATAACCCATTTAAAGTGGTTGGTATTTTAAAAGCAACGGGGACGCCTGTTGATAAAACCCTACATATTCCACTGGCAGCAATTGATGAGATTCATGGCGGCCATGCTCATCAACATCAACCCGCTCAGGCTGATGCAAATGACCACGACCACGACCACGACCACGACCACGACCACGACCACGACCACGACCACGACCAGCATGATGATGTTGATTTAGTGGGTACACCAAAACAAATAACCGCTTTTTTACTTGGTTTTGACTCTCCGCTTTATACCTTACAAGTGCGTCGTAATATCAACCAATACAAAGATGAAGCACTGCTTGCCATTATGCCGGGCGTTACCTTGCGTGAACTTTGGGAAATGCTTTCTATCGTGGAAAAAATCTTGCTGTTATTTTCTATTGTCGTGGTACTGATCAGTTTACTTGGCATGTTAACGAGCCTGCTTTCAAGCTTAAATCAACGCCGCAGAGAGCTTGCTATTTTACGCTCTGTTGGCGCACGGCCTTGGCATATTTTCACCTTAATCAGTGTCGAATCGTTACTCATTACAGGGCTTGGCTGCATTGTTGGCACCGCATTGTTCTATGCTTTAATGCTACTCGGCGCAGATTACTTGCAAAGCCATGCCGGAATAAGCCTAAATATAGCTTTATTGTCATCCTATGAACTTATGCTCTTAGCTGCGATAATGGTCGCAGGCTTTATTGTTGGGTTAATTCCTGCAACCCGTGCGTATTTCTACTCTCTTGCTGATGGTATGAGTATTAAAATTTAAGGAATGTTATGCCGTTTTTTCGAAAACTCGTCGCTTTAGTCACATTATTTATGTGCGCTACAGCCAATGCTGGCGCACCAAAAGAAATTTTCTGGGAAGATTTAATTCCCAAAGGTCATGTCCAAATCGACACCCAAGCACAAGCAAACCATGAAGGTAGCGAGCAAAACTGGGTGCAACCAGACCTTGATGCACCTGTGGTAAAGGAGCTTGATGGAAAATCAGTGAGTTTGCCTGGTTTTGTGGTACCACTAGAAGGCGATAGCGAAGTGATCACCGAGTTTTTACTAGTGCCTTATTTTGGAGCGTGTATTCACGTACCACCACCGCCACCAAACCAAATTGTGCATGTTACTATTAAAGGCGGTGTGCCAATCGAAAGCCTGTACGATGCGATCGTAGTGACAGGCGTTATCAGCACAGAAACCTGGTCTGGTGAAATTGCTCAAGTAGGCTACAAGATGAAAGCCGTTGGCGTAGCACCATTTGAGTTATAAGTGTTTAAAGAGCATGCTTTTGCATGCTCTTTAAATTAATCCACTACTTTTTCTTTTTCTAATTCCTGTTCGCTCAATTCATACCATCCGCCACCAAGGGCTTTATAGAGTGTTGCTAGGCTTTGCAGACGGTCATTCTTTGCCTGCGATAACGCTATTTCTGCCGAAAATAACTGCCGCTGCGCATCCATTAAGTCAAGTGAACTGGCAACACCATTGCTATACCTAAGGCGTGCTAAGCGGTAGTAATCTTGACTACTGAGCACCAAGCTTCTTTGCGCATCATAGCTTTGCTCTGCCGACTGGTAGTTCGATAACTGATTGCTCACTTCTTGCAGTGCCACCAGCACTGTTTTTTGGTATTTGATACTTGCCTGATAAGCCCGTTGTTCCGCAACCGTTAAATTTGCCTGATTGCGGCCCATATTAAATATTGGCATTAACAGCTCTGAGCCCAGCAACCAAACCTGCGAATTACTGGCAAGCAAATCACTAAAATCAGTACTTTCACTACCAAGCTCAGCATACAAATTAAGTTTTGGAAATAACGCCGCTTTTGCGACCCCAATCTCAGCCATTGCTGCTTGCCATTGATACATTGCTTGTTGCACATCTGGCCTACGCTTTAACAGTTCGCTAGGTAACCCTGTTGGTAGTTGCTTAGGAAGGGTTTGCACAGATAACTCATTACCCCCTTGCACATCAGCATTGGCATCACCAATTAAAAACTTTAACTGATTAATAATCCGCCTTTCACTGTGCTGTAATGGCGGGATCTTCACCTTTGCTGATTCTAACTCTACTTCTGCTTGGCGTTGTTCTAGCCCTGAAATAATACCGCCTTTTTTGCGAATACGCGCAATTTCAAGCTCTTTCTCACGAAGCTTAATTGTACTTGAGCTAATTTTTAATTGCTCTTCAACTTCTTTAAGGGCAAAAAACTGCTGCGCCACATCAGCAATCAAGGCGAGCTGCAAGGCATTTCGAGCTTGCTCTTGGCTATAATAATTTGCCAGTGCGGCTTCGCTTGCGCGCCGATTACTGCCAAATAAGTCTAGCTCCCAACTTAAGTAACCTTTTAAATCAAATGAGTTTTCAGGGCTACTATTAAGCTCTTCTTCTCGTTCTGAAGTAAGCCCTAAGCTTACATCAGGCCATAAAGCGGCATCGGTAATCCGATATCGAGCTCGCGCTTCGATAATTTTCGATTGCGCAATTAACATATCTTGATTATTAACCAGCGCTTGGCTAATCAGTTTTTGCAAATGTGGGTCGCTATATATTTGCTTCCAGCCAGCTAAAGCTTCAGACTGTGGCGTTGCTGCGGCCCCCATAAAGTTAGTGACTTTGCTATGCTCAGGCACTTCAAAATCAGGGCCAACAGCACAGCCTTGTAAGCAAGCAAAACAAAACAATGGCAACAATTTATGCATCAACTTGCTCCTTTGCTAACACTTTAGAGGCGGGTGCTTGCTGTTTTTTCACAAAGCGTGCCGCGGTAATAAAAAACAGTGGCACTAAAATGATGCCAATAGAGCTTGCCAGTAACATCCCCCCTAAAATAGGCATAGAAACCGACTGCCGACCAACTGCTCCGGGGCCAGAGGCAAGTACTAACGGCAAAACGCCAAGCACAAAAGAGGCTGCGGTCATTAAGATGGGTCGAAAACGAGAACGGGCGGCTTCTATTGCAGCATCAACGGCATTCATACCTTCTTGATAAAGCTGATTAGCCACTTCAACAATCAATATAGAGTTTTTCGCAGCAAGGCCTATCAATGCAATAAATGCGACTTGAAAAAATAAGTTGTTTTCATGCCCTGTCACCAAGGTCAATATAGAGGCCCCTAACATGGCAATAGGGCTGATAAGCAATACTGCAAATGGTAATGCCCAACTTTCATAAAGCGCTGCTAAAAACAAAAAAACAAACACAATCGCCAAACTCACCGCAATGCCTAGTTGACCGGATGAGCGAATTTCTTGATAAGTTAAGCCTGTCCATTCATAGCCAATATTTGTTGGTAATTTAGCCACTTCCTCTTTAATTACTTTAATCACGTCACCCGATGCATAGCCAGTAGCTGGTGACACATTCACCATGGCACTGGTAAACATATTAAAGCGATTTATCGCAGACGGACCGGTTGTTAGATTAAGCTTAGCAAGCACATTTGATGGCACCATAGCGCCATTTTTAGAACGCACATAAAATTCGTTGAGGTTTTCAGGGCGTGCTCTAAATTCATCTTCAGCTTGAACTTTAACCCGATAAACTCGGCCAAATAAATTAAAGTCGTTAATTGTTGATGAGCCAGTAAGCACTTTCATTGTGCTGTAGACATCGGCAATCGGCACCTCTAATGCCATGGCTTTTTCTCTATCTAACTCTAAAAACAGCTGAGGTACTGAGCCACGCAGTGAGCTACTTGCTTTAGCAACTTCAGGGCGGTTATTTAAATTTGCCAGTAAAACCTCAAGCGATTCAACTAGGCTTGTTAAGTTGCCTCCTGTTTTTTCTTGTAGTGCAAACTCAACGCCAGAGCCCGAACCAAGCCCTGCCACAGCTGATGGTTGAAACACATTAAACTCAGCATCGGGAATGGCATACAGCTGCTTACGTATATCATTCATCACACTTGTGACCGTAAATCCTTGCTCCGCACGCACTTGCCAAGGTTGTAAAATAACCTCCATTTGACCATGCGATTGCGCACTACCAGCACGGCGGTTTTCACCCGCTAGAGTGAATGAATAAGCCACCCCCGCATGGCTCATAACAAATTGGTTTGCTTTGCTTATTACTTCATTAGTACGTGAAACCGTTGCCGCATCTGGCAAGGTAATATCAACAAAAAAGCGCCCTTGATCTTCTTGCGGCATAAAGCTGCTTGGTAGTTGGCTAAACATAAAATAGCCTCCTACTAACATAATAAAAAAGGCAATGTAGCTGCGTTTTGCTTTTGCACAGCTAGCCTTTACGAGCCAGGTGTATTTTTCGCCAACACCTTCAAGCCAGCTATTAAACTTAACAAAAATCTTAATCTTTGAGGGGGTACTAGGTTTTAAGAAAATCGCACATAAAGCGGGGCTCAAGGTTAAAGCAACTAAGGTTGATATGAGCACGGCAACGGTAATTGAAATCGCAAATTCACGGTACATAATGCCCGTAATACCGGCTAAAAACGACACCGGCACAAACACTGCCGCAAGTACTAAAGACGTTGCTACTATGGCACCTGAAAGCTCTGTCATGGCTTGTTTAGTGGCAGCAACTACCTCCATATTTTGCTCATTGATCAGTCGCTCAACACTTTCGACCACCACAATCGCATCATCAACGACGATACCGATTGCCAAAACCATAGCCAATAAACTGACATTGTTGATGGTAAAACCAAATGCAGCCAAGGCGATAAAAGTACCAATTATCGACACCGGCACAGCTAAAGCAGGTATCAAGGTCGTTCGCCAATTTTGCAAAAATAAGTACACCACTAAAATCACTAAAACTAGTGCTTGAATAAGGGTATTGATCACCTCATTAATCGACAGCTTGATGAACTCAGAGGCATCATAAAAAAGCTGCCATTTCACTCCCTTCGGAAAAGCCGCGCTCAAGCGTTCCATCTCTGCCTTAACACGCTCAGTAACCGCTAATGCATTAGAGCCTGGCAACATATAAACCTGTAAAATAGTGGCTGGTTGTTCATTGAGTTTTGAGTTTAAGGTATACGCAGAGGAAGCCAGCTCAACCCTTGCGACATCCCGCAAGCGAATCATCGAGCCATCACTATTAACTCGCAGCATAATATTATTAAACTCATCAACCTTATTAAGCCTTCCTTGCGCTCGTACCGGAAAGTTAAGTTTAATGGCATCTTTCATAGGTTGTGCACCTATCTCACCGGCAGCGGCCTCTTTGTTTTGTGCTTTGATTGCTGCACTCACATCATTCACGGTTAATTCATAGCCCGCTAAAATGTCAGGTTTTAACCAGACCCGCATAGCATAAGAGCGCGAGCCGGTATTACGAACTCGCCCAACACCAGGTACGCGCTTTAAAGCCGCCTCAACATTAATGCTGACATAGTTACTCAAGTAGATTTCGTCATAGCGAGGGTCATCAGATGTCAGCGCTAGCTTCAAAAGCTCGACTGAGCTTTCATTAGATACATTCACCCCTTCAGTTTGCACATCAACAGGTAAATTACTGCCAGCTTGGCTTGCAGTATTTTGCACATCAACAAGGGCGAGATCTGGGTCGGTGCCAACATCAAAGGTGAGTGTGATCCCAACACTCCCCGAGTTAGTGGCCTTTGACTCCATATACAACATGTTTGGCGTGCCATTTAATTCTTGCTCAAGTGGAATAGCTACAGATTCAGATGCGGTTTCGGCGGTTGCTCCCGGGAATGAAGCCGACACTTTAACCGATGGCGGAGCGATATCGGGGTATTGATCAATTGGCAAAGTAAAAAGCGAGACCAGGCCAGTGAGTAAAATAACTAGCGAAATAACAATGGCAAATACCGGGCGCTTAATAAAAAAATGCGAAAACATAATTAAACTCCCTGCGCTTTATTTTTATCTTCCTGTTTTGCAGGTTTATCTGGGGCGAGCAGTTGATGATCGGCGTTTGGGGTTAGTTGATGCTTTTCAAACTCCTCGAGTGAAATCGCTTTCACTTGTTGGCCATGACGAATACGATGCAAGCCTTTAACCACGACTAGTTCACCCGCACTCAAGCCACCGCTGACCACAATACCTTGCTCACCATAATGCTCAACAACAATAAAGCGCCGCTCTATCACACCTGAATCAAGCACCACCATCACATAAATACCACCTTGCTCAACTTGCGTAGCCTCTTCAGGTACTACAATGGCGTTACTGATCTGCGACAACTTTATACGCGCTTTAGTATATTGGCCTGGTAATAACTCACTGTCGGGATTGGGTAATTGTGCCCGTACTTTAAAGGTGCCTGTTTTCGGGCTAATCTTAGGGTCAGTAAAGCTCACATCACCCCAGTAGCGATATTCGCTGCCATCTGGCAAAGAAATACGCACGAATCCTTCAAGCGCTTTACCTTTTTGTTCGGCTTGTAGCTGATCCATCAAACTACTCATACGGCGTTTTGCGTTTAAGTAATCAAGTGCCGACATATTAAAATTAACGTAGATAGGATCTATTTGCTGAATAGTGGTTAACAAAGAAATACCGTTAGTGCCGACTAGCGCACCTAAATCAGCTTCAGAGCTACCTACCATGCCACTAATTGGCGCTGTAATGCGGGTATATTCGAGTTCGAGCTTCGTTTCTTCAAGCTCTGCTTGGGTTGCTGATAATGACGCTTGCGCTTGCTCTTGAATAGAAATAGCGTTGTCGTAGTCGAGCTGGCTTGCTGCATCTTGCTCGTAAAGGGGTTTTAATCGAGTTACATCCCGTTTGGCTTTAGCCAACGCTGCTTGGTCTTTTTGCAGCGCCGCTTTAACGCGATTAAGCTTGGCTCGGTAGGGTCTATCGTCAATGGTATAGAGCAAATCCCCTTCATCAACCCAGCTTCCTTCGACAAACTCAACACTTTCTACAAAGCCTGTGATCCGCGCGCGTACTTCAACATCCAGCGACGCATCTGTGCGTGCCACGTAGTTTCCGTATAATGGCACATCAAACTGTTTGACCTTAGCAGTAACAACTTCTTCAATTACCTCGTTTGGTTGCTCTTTTGAGCAACCAACAAGCACCATTACCAACACATATCCTATGAGGTATTTGTTTAATAGCATACAACCTTCTCATTCCTTAAGCCTGTCTCTATCTTGCTATCTGTTGCAATACTACATAGATGAGGGATTCGTTGTTATTTTTGACAATTAGAGCAGTACACTGTGCTTCTTTGTCCTAATCTAATTTCTTTTAATGGCTCCTCGCAATTAACACATGGCTCACCTTTGCGGCCATACACCAGTAATTGCTGGGCAAAATAACCTGGCTTACCATCACTTTGAGCAAAATCTTTTAACGTTGTGCCGCCTTGCGTGATGGCTGCAGCGAGTGTCTCTTTAATAATAGGCACTAATTGCTGATAACGCTGCAAAGAAACCTTGCCAGCTTCTCGCTTTGGATGGATCCCCGCTTTAAATAACGATTCATTAGCGTAGATATTACCTACACCAACTACCACCGCGTTATCCATAATAAACTGTTTAATCGGTACTTTTTTGTTTCTCGACTGTTCGTAAACACGCTGTGCAACAAACTCATCTGTTAATGGCTCCGGCCCAAGCTTACTCAACAAAGTATGGCATTCACCTGGCGCCTGCCATAAACAAGCACCAAAGCGACGAGCATCGTTAAGCCGCAACGCTTTACCTGAAGCCAAAATAAACTCAATATGATCGTGTTTTTTCAATGGTTCATCTGCATTAACAACACGCAAATTACCCGACATCCCCAAGTGCAAAATAACACTACCGAGCTCACAGCCGAGTAGTAAATATTTTGCTCTGCGCTCAATTGATGTCACTTTAAGGCCTTGTAATTGATAGACATCATCCGGCACTGGCCAACGCATGCTCGCATTGTGAATATTTACTTTAGCAACAGTTTGACCCAGTACATGTGGGGTGATCCCCAACCGACTCACTTCAACTTCAGGTAATTCAGGCATCTGAGACTCTCTTAAAACGGGTATAACGGAAATAACTTAGCGGCATCAGCTTGCTCAAGCACAAACACCCGCTGTAACCGCTTATCTAATAAATAATATTTACTATCTATATGGTACAACTGATAAACAGCAGGCAATTGCTCCCCGGCTAACCACACAGAAGCAACATAATCTGCTGACGACTGAGAAATTTGACTAACAGGAATACTGGCAATAGTGAGTTTTTGATGTTGCCAAAGCTCAACGAGTTGTTCGAGCTGTTGTTCATCGCCTTGCCAAGAGGCTTCTTGCAATGACTGGCTACGCCAAGAGGTGCCGATACGCTCTATTTTTAATTCTGGAAATGCCATCGCCAAAATGAAGCTTTGCTCTGGGAGTAACGCTTGCACTCCTTCTTCAACGGGCTGAGTATTGAGCTTTTTATGTAGGCCATTGAAGAAAAAAATCATCAGTAGCATCGAAATAATCACCACATTATTCCATGCTTTTCGGCTCAAACGCATCAGTATCTTCCTCAGTTTTCAATATCTTAAAGTGTAACCAAAAAGGACATTAATTGGCAGTTGTAATTGATCAACAAAATTTCATGTCTGTTATGTATCAATCTGTCGATACTTTGCTAAAATATCCGCCAAATTTAAAGGAGTTCCGTCAATGTCAATGTATGTAGTGGGTCATAAGATCCCTGATTCAGATTCAATTTGCGGTGCAATTGCGCTTGCTTACTTAAAAAACCAGATCAATGAACCTGCGATCCCGACGCGTTTAGGTGAAGTATCACCTGAAACACAATTTATCCTAGATAAATTCGGTTTCGAAGCACCTGAGCTAAAACTTAGCTACGCAGGCGAAGACGTTTATATCGTTGACCACACAGAAAAAACACAAGCACCTGATGACATCGATGAAGCACGTGTTGTGGGTGTTGTTGATCACCACAAACTAGGCGACTTAACATCGTCAACACCACTTGAATGTTGGATCCGCCCAGTTGGTTGTTCAAACACCATCATCAAAATGATGTATGACTTCTACAATGTAGAAATTCCAAAAGATATCGCAGGCATCATGTTATGCGCTATCCTAAGCGACACTGTGATCTTTAAATCACCAACTTGCACAACGGCTGATATCAAGTGTGTTGAAGCACTTGCTGAAATCGCTGGTATTGAAGATTTCAAAGAACTTGGCATGGAAATGTTCAAGGTTAAATCAGCAGTTGAAGGCACGCCAGCACGCGATTTAGTAATGCGTGATTTCAAAGACTTCAATATGAACGGTAAGCTAGTAGGTATTGGCCAGCTAGAAGTTATCGACCTTGCTGTATTTGATGAAATCAAAGCAGATCTTGAAGCAGACATCGCAAAGCTTAAAGAAGAAGGCAGCCGCCACTCAGTATTACTCCTGTTAACTGATATCATGAAAGAAGGCTCTGAAATGCTAATTGCGTCTGATGACGTAGCAGTAATCGAAGCTGCTTATGATGTTAAATCAGAAGACGGTCGCGTTTGGTTAGATGGTGTATTAAGCCGTAAGAAGCAAGTAGTACCTCCACTACAAGACGCTTTCGCAAAAATCTAATTTGCAAAAGACTGTTTAGATTATCTATACAGCTTATTCCTTAATGTTAAAGGTTCGCTTGTGTGAACTTGAGCGCATTTAGCGAAATAAAGTACAATGGATAAATTAAAGGCTTGGGTTAGCAATAGTCCAAGCCTATTTATTTTTTATTAGAGACAGATCATGGCGCAAACTCGCGGAAATTTATTTATCTTATCGGCTCCTTCTGGTGCAGGAAAATCAAGTCTTATAAGTGCTTTACTAAAAAAACACAACGATATGAAAGTGTCAGTATCACACACGACTCGTTCACCTCGACCAGGTGAAGAAAACGGTGTTCACTATCATTTTGTTTCTGTTGAAGCGTTTAAAGCATTGATCGAGAAAAATGACTTTTTTGAATGGGCGCAAGTTTTTGATAATTACTACGGTACTTCTAAACAAGCAATCGAGAGTCAGTTAGACGCTGGAATCGACGTATTTTTAGATATTGACTGGCAAGGTGCTCAGCAAATTCGTAAATTAGTTGATGATGTTGAGACTATCTTTATTCTTCCGCCGTCAAAAGAAGAACTTGAATCACGTTTAAATAATCGTGGTCAAGATTCACAAGAAGTAATTGCCGGACGGATGGCAAAAGCACAATCTGAAACTTCCCACTACAATGAATATGATTACGTTGTTGTAAACGATGACTTTGAAACTGCACTTTCAGAAATCGAAACGATCGTGATGGCTAAACGTTTATCGTTAAAAAGCCAAACTGTGCGCCATCAGGCGCTATTAGAGAACTTACTTAAATAATACTTTTTTAAGAATAAGATAAAAATTAACCACAAGCTATTGGCGAATTTAACTTGGTACAGTAAACTACGCCTTTGCTTAAGAATTTATTTGGAGTGCTAAGATGGCTCGCGTAACTGTTGAAGATGCAGTAGATGCAATTGGTAATCGTTTTGACTTAATTTTAGTTGCGGCTCGTCGTGCCCGCCAAATCGCGGTTGGTGGTAAAGATCCACTCGTTGATGCTGAAAATGATAAACCTACTGTAATTGCTCTACGTGAAATTGAGAAAGGGTTAGTAAATAGCTCGTCTATGGACCTGATCGACCGTGAAGAGCAACAACATCAAGAAGCAGCAGAAATGGCTGCTGTTGCTGCTATCGTTGGTGGCAACCAATAATCAAGCGCCCTGCTTTGATTTAGCTTAACGGCTAGTATTTCAACACTAGCCGTTGGCAAGCCCTTCTTTTCATCGTATATTCTATTCATACCGTTACCGATTTACTTCATTTGCGCATTGGAGTGTGACTTTGTATCTATTCGAAGGCCTAAAAAAGAAAATAACCGAATATTTGCCACCTGCTGAAATAGAGCTGGTTCAAAAAGCATACGTGGTCGCCCGTGAAGCTCACGAAGGCCAAACTCGCTCAAGCGGCGAGCCTTACATCACTCATCCAGTTGAAGTTACACAAATACTTGCCGGCATGCACTTAGACCATGAAACACTCATGGCAGCCCTGATGCATGATGTGATTGAAGATACCGATTTTAGCCAGCAAGACTTAGCCGAAATTTTTGGCGAGACCGTTGCTGAGCTTGTTGAAGGAGTGAGTAAGCTAGATAAACTCAGCTTTAAAGATAAAAAAGAATTTCAGGCTGAAAATTATCGAAAAATGATCATGGCGATGACCCAAGATATTCGCGTGATCTTAATTAAACTTGCTGACCGAACTCACAACATGCGCACCTTAGGCGCACTTCGCCCAGACAAACGCCGTCGTATTGCCCGTGAAACTCTCGAAATTTATGCCCCGATAGCCAATCGCTTAGGTATCCATGATATTAAAAACGAATTGGAAGATTTAGGTTTTCAAGCGTTATACCCAATGCGTCATCGCGCTTTGAAATCAGAGGTTATCAAAGCCCGTGGAAACCGAAAAGAAGTCATTAGCAATATTAAAACAGAAATAGAAGCACGCTTAGAAGAATCAGGTATCGACGCCACCATTTCTGGCCGAGAAAAGCATCTATATAGCATTTACAAGAAGATGCTAAATAAAGAGCTGTCATTTAACGAAGTGATGGATATTTACGCGTTTCGGATCAATGTCGATAACATGGATACCTGTTACCGCGTACTAGGTGTGGCACATAACCTTTATAAGCCAATTGAAACCCGCTTTAAAGATTATATAGCGGTTCCTAAAACCAACGGTTACCAATCTTTACATACCTCTTTGGTTGGGCCGCATGGTATTCCTGTTGAGATTCAAATTCGCACTCACGATATGGATCATATGGCAGACAAAGGGGTAGCGGCACATTGGATGTATAAAAAAGCCGGTGATAACGCAGGACATACTGCGCAACAACGCGCTCGCCAATGGATGCAAAGCTTACTTGAATTGCAACAAAGTGCTGGTTCATCATTTGAATTTGTAGAAAACGTTAAAACTGAACTCTTCCCAGAGGAAATTTATGTTTTCACGCCAGATGGCCGTATCGTTGAGCTCCCAATGGGAGCAACCGCTGTTGACTTTGCATATGCAGTACATACAGACGTAGGTAATACCTGTGTGGGTGCAAGAGTAAACCGTAAACCTCACCCTTTGAGCAAACCTCTCGATACTGGGCAAACTGTTGAGGTAATCACCAGCTCTGGCGCGCACCCAAATGCGACGTGGCTAAACTTTGTTGTAACTGGTAAAGCACGTTTAGGTATACGTAACTATCTGAAAAGCCAACAACATGAAGAAGCGATGTTGCTTGGTCGCCGTTTATTAGATTCTGCACTTGGTGAGTCAAAATTAGATGACATCCCAGATGAAAATATCCGTCGAGTATTACAAGAACATAATCTAAATACTTTACTTGAATTACTCGTAGAGATTGGTTCAGGTAATCTTATGAGCGTATTAATTGCTAAACGCTTGATGCAAGACGATGTTGAAGATATAAACGACATCGCCAAAAAAGCCAAAGCAACAATCATAGGCACAGAAGGCATGTTAGTTAACTATTCTAAATGCTGCCGTCCTGTACCAGGTGATGCCATCACAGCTCATATCAGCCAAGGTAAGGGTCTGACTGTCCACCGCCAAGAATGTAAGAACATTCGAGGCTGGGAAAAAGAACGCTCAAAATACTTAGTTGTAAAATGGGACGATAACCCAGAAAAAGAATATATAGCCGCTCTGCGTATTGAGATCATCAATCATCAGGGTGCGCTGGCTAAATTAACCAATGTTGTAGCCTCAACCCAAGCTAACATAGTTGAGATAGCCACCGATGAAAAAGAAAGCAATTTATACATGATAGACCTAGGTATCACGGTTAAAAACCGTATTCACGTTGCCAACATTATGCGCCGCATTCGCGTGATGCCTGATGTACAAAGAGTCTATCGTAAAAAGTAACAAGGATAATTATGAACAAATCATTTATTTCTACTGATAATGCGCCTGCAGCAATCGGTACTTACAGCCAAGCAGTTAAAGTAGGCACGGCTGTTTATTTATCAGGTCAAATTCCATTAGTGCCAGAAACAATGGAAGTGATCTCAGAAGACTTTACTGAACAAACGCACCAAGTATTCAAAAATTTATCTGCTGTTTGCCAAGCTGCTGGTGGTCAAATTCAAGATATGGTGAAAGTAAATATCTTCTTAACTGACTTATCAAACTTTGCGATTGTTAACGAAGTTATGAGCCAATACTTCAAGCAGCCTTACCCTGCACGCGCTGCAATTGGTATTAGCGCTTTACCAAAAGGTGTGCAAATTGAGATTGACGGTATCATGGAGTTGCCTTCAACAAACTAATCAGCTATGCCAGCAGCTATTTGTTGCTGGCACTTTTATTGACAAATTTCTATTTTACCTCATCCGAAATTCTTGACTCACCAACGATTCTCTAGCAATCTGTATAGTAAAGGTATTCAGATCACCTCAAAATGTCATAGTTTGCATTTTAAATAGGCTTAATATCAACGTATTACTTTGCCTTTGTTGGCAATTTATTTGAAGAAGTACCACCGATAAACATTAGGCTCAAAGAAATGTTCAAACGATTGGTTTAAAAGCGATTTATATTGCGTTATTGATTTTTACCATTATGTGAATCAAAACCTTATTAGAAGCGCTTGAATACCAGTTAGAAGCTAAATTTTTGAGATGGTTTGGGTTTACTAAGTAACCCTTTCACTATTGTTGTATAAAAGGATCTCCACGTGTTTAAGCTCGCTCACAATGGCAACGTTTTATTAGATGTTCATGAACATTCGCCACCAAGTGCTGCATTTATCATCGAAGCACTTGAGAAATCACCTTATAGTGAGTGCCGAGTTGATCACGACTCTATTAATAACTTTTTTAAAAGTGAATCGAATGAGCGTACGCTCGTTGTTGCCTCTAAACATGATGCAACCCTAGAAGTAAAAATAAGTGATGACAAAATGCAGGCGATAGGCGAATTAACAGTCGCTGAAGGCGGCAAAGTTATGAGCTTAGAAGACGCCAAAAAAGAGCTAATAAAAGCAGGTGTAGCACGAGGTTACAAACAGGCATTTTTAGAAAAGTTATTACAACAGCAATTTGAATTACCAGCAGGCACCAAAACAGAAGGTGTTCTAGCAAAAGGCCGTCTTCCAATTGATGGTCAGCCATCCAAGTTTGTGCCACAAGTCGAAACACTAAAAGATCGCCTAAAAAAACCAAAACTTCGCGAAGATGGCACTGTTGATATGCGTGATTTTGGTAAATTAGCTAGCGTTGAGCCCGGCGTGCTGTTGATTAAGCAAATTCCAGCGACTCCAGGAAAAGAAGGCTTTACAGTAACAGGCGATGTACTTCCCGCCAAACCGGGAGAGAGCCTCACTTTGGTCGCAGGTGAAGGCACCGAAATCTCTAAAAACAACCCACTAGAACTTATTTCTGTCATTGCAGGTGTGCCGGTTGAGATCGCCAACGGAATGCGCGTAGATGATATTTTTACTATCGCCGATGTAAACGTAAAAAGTGGTCACGTAGACTTTGAAGGTAGCGTCATTGTTACTCACAACGTTGAACCGGGCATGCGTATTAACGCCAAAGGCGACATTACCGTAATGGGCACCGTTGAGTCAGGTAACTTATCCGCCGCTGGCAACATCACAATAAAGCAAGGCGTCATTGGTCATCAGCTAGAAGATAAAAGTCTTTCCTGTAATATTATTTGCCAAGGTGATATTCACTTATCTCATGGCCAATACTGCTACTTAGAAGCGAATAATATCCTTATTGAACGTCAATCTAGCCACTGTGTCATGAAGGCCACTAAGCTGTTACAAGTTGGTCAAGAGGATAACCCACAGGGCAAACTGTTTGGCGGTGAGATTTTAGATGCACAAATGGTTATTGCTGGTGAAATTGGCAATGAATCTGGCGCAAAAATGTTAATAAACTTAGCAGCATCAGGTGCCGACGTCACCGCACAAACAGATCAATGCCTAAAAGATCTTGCGCAGACAGACTCACAACTCGACACTCTTCAAGAAGCAATAGAAAAAGCGGATCAAGTAAAAGATGTTGAGAAGAAAAAACTGTTACTCGCTAAAATAGGTGCCACACAAATGCATTACTGTGAGCAAGCTGAAATGTTAGAAAAAAAACTATCAACGCTTGAGAACCACCTACATGACTTACTTGAAGACGCAAAGCTCATTGTTAATAAAACACTGCACTCTGGTGTAGAAATTCATATTTTCGACAAAGTATTGCGTACAAACCGCCAATACCCACCGTGTAAGGTCAAGCTTGAAGAAAACAAGGTTGAGGTAGAGTTCAAAACCAGTTAATAAAAAAGAGGCTTAAAGCCTCTTTTTACCAGGGTCATTAATCTTAATTTAAAGAATTCCTTCCACTTGCTGTTTTAGTTGTTCAGGCCAAACACCTACTTGTACTTGTCCAATGTGCTGCTTTTGTAACAGCAACATAGCCAGTCGAGATTGACCAATACCACCACCTATTGTTTGCGGAAACTTTTTCGCAAGTAGCTGTTTATGCCAATCAAACTCTAAGCGAGCCTGATCGCCAGTAATCGCTAACTGAGTAGCTAAAGCATCAGGGCTTACGCGAATGCCCATTGAAGATATTTCAAAAGCATCTTCAAGCACAGGATTCCAAACTAAAATATCACCATTTAAGCCTGCAAATTTGCTGCATGTTTGCGTTGACCAATCGTCATAATCTGGTGCTCGTACGTCATGAATTTTACCATCGGCAAGTGTGCCACCAATACCAATTAAGAATACTGCACCGTATTCTTGCGCCACCGCTTTTTCACGTTGTTTCGCAGTAAAGTCAGGATACATCTGGCGCAACTGCTCACTATGTATAAAGGTGATTTGCTCAGGCAAAAACGGCGTTAAATCAAATTCACTCGCTACAAAGCGCTCGGTTGCTTTAATCGCCTGATAAAGTGATGTAACAGTTTCTTTCAGCTTATCAAGAGTAAGCTCCGTGCTCTCGCAAATTACTTTTTCCCAATCCCATTGATCAACATACACTGAATGAATTGGGCTAAGTGACTCTTCATCAGGGCGAAGCGCTTTCATATGCGTATAGAGCCCCTCACCTACTGAAAAACCGTAATCAGCCAAGGTTTTACGCTTCCACTTAGCTAAAGAATGAACTACTTCAAATTGACTACCAGGAATTGTTTTTACTGCGACCGATACAGCATTTTCAGTACCACTTAGATTATCTTGAATACCATCGCCCACCTTTGCCAAGATTGGTGCTTGTACTTCAACTAACCCTAATTGTTGTTCTAATTGGCTTGAAAAGAACTGTTTTACTTTACTAATTTGCTGCTGTTGCTGCAGATAGTGTGAACTCATAATAATTGGCCTCATTCCCAGTTATTGTTACTTGCTTTATGAGAAAAGCCCGCTGCTTGGCTTTCTCCGATAAAGCAATCCTCAACTAAAACAAGATTATTTTCAATAACCATCAACAAAAAGAACTTAACATTGAAATTTTCATAAAAATAATGCTATAAAAATTACTGATTCAACAATTAGCAACAAGAAATACTATGGAAAATTATCAAATCGATAATCTCGATAAAAACATCCTTAACGCATTAATGGAAAATGCCCGAACAGCGTATGCAGAACTTGCTAAACGCTTTGCTGTGAGCGCGGGTACTATTCATGTACGAGTCGAAAAAATGAAACAAGCAGGTATTATTACAGGCACACAAGTGAGTATTAATGCTAAACAACTTGGTTATGATGTCTGTTGTTTTATTGGTATTAACCTCAATAACGCCCGTGATTATCCGCAAACCTTGCTGCACCTAAAAGAGCTAGAAGAAGTGGTTGAAGCCTATTACACCACGGGAAATTACAGTATTTTTATTAAAGTGATGGCTCGCTCAATTGATCACTTACAAGATGTACTGATCAATAAAATCCAAGCGATTGAAGCTATTCAATCAACAGAAACGCTGATCTCACTTCAAAACCCAATTAGCCGTGCTGTTGTTCCCTAGGGTATAATCAGCGCCAATTAGAATCCGTCAACGAGCACACAACTATGGATACAACTCGCTTTGAGCGTGTAAAGCGCGTGTTAGATCGCCGCCAAACGGACCTAACGGTTTGTTTAGAAGAAGTACATAAACATCATAATTTATCAGCCATTGCCCGCACAGCAGATGCCACGGGGTGTCATCATGTACATGCAGTGTGGCCCGATAACCAAAAGTGGTTAACTAACAATACCTCAGGCGGTAGTAAGAATTGGCTTGAAACTCATTTGCACCGCAATATTGATGAGGCTGTAGCCACAATGCGTGCCCATAATCCTGAGGTACAAATTTTAGCAACTAATCTCAGTGATGATGCCGTTGATTTTCGTGACATTGATTACACCAAACCGACAGCTGTTATTGTTGGCCAAGAGCGAGATGGAATTTCACCTCGGGCACTTGAACATGCCGATAAGCACATCATCATTCCAATGCAAGGCATGGTGCAGTCTCTTAATGTATCTGTTGCTGCTGCACTTATTCTATTTGAAGCACAGCGCCAAAGAGAAGTAGCCGGGCTCTACGACCGCAATATGCTTGATGCTAAAGTTAAGCATCGTATTTTATTTGAAGGCTGCCACCCTATTATTGCTGAGCAATGCCGAGAAAAGGAACTGCCTTATCCTGAGCTTGATGAAAACGGCGACATTGTTGCTGATGAAGCGTTTTGGCATACCTTAAAACATACGCAATCGCTTGATGCCTCTAACGAGTGCAAGTAAACTGAAAAAATAGTCTACTAATTAACAATTTGAGTCACCTTTGAGTCACCCTAGCTTAGCATTATACCCAATCACAGAATTAAAAGGCGTCGGCCCGAAAATGGCCGAGCGCCTCGCTAAGCTAAATATTCATACGGTGCAAGACATGCTGTTTCATTTGCCTCACCGCTATGAAGACCGCACCCGTATTCACCCAATTTGCGAACTACAACCGCATAGCCATGTTAGTGTTGAAGCCACCATTGAAACCAGCCAAATCACCTTTGGTAAAAGACGCATGCTGGTTTGCCAAATTAACGATGGCACGGGCCGTTTAACGCTGCGTTTTTTTAACTTTAGCGCAGCTCAAAAAAATGCTTTAAGTGCAGGTAAGATCATTCGCTGCTTTGGTGAAATACGCCGTGGTCGTGTTGGTTTTGAAATGACGCACCCTGAATACAGCCTATCGGATACCCCTTCAGAGCAACCTACAAATACCACGCTCACGCCGGTTTATCCTGTTACCGAAGGGCTAAAACAATTATCTATTCGCGCGCTTAGCGATCAAGCGCTTGCGCTATTGTCTAAATACCCGGTAGAAGAATTACTACCAGAACAGTTTCAACCAACCGGAATGAGCTTAGCCGATGCGTTAATGACCTTACATCGCCCACAAAACGATGTTGATTTAACCGCCCTTGAACAAGGTATGCACCCTGCCCAGCAACGGTTAGTGTTTGAAGAGTTACTTGCGCAAAATTTAAGCCTTTTAAAGTTACGCCAAAAAGGGCAAGCCGTAAAAGCAGTCCCTTTAAAGCCCCATAACCAACTTGAGCAACAGTTTTTAGCAAATTTAGCCTTCAGCCCAACCAACGCGCAAAGTCGTGTCGTGGCAGAAATAAAAGGTGACTTACAACACCCGTTTCCGATGATGCGCTTAGTACAGGGCGATGTAGGTTCAGGTAAAACCTTAGTTGCAGCACTTAGTGCACTCACCGCGATCAGCGAAGGCTACCAAGTAGCTTTAATGGCACCTACTGAGATTTTATCCGAGCAGCATGGCATCAACTTTAGCCAATGGTTTAATCAATTAGGCATTGAAGTCGCTTGGTTAGGTGGTAAAAGCAAAGGTAAAGAGCGCTCAACCACTCTTGAAAAAATAGCCTCAGGGGAAGCACAAATGATTGTTGGCACCCATGCGTTATTCCAAGAGCAGGTCGAGTTTAATAATCTGGTGCTAATCATCATCGATGAACAACACCGCTTTGGTGTTCATCAGCGCTTATCACTGCGTGAAAAAGGCCGTTTTGGTGACTGTTACCCACACCAATTAGTGATGACTGCAACGCCTATTCCGCGTACTTTAGCCATGACAGCCTACGCAGACTTAGAAACCTCAGTAATTGATGAATTACCACCGGGTAGAACGCCCATTACAACGGTGGCTATTCCTGATGCCCGTCGAGACGAAATCATTCAACGCGTTAAAACCGCATGTACAGATCAAGGCCGGCAAGTGTATTGGGTTTGCACCCTGATTGATGAATCTGAAGTGCTACAATGCCAAGCCGCAGAAGATAGCGCAGAGCAATTAAAAGCAGCACTACCCGAACTAAACGTCGGCTTAGTACATGGCCGAATGAAAGCCACTGAAAAACAAGCCATTATGAGCGAGTTTAAAGCAGGTAATATTCATGTACTCGTTGCCACAACGGTGATTGAAGTGGGTGTTGATGTGCCTAATGCTAGCCTTATTATTATTGAAAACCCTGAACGGCTGGGGCTTGCACAACTCCACCAGCTGCGTGGTCGTGTTGGTCGCGGGGCAACTGCATCACACTGTGTTTTACTTTATCATGCACCATTGTCAGCCACAGCGCAAAAACGCTTAGGGGTGCTTCGTGAAAGTAATGATGGTTTTGTGATTGCTGAACGAGATCTTGAAATTCGTGGCCCAGGCGAAGTACTTGGAACCAAACAAACAGGCCTAGCTGAATTTAAAATTGCTGACCTAAACCGCGACAAACAAACACTCGACCATGTAAGACCCATTGCCTTCAAAATTTTGAACGACTATCCAGAGCTTACCGATAAATTGATTCAACGTTGGCTTGCTGGCAAATCAAACTACGCACAGGCTTGATCGCAAATCAAAGCGCAATCTGATTTATAAATTTCCTACTAAACAATAAAAAAGCCCAGCTAATAAGCTGGGCTGACAAGTTAGGGAGTTATCCAAGGGTTGGATTAGAACTTGTATTCAATACCAACACCTAAGTAATCTTGGTCAACTTGATTATCTGTATCAAACGTTGAGTAGAAACCAAATACTTTCGTGTTTTTGCTAAGCTTGTGATCAACACCTGCAGAGATAGCTGTTTTCTTATCGCCTTCATCAAAGTCAATTACTTGGTATTGTACTTTGAAAGTGTTGCTATTCATTTGGTAAGCAGCATTTACTAAGTAACCATCAGCTTCTGCACTACCATCCACTTTCTCTTGTGTTTGGTACATAGCACCTAGTTTGAAGTCACCAACTTTACCTTGCACTGTTGCACGAACAATGTCGTAACCTTTTACTTCGCTGTCAGCTGCAATTGATGCATAAAGTTTGCTTTCTTTAAGTTTTGCATCGCCGTAAGTTAGCGCTACTGAGTAACCGTTATCAGCATCTACATCATCTTCAGCCACATACGTTGCTAATACTTTGAAGCCACTGAAATCTTTAGAAGCATAAGAAATTGTGTCACCTAAACGGTTTTCGCCTTTGAAACCATTTTTGATATCTGCTTCAAGGTCATTGAATAAATCAATTTTACCCTGAGATTGCTTCATAGCTGTATCGTTACGACCGATAACAACCTGACCAAAGCTGCCTTTAAGACCTACATATTGGTTACGTGCAGTGATGTTGTCATCATTGTCGCCTTTTGAATCAGCGTCAGATACGTCAACACCAAACTCAAATTTATAAACCGCTTCTAAGCCTTCAGAGATTTTCTCTGAGCCTTTTAAGCCAAAACGTGAGTTATTGCTTTTAATTTCTGTGAAAGACCCTTCGCCATCATCTGATGATTGAACAGTCACGTTTGCTTTACCATATACATCTACATCAGCTAATGCAGAAAAAGATAAGCCACCAAATAAAGCTAGGAATAAGCTAGACTTTGCAAATTTCATGTCGTTTCCTCAATAATCGCAACAAAAAACACATGTTGTGTTTCAATGCGCGCAGTGTGACAGCGAAAAATGACAAAAAGATGACAATTGAAACAAAATCGTCAATTTAGCTTCACGAAATATAATTATTTCTGAAATAAAAACGTAACTTACTGTTTCACGGTTAAGTTTTTATAAAAGCTAATTTAAATAAATTTTAAGTTTTTATTTGCAGCTCAGTTAGTAAGGTTACCAACTTTTCTAAAAGAGGTGTCTGTTCATTATCTCTGTGGTAAGCAACAAACACATCTCGCGAGGTATGAGCAACATCTTCAACATGGTATAAATCACCCGCTTTTAACTGCTCTTCTACTAATAACTTAGGAATAAACGCACTACCACCGCACTTCAAAATTAAATCAAGAGCAATACGCCCTGTGCTGGTTCTAAAGTAAGGAGGCGCGTGGCCGTTAAACTCACGAGCATGCCACAAAGAAAAGGTAGTACCCCAATCAACATAAACATATTGATTGTCGAAAAAGTTCTCGCTGTTAGCTGTTTCAAAAGCACTCACAGGAATGATTGGCAGCTCACAAATTCGTTCAACAACTAGCTCATCCACTTTAGGAGGATCAAACAGTACCGCTAAATCTAATGTACGCTCTAATAGTAAGCGAGTACTTTCTTGTTGTGCTTTTACTTCAGCGACTAACGATACACCCGGCATGGCAGAAACAATATTTGTGATCCCAAACTGTAAAAAAGCATCCCAAATATTAGGTGTACCTGCTAAACTAATTTGCTTATGCATATTATCAGCAAGCGCCACATCAACTTTTGCACGTTGCATGCCGGTAATGATCATTTGCGCATGTGGCAGCAATCGCTCACCCGGTGCTGTTAACTGAATATTGTTACGTTGACGAATAAATAAGTTAACGCCTAAACCTTGCTCTAACTGCCTGATTCGAAAACTCACTGCAGACTGCGTAATATATAAATTTTCAGCTGCTTTGCCGAAATGGCGAGTACGAACCACTTCGACAAAAGTCTTCAATAAATCGATATCCATTTTTTACCCTTACGATAAAAATAACTTGTTTAATAAAATCGACAACTTGATCCATACTCCTGCAAGAAATTAGGGCATGAGGATAAAGCCATGAGCAATGACATTTCATCACTTCGTCAGGCATTTGCAAGCCAACGTCAATTTTATGATGATCAAAACTTCCCACGCGGTTTTGGTCGTAGTGGTCACTTCACTTTGCTAGAAGCCGACATTCTCGAACAGCATGGTGTTGTATTAAAGGGTTTATACAACAAAACCCTAGAACCACAAAATGAATTTCAAACTCAATTTGTGCAAGTTGTTACCGGTAACCTTGAAGCAACAAACCCAGTTGAACGCGCTTGGATGAAATACCTAAAACAAACAACCTGTAAAACGAAGTTTCACACTTTGTTTGGTCGTTCACGTATTGCCAGTCCTACACCGCAAAGTGTTGAGTATTATTCTGAGTCAGATAGCTTATAACGATTTGCTTTTTTACCCTTTTAGGGTTAAAACTTGTAATAACTTTTGTTTCGCCAATAAGTTATTACAAGGCAAGCTGTGACTCGAAGAATACTAATAGTTGAAGATACGCCAACCATTGCGCGAGTGCAAAAACATATCGCGCAAAAAGTTGGCTATGAAGCTGACATTGCAGGTAATCTAGCCGAAGCAAAAAAGCTTATAAGTAAGCACAATTATTTTTGTGCTGTGGTTGATTTTATTCTCCCAGACGCACCTTTAGGTGAAGCCGTCCCCTGCACCATCGCAGCCGATATACCGACTATTGTTATGACCGGTAACCTTGACGAAACCACGCGTAATATCGTCGAAAAGCACCCAATCATTGATTACATTACCAAAGAAAATAAACAAGCCTATCAATACCTAGAAAAACAACTGGCGCGTTTACCTCGCAATGAGCAAATACTGGTGTTAGTGGTCGATGATTCAAAAGCAACTCGTCAGCTAATTTGTCATTTATTAGCTCGCCACAAATACCAGACAATTGAAGCCGTTGATGGCGTCGATGCTCTCAGAGTATTAGCTGAAAACCCAACAATTTCAGTGATAATAACTGATAACGAAATGCCGAACATGAGCGGTGCTGAGCTCTGTGTTGAAATACGCCGTTTATACTCCAACGATGAAAAAGCAATTATCGGTATTTCTGCTTATGATACTTTGCATCTATCAACGCGTTTTTTAAAATCAGGCGCAGACGATTACCTACGAAAGCCATTTAATAATGAAGAATTCTACTGTCGACTAAGCCAAAACGTCGACATGCTTGAAAACATCAAAACGATTCGTTTACAAGCAAATACCGATTACCTAACTAAACTACCAAACCGACGTTACTTTTTCGGTGAAGCAAATAGACATTTAAAAGCCGCTAAACAAGCTGGCTCGTCGGTATCCCTTGGCATGATCGACATTGATCATTTTAAATCTATTAATGATAATTATGGCCATGATGCAGGTGATGAAGTGCTCAAAGCGTTATCACATCACATGACCCAATATTTTGCAGATAATTTAGTAGGCCGCTTTGGTGGTGAAGAGTTTGCCGTGTATTTTGCAGATCAAGATCCAGAAGAAGCATTACAACGCCTAGAAAAATTTCGCGCTTTTATTGAAAAGCACAGCCCAGAGTTTAGTAAAGAGCAAATTCATTTTACTTTATCCATAGGCTTTCATCATCAGCCTATTTACAGTCTAGATGAACTGATTAAACAGGCTGATTTAAAGCTTTATCAAGCAAAAGAGTCTGGACGCAATAAGTTAGTTAGCTAAAGCCTAAACAGGCTTTGTCACCGCTTCTAATTGCGCCTTTCGTTGTTTACGGCTTTGTCGATACGAGTCCCAACTAAATAGTGCCAGCGCACTCCAAATGCACGCAAAGGTCACTACACGCTCAGCATCAAATACTTCACCGTAAAAAGCCACTGCAAGTATAAACATTAAACTTGGACCTATGTATTGGAAAAAGCCCAGCGTGCTGTACTGCAGGCGCTTTGCGGCACCTGTAAAACATAACAGCGGCAAGGTTGTTACCACTCCGGCACTGATGAGTAACAGGTTAATGTGCCAATCATTCGCTGTTAAATCAGAGCTTGCTGAAGGCGCCATCAACCACCAGTAAATAAGCGCCACAGGCAATAAAATAAGCGCTTCTAGCAATAACCCTGGTAATGATTCAATTGGCAGCTTTTTACGTAATAATCCATAAATGGCAAACGAACCGGCTAGTGAGAAAGCAACAACGGGGAATGAACCAAAGCTCACAAGTTGAAGTAACACACCACAAAGTGCTAAACCTACCGCAACACCTTGCCATTTACGCAGTCGCTCACCTAAAAACAACATACCAAGTAACACATTGAGCAATGGATTGATGTAATATCCTAAACTTGCATCAAGCATATGATTATTGTTCACAGCCCAAATAAATAAGCCCCAGTTAAAGCCTAGTAAACTGGCTGTTATCACCAACATCAGTAGTAATTTAGGTTGCCCAAGCACAATACGAATACGCTGCCATTGATGACGAGCTGCGATAATAAGAAGTAAAAATAACACCGACCAAATAACGCGGTGCATCAAGATTTCAAATGCAGATATTTGCTGCAAAAACTTAAAGTAAATGGGTGCAAGACCCCACATAAAAAAAGCTAAACATGCGAAAATAACCCCTTTTCGCTGTTCAATATTGGTAGGCATAAGCTTGGCTTTGTAGGTTAAAAACATTATTTTACGCCCACTAAGCAGTGACGCAACCAAAACGCGTTAAATAAACCCATGTATTTACTTCTAAAAAGGGACTGCCATTGTTGCAAAGTAACGCCTTGATATTCAGCACCTGTGAAACGCTGAATTCTGCATCTTGAGGTCATTTGGTATATTGCTAAAGACATCGCCTTAAAAAACCACTAAAATGCTCGGCGATGAATACCAATACCGCAATGTCCAACACACCCGTTCGATCACCACACGCCGTACTCAAACAAGTGTTTGGTTACAAGGATTTTCGTGATGGCCAAGAAGCGATTATAGCCGCAGCGCTAGACGGACAAGACTCGCTTGTACTTCTGCCAACAGGTGGAGGCAAATCCTTATGCTATCAAGTCCCAGCATTAATCCTCGATGGTGTGACTGTGGTCATCTCGCCGCTTATTTCTCTGATGCAAGACCAAGTTGCCCAACTAAGAGCGCTTGGCGTACAGGCTGCATATATTAATAACAGCCTTCCCTTTGAAGAGCAGCAAGCGGTATATCAGCAATTGCACTACGGGCAAATTAAGCTGTTGTATGTGGCGCCAGAAAAAGTGTTGCAACATGAATTTTTAGAACGTTTAAGTCATCTTAATTTAGCACTTTTTGCCATCGATGAAGCACACTGTGTGTCTCATTGGGGCCATGACTTTAGGCCACATTATTGTCGACTCAACGAGTTAAAACATCGCTTTATGCATGTACCTATGATGGCACTTACAGCGACAGCAGATAAGGCAACTCGTTACGATATAATCGAACAGCTCCAGCTTAACCAGCCGTATGTGCACACAGGCAGCTTTGATAGACCTAATATTCGATACACCATTGAAGAAAAATTCAAACCTATGGTGCAACTGCTTCGCTATTTAAAAGAGCAGCAGAATCAAAGCGGCATTATTTACTGCACCAGCCGTAAACGGGTTGACGATGTTGCTGAAAAACTTGCTGATGCAGGTTTTAATGCCGCAGCCTATCATGCAGGCATGAGTAACGAGCAACGCCAATTTGTGCAATCAGGCTTTGCCCGAGACGATATTCAAATTGTGGTTGCAACGGTTGCATTTGGTATGGGTATCAACAAACCAAACGTGCGCTTTGTGGTGCATTACGATATTCCAAAAAGCATTGAGGCCTATTACCAAGAAACAGGCCGAGCTGGTCGTGATGGCCTTGCCGCAGAAGCGATTATGTATTTTGATCCAGCTGACATTGGGCGCGTGCGGCGCTTTTTTGAAGATATTGAAGACGAGCAACGACGCCGCGTTGAAGAACAGCGCTTTAATGCGATGGCCAGCTTTGCCGAAGCACAAACATGTCGCAGACAAATCTTACTCAATTATTTTAGTGAATATAAGCGCGAAACCTGTGGCAACTGTGATATTTGCTTAAACCCACCAACCAGCTTTGATGGCACACTCGTTGCGCAGCAAGCGCTATCTTGTGTGTATCGTGCCGAGCAACGATTTGGTATTGGCTATATTGTTGAACTACTACGTGGTGCAAATACCAGCCGCATTCGTGATAATAATCACCACCAGCTAAGTACTTATGGTATTGGTAAAGATCACAGCGTGGAATTTTGGCTAAGTATTTTAAGGCAACTTATTCACCAAGGGTTATTAAGCCAAGACATCACGCAAGGCTCATCGTTACGTTTAACCGAAGCCGCCCGTGCAGTACTTAAAAGTGAATATGCATTACAACTTGCCGAGCCTCGCTTACAAGCCAAGCACGTATACCAAGATAAACTCGCCCAGTTTAATTACGACAAAAAACTGTTTGCTAAATTACGTGCCTTACGTAAAGAACTGGCTGATGCGGATGATGTGCCACCTTATGTAGTATTCAACGATAAAACGCTTGCTGAGATGGCGCAACTTATGCCAACTAATGATAGCGAGTTCTTAAAAGTGTCGGGTGTTGGTTTTACTAAACTAAATAAATACGGCGCACCATTTTTAAATACTATCCGCGACTACTTAGCCGCAAACTAGGACTACCATGACTGAACTTACTTTTGATGCAGAACATGCAGTCATCATTGTGCAAGCAAGCGAGCCTCCTCATGACGAAGATTTTGAATTATGGGCTACCTTGTTTTTACATACACCCGCAATAAAAATTGCCGACTTTGATGCTGGAGCCGATCGACATCAGTTAAGATTTCACTTTACAGATCATAGTTTTAATCTAAACTTTGAACATTACAGTGAAAGTATTTGGATAAATGCTGAGGGCGTAGAAGCTACAGAGATATTAGGCGAGCTTTATCAGCATTTAGTCACACAGTTACAATAATAAGCTAGACTTTTTTCCACGCTTGGTATGTAGTGACTGTATAGGAAACAATCAACTAAGGGTGTAAATGGGTTTTAAGCAGTCGCACTTCGTTGCTCTACTAATTTTGTTGCCAGTGAGCTTGGTAACGAACGTGTATGCAGAACAGCAAGACATAGACGATAGCAACTATTGTCAAAATCAGCGCACACTAAAATCCCAAGATAACAATTTGCGCCGCCAACTTGATACCGATAACCCACTTCCGCAGGCTGCTGAAGGCAGCAAAATAACTTCTATAAAACTTGAGCAGCTCAATGTATTTAATACCGAGCTTGAAGAAGAAAATAACTTTTTATTTCGCTTTGCTAATCGTGCTCACATGACCACTGAGCCGGATGTAATACATAGCGTTTTACTGTTCAAAGAAGGTGATGTTTACAATCCACGTAAATTACTAGAGTCTGAGCGACTGCTGCGTAAACAAGGTTATTTGTATGACGCCCGTATTAACGCCAAACTTGACTGTGACGGAAATGTACACGTTAATGTTGTCACCCGCGATTTATGGACCTTACTGCCAGAAATAAGTTTCAGCCGCAGCGGTGGCGAAAATGAGTCAAGCCTTGGATTTCGCGAGTCAAACTTTTTAGGTTGGGGTAAACGCGTGTCGTTCTCGCGTACGCATGATGCTGACCGCACCGGTTACCTATTTGTTTATGATGATCCCAATATCTTTTCAAGCCGCTATCGTGGGCGGCTAGAATATTCCGATAACGACGATGGTAAGCGTCATTACATCGATGTAAGTTACCCGTTTTTTTCTATCGATACACCTTATAGTTATGGCGCAACAAGCTACTCTGATGAGCGCCGCGAATCACTTTATTATCGGGGAGATGTGGTCAGTGAGTTTGAGCAAAAAACTGTTTTAAGCCGCGCTTACTTTGGTCACTCATCACAACTTGCCAATAATTGGACCCAGCGCATAAAACTCGGCATTGAAAACCGCGAAGAGACCTTTAAAGCCATTTCACAAACGCGCTACCCTATTGCAGATGATCGTAGCCTTAGTTACCCCTATGTGAGTGCGCAATGGTTTGAAGATCATTACATCAAAGTAAGAAACTTCGACAGCATATATCGTACCGAAGACCTCAACCTTGGATGGAATATCCAAGCTCTTCTTGGTTATTCAAGCAAAGACTTTAGCGATGATTCAAGTCGTGCCATTTACTCACTATCATTATCAAAAGCACACTACAGCGGAGATAATCAACTTTGGCGCTTTAAAGCCGACATAGACGGCTATTGGAACGAAGCCCTTGATGATGTTGAAAATCTTTTTACAAGCACGCAAGTTCAGTATTACCTTAATACGACTCTTAGGCAAAGCTGGTATGCTAAAGCACGCCTGCAGTACGCAAAAAACCTGACCGCCGACAAACAACTTACTCTAGGTGGAGAAAACGGCCTCAGAGGCTACCCGCTCGATTACCAAGTAGGCGATCGTAGCTTTTTAGTAACTTTAGAAAAACGCTATTATTGGGAATACGATTTGTTGCAGTTATTTAAAGTCGGTGGCGCGGCATTTTATGATATTGGCAGAGCTTGGTATAACGACAAAAACAATGGTGAAAATGGCAATGTACTACAAAATGTCGGTGTGGGTCTTCGTTTAGCCCCTAGTCGTGCCAATGCAGGAACAGTAATCCATCTAGATGTTGCCGCACCGATAAATAATCACGATGATGAGATAGATTCAGTACAATGGCTTGTGACTGTTAAAAATACCTTTTAAGCTAGTGTTATTCAGCAACTAACGCGCTAAAATCGGACGTAAATTATTAGCTTGGGAACCCCTTTGGACTTCGTCGAATTTTTTAATGAGCAATATCATTTAATCGTGACAATCATCGCGGTTTTGCTCTATCCGCTACTACGTAAAACCACCAAAAAACTGCTTTTAAAAGCCATTAAAGGTAAAGCTGATCCGCACCGAGAGTACCGTGCAGAGCTACTCCTTAACATTATTTTGGCGATCGTAATGCTATGCTTAGTATTAGTTTTTTGGGGTATAGAGCTGCGCGGCTTGTTAGTACTAGGCTCATCCATTTTTGCCATGTTGGGTGTAGCCCTTTTTGCTGCTTGGTCGTTACTAAGCAACCTAACAGCCTTCTTGCTGATGTTTATTCAAAACGATTGTCGGGTTGGTTTTTGGGTCAGAGTAATTGACGGTGCAAACTTCTTAGAAGGGCGTATTATCGAAATGGGGTTAATGAACGTGGTGCTTGAGCATGTTGATGGCCACAAAGTAATTTACCCTAACAACATCTTTGTTACCCGCCCTGTGATGGTGTTAAAGACCCCACCAACAGCGACTAAAGCGCCAACCATCAAGCGCATTTTAGGGCCCAAAAAATAAAGCCGCAATTTGCGGCTTTTGAATCACACTAAAAATGTCTGGCTAGTCTAAAATATTCGGTAAGCGACCTTGCTCTTTATTTGTTTTAGCTATAAAGGCCTTAAGTTCATCAAGTTGAGGCTCAATACCTTGCTTATTATGCCACTCAAACCACTCTTTAACATCTGACACAACATAATGATGAACTTTCAAACAAAGCTCACTATTTTTTAGCCATACATCTGGTGAGCGTGTCGGGGAAAACTTATACCAAGAGCAGTAAGTATAGCCATGGTTTTTTAAGCTTGCTTCAATATAGTAACTCAACACAATCGACGAAATAAAGTATAAAACTATACCTGCTAACGTTGACTTTATCATCAGCAAAAAAGTTCTTTCATTTTTATAATTAAATATCTTCTGAATTATCCCAATCATCATTAAAAGCGGGAATGGCAATAAAAAGAAAGCTGGGGCCTGAATGCTAACCTCACTTACATAATGATTATCTGTATTAAAAAACACATGCTCATTCATTCCTTTATTTGTTCCATAGTAATAAAATTGCAATACAAGTCAAAAATATCAAGCCAAATAGTAGCCAGCATTTAGTAGTGAAATTAAGATCAGAAAATTTTTCATCTGATTTCTCCCACTTTAATAATGGCATGAAGTTCCTTTCCTTATATCTAATTTTATTCCTTTCTTTTAGCGACCTTGCTCTTTATTTTTTTTTGCAATAAAGGCTTTAAGTTCATCAAGTTGAGGTTCAATACCTTGCTCATTGTGCCATTTAAACCATTCTTCAATATCTGACACAATATTATGATGAACTTTCAAACAAAGCTCGCTATTCTTTAACCATACATCTGGTGAACGTGTTGGTGAAAATTCATACCAAGAACAATAAGTGTAGCCATGGTTTTTTAAGTTAGATTCGATATAAAGACTACATATGATTGAAAAAGCAAAATACACAGGAATAGCTACAAACATAACTTTAACTGCTAATAAAAAAGTTCTTTCATTCTTATAATTCAATAATTTTTGAATACCTGCAACAGTTAAAAGCAATGGAAATGGTACAAAAAAAATTAATGGGGCAACATATCCATATTCAGAAATATAATAATAATTTGTATTAATAAATATATAATTTAGAAAACCTGTATAAGTTGCATGAACAAAAACAAAAGTAAGAACGACAAATAAGATCACCCCAAAATATATAGTTAATCTTCTACCTAGCTCAAGGTCGGAGAATTTCTCTCCAGATTTTTCCCACTTCAGAATTTGCATATATTGCTCTTACTTTTGCTAATACCTACTCTTGGTATTCCTGTTATTTTATAGAAATAGTTATAAAAGTTATCACAATTATTTTTCTCATAAATTACATTTTTAGGAATTATTTTTACGATACCATTGGTAACCTCTTCTTCAAGAGCTCTAAGCTGTTCTGAAAGAAGGCTAGTTACCTCATCTATTTCTTTTTTGAAAACTGATGATAAATACGTAACTCCAGCACCAACTACAACAACAATAATTAATGGAACGGCTGCTGTAGTAATAACAGCGGTACCGACAATACCAACGAGCACTTTTGCAACTAATATTGTTGCAGCGATAGTTGTAGCAACAATTGTCATATCGACAGCAACACCTGCAACAAAATCATGCCATGTTTTCTCATCTTTAAGAATGAGATCTAAAGCATGAAAAGTAACTGATATGATTAAAGTAACTACAAAACCACCTTTCATTGACTTTGCCGCTTCTAACCTACCCACACCAACAGTAAATAGTTTTGGGTTACTAGCTAAATACCGAGTCCCTGTTAAGTGTTCACGAATTCGTGGGTATGAATCTATGATTATGGCAGGCGAGCCGTTGTAAACTTTAATTTTAAACTTGCCAAATACATTCCCCTGCTCTTTAAGTGCCATAGCCAAAACGGTTAGCGCTTTTACATCACTAAGTAAAGGGTATAACCCAGCACCGAACTTTAGCTCATTTTTATATCTTTCCCATTGATTTGGTCTAGACTTATGTTCTTTTAACTTCCCGTCAATCCAGTCAACAGCTTGTGCACGAGAATATCCCTGTTTCATTTTTACAGAAATAATGTAGTCAACAAACTCCGCTGAGTTCATGATTAACATTGTATGATTATTACTGGCGAGTATGTTTTGAATTTCTTTTTGACGTTGCCTTTGTGCAATTGCACGGCGAGCATGTGCAGACATGGTAATTTCCTTATTAATTTACCAATTCCATTTGTCTCTATTTTAAACACTAGAAAAGTTAAATCAACATCTGCTTAATCAGAAATATATGTAATTAACGTCCAGCAAAATAAAGCCGCAATTTGCGGCTTTTTTATAGAAACATTTATCGGCTAGTTATTTAAATCTGCCGTTTTCAACTCGTCTTCAATATCGCTTATTTCATCAATAAAGTTTTCAAGTTGTTGCTCTACAATACTATTTGCATGAGCAAAGTAAGCAAGATGGAATACGGCATCCCCCTCGTTCACAAGCGGCATGGTTTGTTGACCAATCACAATACCACTGCGCGGAGCGAGTAGCTCAAGCTCAGCATCACCAAGTGGGCTGCTGATATAAGCTAACACTTGCCCTTTCATTACTCGCTCACCAAGTGATACTTGTGCACGCACAATACCGTCAACTTCGGCGCGCACCCAGCTTGTTGAGCTTGCAATAACCGGCTCTGGTAGCTTCTTAGCTCGCTTACCTCGTACCATTTTTAAATGGCGCATTACATAATCAACACCTTGCACACCTGCAGCAATGGCAATAGGGTCAAAGCGAAGCGCTTCACCAGCTTCATAAGTAATCACTGGAATACCTAAATTTGCCGCCTCACTACGTAATGAACCATTACGAAGTGATGCATCAATCACCGCTGGAGTACCAAAGGCTTTCGCCATAGCTGCCGTTGCAGGATCACTTAAATTAGCACGAATTTGCGGCAAGTTTGTCCGGTGTATCGCGCCCGTATGTAAGTCAATAATATGCGTACAATGCATAGCTACTTGCGAGAAAAATGCATTAGCCATGCGCCCAGCTAATGAACCACGGGTTGAGCCCGGAAAGCTACGGTTCATATCTCGGCGATCAGGTAAATAGCGTGATTTGTGAATGAATCCAAATACATTCACAATCGGTACTGCAATAATTGTCCCTCGCAGTTGCTCAGGCTCAATCTTAGCCAGTAATTGCCTAACAACCTCAACACCATTGAGCTCGTCACCATGAATGGCCGCACATACCATTAATACCGGTCCTTGCTGCACACCATTGACGACTTCAATCGGAATATTTAACGGCGAATGGGTATAAAGCTTAGCAGCTTCAATAGAAAATGTTTTACGTTCGCCAACCCCCACCGTATCACCTAAAATTGAAAACGGTGTATTTTTCTTAACCTTAGCCACGCACTGTTCCTTTTAATAGAGCGCTTATTATCCTATGGGTAAAGGCTTATCCTTTACCACGAGTTGCAGTTCTTTTTGTAGCGGCTGTTTTCTCAATAAAATTGATGATCATGCCAGCAATGTCCTTGCCTGTTGCTACTTCAATGCCTTCAAGGCCTGGTGATGAATTTACTTCCATCACTAATGGACCACGTGCAGAACGAAGTAAATCGACACCTGCTACGTTCAAGCCCATCGCTTTAGCAGCTGCAACCGCAGTTCTTCTTTCTTCAGGCGTAATACGCACAAGTGTCGCACTACCACCACGGTGTAAGTTCGAGCGGAACTCACCTTCTTGAGCTTGACGCTTCATAGCAGCAATAACTTTATCACCTAGTACGAAACAGCGAATATCAGCACCGCCAGCTTCTTTGATGTACTCTTGCACCATGATATTGGCTTTCAAGCCCATGAATGCTTCAATTACACTTTCTGCTGCTTTGCGTGTTTCAGCTAATACCACACCGATACCTTGCGTACCTTCAAGTAGTTTAATTACTACAGGTGTGCCACCTACCATGCTTAATAAGTCTTTTACGTCATCAGGTTTGCTCGCAAAGCCTGTTACTGGCATACCCACACCTTTTCGCGAGAGTAGCTGTAGTGAACGTAATTTGTCACGTGAACGGGTAATAGCAACAGACTCGTTCACAGGAAATACGCCCATCATTTCAAACTGACGTAATACCGCACAACCATAGAAAGTTACTGATGAACCTATACGTGGCACGATAGCATCAAAATCTTTTAAATTTTCGCCACGATAATGAATTTCTGGTTGCTCTGAATTAATGTTCATGTAACAACGTAGTGCATCAATCACTTTTACTTCATGACCACGCTGTTCTGCTGCCTCTATCAAGCGACGTGTTGAATATAAATTTTGGTTGCGAGATAAAATACCAAGTTTCATAGTTAAAACCTTAACTGTTTAACTCATACACATTAAAAATGTGTCATAAGTCCTTTTTATAATAAGTGTGATAAAGCCGGATCAACGACTATACGATTTTCCATTGCTGTGCGCCCTAGCAACATTCTAAATTTCATCGTTGCACGGTTACTTAAGGTTACTCTTACAGGCCAGCTTTGGTCTCCTGCAACGAGTTTTGTTTCAATAAAGTAACGAAGTTCACGCTGACCACTCGAACTGGTCACGTACTTACGCTCAACGATTTTTGCACGACACAACACTGTTGTTTCTACATCTTCTTGCAGAGGATGGGTACTAAATTTCACCCAGTTTTCGCCATTTTCTGAAAATTCCTCAATATCAAACGCATGAATACAAGATGTACGCGCACCTGTATCCACCTTCGCTTTGATCTTCTCAATGCCCAGTTCTGGCAAGCTCAGCCACTCACGCCAGCCAACTATCATTTTTGCGGTCATTCATGTGCCCTCTTTAAAAAAGTGTCTTATACGCTACAGCGCTAGAAACACCAACGAAATATATTTATCCCCTCGATAAATCGATTTCATTAATATAGTCTTGACTATACTTATGTATATACTCAACTATATCGCACTATTTGTAAAATGAGAGCTCAATATGATCAATGGGTTACTTCATGTCTTAATCTTAGACGAACAAGGCGGCGCACGTGCTATTGACAATAGTACTGAGCTGCAAAATTGGCAACCTGCACACGGAAAACTTTGGGTTCACATGGACTACAGTCAGGCCGATGCAGTGCAGTGGCTTGAACAAAGTAACTTATTAACAGATTACGAGCTTGAGTCCCTTATTGCTGATGAAACACGCCCTCGCCTAACTAAAGTTACCAACGGTAACATGCTGTTTTTACGTGGTGTAAATTTAAACCTCGCGCAAAGTCCAGAAGATATGGTGTCGTTACGTTTATTCATCAACGAGAATGTTATTGTTACAACGCGTAAACGCCGTTTATTATCGGTGCAAGACGTTGTTGAATCGTTCGATGGTAGTAATGGCCCTTGCTCAATCTCTGAATTAGTGTGTCAATTAGCGCAAAACCTAACGTCTCGTATGCAAGCGGTGATCGATAGCCTTGATGACACACTCGATGGCTTTGAAGATGAAATTGATGAACCAAACAAAGGCTTTGATCATCAATCGCTAGCGCAAATTCGTCGTCAGACAATCGCGTTAAAACGTTATTTAAGACCACAAAAAGAAGCACTTATTACTTTGTTAAACAACAAATATAAGTGGCTAGATGAAGACGATAAAGCACGCTTAAACGAAACAACCAATATGTTGATCCGTTATTTAGAGGAGCTAGACAGCTCGATTGAACGTGCGCAAATTATTCAACAAGCGATTACCAGCCAAGTGTCGGAGCAACTAAACCAACGCATGTATGTGATGTCGGTGGTTGCTGCACTGTTTTTACCACTTGGCTTCTTAACAGGCTTACTCGGTGTAAACGTGGGTGGAATTCCGGGCACTGAAAGCCCTTATGCATTTAGCTTGTTTATTATTTTCTTGCTGGTGCTAACCGTTGGAATTGGCATTTACTTTAAAAATAAGAAGTGGCTATAACTCGATAACCTTTTTAATTAAATCAAGGCGGACGGCATGTTCGCCTTTTTTTGTCGCCAAAATCAGGTGCTCGCCATCGGAGTTAAATATTTTGAGCGTCTCAGCCCTTCCCTCTACCTGTTCACCAGATACTAAGGTAATACTCAATAATGATTTATGCATGCACCATAATTCGTACTTATCGTAGTCGCCACAGTCTATGGGTTGATAGGTCATTTTACTTTTGAGTTTTATTAAAGAGTAAATCGAGCTTAGAAGATATTAAAGTGAAGAGCAAATGGCGCTCTCGGCAGGGATCGAACCTGCAACTTAGCCTCCGGAGGGCCACGTGATATCCATTTCACCACGAGAGCACATTTGTCGTCGCCAGTACTGACTCGCGATATCAGCATGACAACCCGGCAATGATAATGGCATCTGTCATTAAATGCTAGCGCCGAGCTCTCTATATGCACATAAATTCAGCAATTTGCATTAAAACACTTCACTTTCGGGCAGAACCAAGGTATTAACGTATACTTAGTAAAATTAATAACAAGGTGGCATTCATTGCCGCATAAGGGGAATTTGATCATGAGTTTAATGTCTACAGAGCAAGTGGCGGAATTTTTAGGTGTCAAAGTTGAACGTGTAAAACGCCTTGCTCGCGAACATTTACTGATCTCTAAATCACAAGATGACAAAGGTGAGCCTTTGTTTGATCCAGAAGACGTAAAAAAATATAAAGAGCTTGCCGAGCGAATTGGCGGTCTTTAGTTTTTAACTTTTAATATGAAGTGGTTAAGCTGTGTAAGCAGTGGCGCCACTTTGTCCATAGCACCACGTTGTTCATACCAGCAAATACATAAAAGTAAAAACAGTGCATGAAACGCTGCGAGCTTTTCAACTGATAAGTTAAACTCGTGATGGTCACACACAAGCGCATGGTAACTTTTAAGTAATGCTAGTTGCTGCTCGTCATTCAGTGCAAAACTCACCACCAGCGCCGCTAAGTCAAAATAAACATCGTTACTTTTGGCATATTCAAAGTCGATCAAAAACATGCCAGACTCATTCACAATGATATTTTCTTTTACTAAATCATTATGGCAAAAGCCCATATCTTTTGGTGCTGAAGCAATATAAGCCAGTGATTGCTTAATTAGCTCTGCGTGTTGCTGGTAACGGGGTGTTTGCTGGTAATAGTTAATCTCGTAGGCAATATCCATAGGCTCAGTTAGCACAGGATAACGATGTAAATTCACTAAATCAAGCAATAAGCTACTACAGAACTCACCGCTTGCAATGCTACCTGCCACGTATTCAAAAATAGCCGTATCGGTTGCTTGCTCTAACCAAAGCGGTGCTGGACAGCAGCTTTGCTTTGCAAAGTGCGTTTGCGCAGCAAGGCCAATTGCAGGCCAGTGGTCGCGATAATGCTTAACCAAGAAATCTTTATTTGAGGTTTTTACTAAGTAGTTGTCATTGCTTAATCCCTCAACCAGCGGACTGATTGAGGTAATAATTAAATGGGGGTCAAAACGCGCAAACAACGCGTGAATTTGTTGCTCAGTTTTCATCTATAGCTGTGCAAGCGGCTTAGCCTGATGCTGCTCGTATTCTTCGTACCAGGTTTTAAAGCCCCACGCTGCCATAATGGTGTAAAACACAAAAAGCACTAAGGTTGGGTAATAACCTTTTTCAAAGTACAAATACATCGAAGCTGCATCAATCACAATCCAGTATAACCAGTTTTCCAGTACCTTCTTAGCAACAAGGTAGGTTGTCACCACAGCAAAACAGGTGGTAAAACTGTCTAAATAAGCAAAATCAGCATGGGTGTAATTGGTCATCACAAAACCAATAACAACTGAAGCTAATGAAGTAGCAAGCAAAATCACTGCATGGCGCTTCAACGACCAAGAAATTATTGGCAGATGATCTTTATTGTTCATGCCCCGGCGCCAAACTACCCAACCATATACCGCCATATACATATAGTAAAAATTAAGTAGCGACTCCATCAACAGTGCGCCATTCCAGTACATTACGGTATAAATAAAGGTGCTCAAAAACGCGGCAGGCCAACACCATAGGCTTTCTTTAATCGCTAACAGTAAATACGCCATCGACAATGCAACGGCAATGTATTCCCAATGCGACATGGCAGTAAAGCCTGAGAAGGTTTCGCTCAAAAATTCCATAACACGCGCTACTTTAGAGATTAGTCTTCGCTAGGCGACAAGTCACCATGTAAGAATTTACAAACAAAAATAGCTTTACCAAACTCTTCATATGAACGTTTGATTTCAGTATTAAGTACAGACATCACTAAATCATAATCACCGAAAATCTGTGTCGATAAGGTATTGGTGATCACTTTTAGACCTTCATAACTATTTACACGGTCAATAAAACCTTTAATAAACGGAATATAATCTTGGTGAAGTGGATACTTGCTGATCTCTACTGAAAGTTTCATATGCGTTACCGAGTATTTTCAAAGTATTGCATTGTAACTCGCTTATACTAACAAGTCATGGCTCTGGCTATTTTTTAGTGTAAAATCAGCCCCGATAAACATTGAGGACTCATTATGGCACGCCGCATCACTTATAAATTTAAAAACCAACCGCGCGAAATCAATTTTGCTAAAGATAAATACCGCGATATGTATCATGCGATAGCTGCGGCTGAAGGCATTGATTTAACGAATTATTTAAAGATGGAACAGCAAGTCGAAATGACTTCAAAAGGTTCTGCAGCAGTGCGTAATTTTCGTGATCAAGAATTCGCACGAATGGGCTTTAGCGACGTGTATTTTATTAAAGAATAGTTATTCTTGATACTCGTAGCTTACTCGCGGGGTGATATTACACAGTAACTCGTAAGGAATGGTGGTCGCACACTGGGCAATTTCTTCAACAGGAAGCTCAGGCCCCCACATGATCACCTCATCTCCTACTTTGATATTGTCGTGGTTATCACCAATATCGACCGTGATCATATCCATCGCCACACTGCCAACAATACCATAGCGCTGCGACTTAATAATAACCGGTGTGCCCTGCTCGGCATGACGCGGATAACCATCACCGTAGCCCATCGCAACTACGGCAAGCTTAGTGGCTTTATCACTACACCAACGGCCACCATAGCCAACACATTGATTAGCCTCAACATCACGAATCGCAATAACGCGTGTCGTTAAACGCATAACAGGTTCAAGCCCGTGCTGTTGACCAACACAATTAAGCATTGGCGATACGCCATAGAGCATCAACCCCGGGCGTACCCACTCGCCATGACCTTTTGGCCAAGCAATAATGCCAGCTGAGTTTGCAAGGCAATGCTGCTCGCTTTTACCATCAGCTAATGAGTCAAACAAAGCAATTTGCTGAGCGGTCTTTTCATCATTGATGTCATCGGCACACGAAAAATGCGTCATTAATTTAATGTCATCACGGGCATTAGGACTTGCTTTTAAGCGACTGTAAAAAGACTCAAATTGCGATGGTGCAATCCCTAAGCGATGCATGCCGGTGTTAATTTTTAACCAACATGCAATCGGTGCGTCAAGCATTGCATTTTCAAGGCTGGTGAGCTGATTCTCATCATGAATGATGGTTTGAAAGTTATTTGCCAGCAAAATGGGCAGATCGTCTTGATGAAAAAAACCTTCAAGCAATACAATCGGTTTTGTCAGTCCACCGGCACGTAGCGCTAACGCTTCGTCAATGCGTGCTACCGCAAAAGCGTCGGCATCATTTAAGTATTGGGCAATTTTTACTAAGCCATGACCATAGGCATTGGCTTTTAGCACCGCCATTACTTTGCAACCAGGCGCAAAGCGCTTCACTTGCGCTAAATTATGGGCAAGTGCTTGAAGGTTGATTTCGGCAATGGCTAAGCGCATTAGTATTCGTCATCCATAGCTGGACCCGCGTAGTTATCAAAACGCGAGAATTGACCTTGGAACGTTAAACGTACTTTACCGATTGGGCCGTTACGCTGCTTACCAATGATGATTTCGGCCACGCCTTTTTCAGCACTGTCTTCGTTATACACTTCATCACGGTAAATAAACATGATTAAGTCGGCATCCTGCTCGATCGAGCCTGATTCACGTAAGTCGGAGTTGATTGGGCGTTTATCGGCACGTTGCTCTAGAGTACGGTTTAGCTGTGATAATGCAATAACCGGACATTGCAGTTCTTTTGCCAGTGCTTTTAATGAGCGAGATATTTCAGCAATCTCTAGAGTACGGTTATCAGATAAGCTTGGTACACGCATTAACTGTAAATAGTCGACCATGATCATACTAATACCGCCATGGTCGCGGGCAATACGACGTGCACGCGAGCGCACATCTGTGGGTGTTAGGCCCGATGCATCATCAACATACATCTTACCTTTTTCCATCAACAAGCCCATGGTTGACGACAGGCGCGCCCAGTCATCATCATCAAGCTGACCAGTACGCACCTTAGTTTGGTTAATGCGACCTAGCGATGCCAGCATCCTCATCATGATTTGCTCTGAAGGCATCTCTAGAGAGTAAATAAGCACAGGCTTATCTTGTGTCATAGCAGCGTGTTCGGCTAAGTTCATCGCGAAGGTGGTTTTACCCATCGATGGACGTGCCGCCACGATGATAAGGTCAGAAGGCTGCATACCTGCCGTCATTTTATCAAGGTCGGTATAACCTGTACTTACACCGGTTACACCATCTTGCGGCGACTGATAAAGCTCTTCAATCTTATCAACGGTTTTTTCTAAGATGCTATGTAAGCTTTGCGGCCCTTCAGTACTTTTTGTGCGTTGCTCTGCAATTTTAAATACTTTACTTTCGGCAAAGTCGAGCAGGTCATGACTGGTACGCCCTTCTGGGCTAAAACCAGCTTCTGCAATTTCGTTCGCAACACCAATCATTTCACGGATAACAGCACGTTCACGAACAATATTCGCGTAAGCATCAATGTTCGCTGCACTTGGTGTGTTTTTGGCAATTTCGGCAAGGTAGGCAAAACCACCGACACTACTTAACTGATTATTTTTTTCTAAGCTTTCAGAAATAGTGATCAAATCGATAGGATCGCCACTTTCAGCAAGGCTCACCATTGCTTCAAAAATTAGCTTGTGGGTGCGGGTATAAAAATCCTGTGCAACCACTAACTCAGCAACACGGTCAAACGCTTGATTATCAAGCATTAAACCACCTAAAACAGATTGCTCTGCTTCAATTGAATGGGGAGGAACTTTTAACGTGTCGACTTGCTTATCTGGTTTGGCCATAACTTCACAAAACTTAAATTGAATGGCTCTATTCTATCGACTTGCTAAGGCTGTGCAAATAGTAAAGCGGGAAAACTTCCCGCTTTATTGTAATTGAGTGAAATATTGTAATTGAGTGAACTGTAATCGTTATTTCTGTTTACGAAGTTCAATGCGTCCGCTAATCGTATCCATTTCGATATCAGCATCGCCGCCGTTAATACTAAATTCTAAGTCGCTAGATGGGCCGTATTTAGCCTTCGTTGCTCTGTCATCACTCAGCTCATTAACGATTTTACCGTTTGCATGAGCTTCAATTTCAAACTTTGCCGATACATCTGCAGGGAAGTAAAACTCGGCGTCACCACTGACTGATTCAAAGCGAATATTGGCATCTGCTAGCAGCTTGTTGATGTGAACTTCCGCTTCACCGTTTACTGTGTTTATGCGTAGCTTTTTAATTGCATCAAAGGCAAAGTCAATATCACCATTTACGTTCTCAAGGCGAACATCTTGCGCTTTGGTTTTTGATTTTATATCACCATTAACTGCAGTAAAGCGTAAGGCACCCTGTGAGTTTTTATCGTTGATTTCACCATTGACTGTTTCAAAGCGAATATCACCGTTAAGATCATGGGCATTTACATCGCCATTGACTGTTTCAAAGCTCATGTTGCCGCTAATTTTTTGCACTGTAATATCGCCGTTGACGGTATCGATTTCAGCGCCGGCTTCAAGCTCTTTAGCACTAACGGTTACATTCACACCGGCAAACTCAAGCTCACTGCTTTTTGGCATGTAAATGGTTAAACGTGAACCATCACCGTTATTCCAACCACGTAAGTTACGCGGCATTTTGACGATAAATTCAACACGGCTGCCTTCCACATCTAAACGATAACCTTCGGCTTTATCATCAAGCTCACCTTCGATTTTAAGTTGAGGCTTATCCCAGCCTTCAATGCGTACATCACCCCGTTGATTTTCAATAAAAATACGTTTATTTACAGGCACATCAATTTGTTCATTAATGGTTTGTCCTGCCATTGCCATCAGTGGCAATAATCCTAATGTTAAAGCTAGTAATTTCATAATTGTCACTCCTAAATCGTTTGCCACTTCGGTGCATGCACCTTGTTAATTAAGTCCAGTTGCTGCTGATAAACCTGCGAGAGCATTTGTAATAAAGCTGGATTTTCAGGTTCATTCTCAAGTGCTTGCTTGATGGCGCTTTCTGCTTCTTCTAACTCTTTAAGCTGTTGCTGCCAATTATCGGTTAATGCAGGTTGATTTTGATACTGCACCAATAAACCTTGCTTTTGCTTGGTAAAATAGTCGCTCATTGCCATCATGCTATTTGATTCACCTTGACCGACAAAAAGCTGTACGGTCAACAGTGCTGCAATACAACAAGCAGCCACAGCCGCGAGCTTATTCCAGCCATGAGTTGGTTTCTCAATTTGCTGCGTTTGCGGCTCAGCAATTGCTCGCTCAATACCCGGCCAGAGATCTTTATCTGGGCTAATATCTTGCTGCTGGTTAAGCGAGTCATTTAAAAATTGTTCAAATTTTTGCTTACTCATTTTCATACCACTCTTTTAATAACTGCCTTGCACGGTGAAATTGCGACTTACTTGAACCAACTGCCATGTTTAGCATTTTCGCTATCTCTTCATGGCGATAGCCTTCAATGGCGTGCAGCACAAAGACCATACGTGCTCGTTCAGGTAATCTCAGCACTAACTTATCGAGGCCGTTAAAGCCGTCGCAATCTGCAGCGCTTTGCTCATCCATACCACTTTGTTCAAAACTCACGACTTTTTGCAGCCAACTCTTGTGTTTGCGAATGTAGCTAATCGCAATATTGCTGGTAACACTATGTAACCAAGTCGAAAACTGTGAGCGTCCATCGAAGTTAGCAATTTTATGCCAAAGCTGTACAAACACTTCTTGCGTGGCATCTTCTGCGTGCTCTTTATCTGCGAGCAATCGTAAACAAAGGCTATATACTCGCTTCACATGCAACTCATAAAGTGTTGCATAGGCAGCTTGATCACCGCTTTTAACCCGCTCGATCAAGGCATGCTCACTTTGCTGGACGAACGCTTGTTCTGCATCTATCAACATCCTGGATGTTGTCCTTTATGATTATTATTGTGAATTTAGTGTATTAGACGTAAGGGGGGATTCAAAAGGTTTAAATGAAATTAAATTTTTTTGTGTAAGCTACAAATAATTGAGCTTACACAATTTTATTTGGGGGCTTGCGTTATTCGGCAGGTGATGCGTCGCTTTTTTCTGCGGTTTTGTAGCGCCAACCTAAAAACACAATACGAGCTGGCGATGACGGTGTCGTGCCATTTTTAACCTGCAACAAACTTGCATCGTAATGGGCACCACTGCCCCCTGTTGCTGTGATACTTGAGCCACGAACACTACCAAATAGCTCACCACTACCAGATAATTTTACCGTTGTTAGGGGCGCATATATCGCAGCATATAAATTTGCAGCTCCACTAAATTGCACTCCATTGATGCCATTAAATGTTGAATAAAATGACAGTGAAGGATGACCACTGCTGGTTAACCCTTCTTGTTCAGTGATCACTTTTGCTCCCGCACCAATGCTCACTTTGCCGGTGATTAACACGGTTAAACTGCTGTCTTTCTTTATTGTAAGAGTCGTGTCGCCTTCCATTGTGAAGTCACCATCAACCAATAAAATAACATCACCACCAGAGACCTCCATTTTGCCGTCACTGGTCATTTTTAATCGGTCTAGTGCAAATATAGATTCCTTACTATTACTACCGCTTGTTTTTGTTTGTGGATTTGAATCAAACAAGAAAATATCCGCAAACGTCGGAAAGATAATTTGTCGACCATTTTGACTAAAAAAACCTTTTTGAGTGTTCAGCTTGAATTGCTGTGTTGGCCCAATCGAAACAGCATCATAGTCAGTAACTTCATCGAGAATATCGACCATTTTCTCTGGGAGTATAAGTGGATCACAGTTGGTGTCTGGGTTGCTCGGATCGTAATCTGGTGCACTAGGATCTGCAACGGTAACAGGTGCAACATTTGGGTTTACATTAAACTTACTATCACTGTAATGAACACCATTTTGCTGATTATTATAGGTATCTTTAAAGTCATCTGTTCCACCATACATAATATCCAGCGCTTCACCTTGGTTATTTGTAATAAACGTTGACCACTGCATTTTGGCATCGCCATTGGCTCTAACAACACCAGACACAGTGCCACCACGATGGGTATAATACCCACCCGTGTAGACGTTACCGTCAACACGTAAACCACTACCTGGTGAAATATACACCCCGGTATTTGAATGAATATTACCTATAATCGGTGATGAACCATTTAAGTAGATAACCCCTGTAGCCTTAACATCACCTCTTATAGGTGAATGACCAGACAACACAACATCAGAATCACCAGCGATGGTCGATACATCGCCATCATTCGATTTTGTTTCTTCATAGCTGCCTTTGCTAGAGTCGTAGCTATCAATGCTGCCACTCCCCGATAAGTTAACTCCTTTACAGCCCACCATCGCATTAGTAAATACAGAGCTTCCTTTAGCTCCTTGCAGTGCAAAGCGTGCAACTAGATTACTTTGTGCATCTCCCTCAAAACGCTGACCTAAACTGGCAATTTCTAGTTCACCATCAGCATTTTTACTTACACTGGCATTAAACGTGGCATCAGCAGCGATAACGCCCACTCCTGAGGCATCACTTGTTTTATTGATCAACTCATCAACTGCGAGAATACCTTCTCGATTAATAGTTTGCTGCAATAACTTAGCTTGTTCAAAAACGCCTTTTTCGGCTAGTAAACGACTGTTTAGTTTTTTCTGAAAATTACCACTTAAGCGCTCTTGTACAATTGTTTCGCGTAATGAACTCAGCACCACAATACTCGCCATGCTGGTTAAAATAAGAACCGTAAAAAGCGTAAAACCAGCTTGTTTATTAAACACGACTATTCCCATATGCTTTGAGTAAAATTGCGTTCGTTAAGGCAATATCGATGTTGATACCTTGACCAAATTGAGTTGGTAAATCCCGTGGTTTGACACTTATCGTGACCAAGTCACCGGATAAACTAAACGATAATGCTTCAATACCAGTTAGTAAGCGTTCTGCAACCGCTCCATTTAACGAGCATAATAAGTCGTTGCCATTTAAACGATAGATTTCTGTCACTTGAGACGTGGTAATAGAGCCATCACAGGCAATAACACCACTTGGCTGCGTAATTGTGATCGTGCTGTTATCTACACTAACGATTGGCGTTAATTGCGTTTGTTTTATACTTCGGGTGAACACTTTACTTGTGAAGCGAATCACTTCTTGGGCGTTTTCAAGTTCTTTGCTTACCGAAATCGTACTTTTAATAGCCGAATAAGATAAACTCACGCCTGCAAGTAAAAATGCCCCTGCTGCAAGTGCAACCATCAGCTCAACTAAACTAAAACCCTTACCACGCTTCATCATTAGCAAGCCGCCGATAAATCGGGAAAACTGGCGTTTAAACTAATTTGGTTTTCAGCGTTATCAGTCATACGTTTATCAACCCAGCCAACATTTATTTGCATATCGTTACTGTAAGAAGCCGGAATCGTCAGTTGGTAGTCGTTTACTTGTGGCTTAAGGCTTTCTCTAAAAGTGGCATCCTGAAACAAAGCGGGATCGGTTTTTTGAATTTCACACACATGCGGCCATAAACGCTCAATTGTGTTTTGGCCTTGAATAAGTGACACCGTATAATGAAAACTATTGGTCGCATACTGTAAAGACTTCAACTGCGCTGCAGCTAAACCCAATAACGCTATCCCAGCAATAACAACAGAAATCATGACCTCTAGTAATGAAAAACCTGCTTGTTTCTTCATGCACACCCTCGCTGTGAACTTTCAACTAACCAATTTTGCCCACTTTTAAGTACACACATCACATAGTCTGTAGTGTTAACATGCTCATCTTGAATACGAATACTTGCTTGTCTATCAACCTCACCACTGGCACTCACCGTTAATGAGACCAAATTGACGCTAACGCCAGCTTTTGTCACAGAAAATGCTTTTAAAATAGTATCAACACCGGCTTCATTTAAAGTCACTTCCCAGCGATTATCACTCACAACTAATCGAATCGACTTATCGCGTTTTACAGCTTCACTGCGTGCATATTTGTAAACGTTATTGAGTTGATTTGCGGTAGTAATGACGCGATCTTGCAAAATCTGCTGGCTAAAAGATGGCAATGCAAGACTTGCCAAAATCCCAATAACACCCAGCACCACTAATAATTCAACTAGGGTAAAACCAACTAAACGACGCAATTTAGTTACTCCCAACAATCATTGGCTGTCGCGCTGTAACTACCATCATGGTTAACGACAAGCTCACCACAGCGATCGCCCGCTTGTGCAGAGCCCGTATTAGGTGTTGCTTTTAAACTGTAGCCACGGTTTTTAAAATCACTCACTGCACCAGCAGCTTTATCAGTGGCAGTATAAGTAAAAGAGTAATAGCTAGTATCTTGCGTTGTGAATGTATTGGGATATCCACCATTTCGCGAATAGATACGCTCAAGACTTGCACTATATTGAAGTAATTCTTGTTGAATATCAGCGCGTCGGCTGCGCTGCATATGCTCAGTATAAGCGGGTAATGCCACACTGTAGAGAATACCTATAATTGCTACAACAATAAGTAATTCAACTAATGTAAAACCACGTTGCTTACCTTGTCCACTTAACACGAGCGCATTTAACAATCTTAATACCTCTAATACTTTTTTGTTAAAACAATATAAATGACAGCGTTGTCAGCGTCAATTTTAACCAATTTATCTTTATTCATCCGATTATACTAATAAGAAGAATAAAATTAAGAAAAAAGAATGCTTGTTTGTAAAATAGGTAAGATTATAGGGTTATCTATTAGGTGTTTAGAATATGAAAACTAATGCTATTTACCGTGAACCTATAAGTTGATAGCGGTACAAAACGCTACAATTAAGCGTGTTTAAGGCTAATTCAGAAAGTGACTATTACTCAAATTTCAGGCACAAAAAAGCCGCACCTAAGCGCGGCCTTTTTTACTTAATATTGCTATTAAGCTTCAGCGATAACGATTACTTTGATAGTAGCCGTTACGTCTGAGTGTACTGCGATTGCTACGTCAAATTCGCCAGTCTCACGGATAGTACCTAGAGGTAAACGAACTTCTGATTTAGCAACTTCAACGCCAACAGCTGAAATAGCTTCAGCGATGTCGCGAGTACCGATAGAACCGAATAACTTGCCTTCGTCACCAGCTTTAGAAACTAGTGTAACTTCAGCTAATGCTTCTAACTTGTCAGCGCGAGCTTGAGCAGCAGCTAGATCTTCAGCGATCTTAGCTTCTAAATCAGCACGACGTGCTTCGAAAGTTTCGATGTTAGCTTTAGTTGCAGGAACTGCCTTACCTTTTGGGAAAAGGAAGTTACGTGCGAAGCCAGATTTAACTACAACCTGGTCACCTAGGCCACCTAGGTTTGCGATCTTGTCTAGTAGAATAACTTGCATGTCTCTACACCTTTTAAAAACTGTTAATCCGCTGCTTACTTATGTAAGTCAGTGTATGGAAGAAGGGCTAAGTAGCGAGCACGCTTGATAGCAGTTGCTAGCTGACGCTGATATTTAGCGCTAGTACCTGTGATACGGCTAGGTACGATTTTGCCACTTTCTGTAACATAGTTTCTAAGAGTAGCTAGATCTTTATAATCGATTTGTTGTACGCCTTCCGCTTTAAAGCGGCAGAACTTACGACGTCTGAAATAACGTGCCATGAGTATAATTCCTCAAAAAATTCTTTCTATATGTTGAGCATGCAAGACCAATTGGCTTAAGCCGTTTCGACCTTCGTGACGGTTTAAAAACCCCGTCACCTGCACTTGGTGCCCAACGTGCAATTGTTGAGTCTGTTGTTGCAATGGCGTGCCGCTGGCAACAACTTGAAGCCTGACATAACTATTACGGTTAAGGTCTGCTTCAACTTGCATCGATTTATGTTCAAGAACAAAAATACAATGCGGTATACCAGCAGGGCTTTGACTATATTTTGGGGTTTTACATACAACCCCAGATAGTGTCAGCTGATTCATATAAGGATTAAGCGGTTGGCTCATCTTTTTGTCTCAACTGCAAGCGCCATGCTTGAACTCAAAACGATTAAGCAGCTGGTGCTTCTTTCTTCTCTTCTTTCGCAAGAGGAGATGCTTCAGTTACAGCGTCTTTAGTACGCATAACTAAGTTACGAAGCACTGCATCGTTGTAGCGGAAAGTAGTTTCTAGCTCGCTGATTACTTCAGTAGGTGCTTCAACGTTCATAAGAACATAATGAGCTTTGTGAAGCTTGTCGATTGGGTAAGCCAATTGACGACGGCCCCAGTCTTCAAGACGGTGGATAGTACCACCAGCTTCAGTGATAGAACCAGTATAACGTTCGATCATACCAGCTACTTGCTCACTCTGATCAGGGTGAACCATGAATACGATTTCGTAATGACGCATGGATATTCCTTACGGTTAATAGAGCCTTCTACCGTTTCGGCCAGTCGGTTTAAGGCAAGGAATTAAATTTAATAAGCCGAAATGAGCGCGCATTTTACGCTTAGATTGATAATTAAGCAAGATAAAACAGCAAGCCAAGCTAGATTATTGTGCTCTAATAAGATTTTCTAAGCGCTAAAAACAAAAAACCCAGCCGAGGCTGGGTTTTTGAGATTCTGAAAACTAAAATTACTTGATTTTAGCTTCTTTGAAAATCACGTGTTTACGAGCTTTAGGATCGTATTTTTTGATTTCCATTTTTTCAGGCATGTTACGCTTGTTCTTGTCGGTAGTGTAGAAAAAACCAGTACCAGCAGTTGAAACTAAACGGATCTTATCGCGCATGATTCAGTTCCTTAAACTTTTTCGCCACGAGCACGGATTTCTGTAAGAACCGCGTCGATGCCTTTTTTATCGATAATACGCATACCTTTAGTAGTAGTGCGTAGTGTTACAAAACGTTTTTCACTTTCAACCCAAAAACGGTGAGTTTGTAGGTTAGGTAGGAAACGACGTTTAGTCGCGTTTCTCGCGTGTGAACGGTGGTTACCAACCGCTGGACGCTTACCTGTAACTTGACATACTTTAGACATGTCTATATATCTCCAATAACTTCGCTCGAGCTTAATTTTCCCTTAGGCCAGTATTTGTGCCCCGGGATAAATCGAAGGGCGCTCTTTATACAGCTTATACAGGCAAAGATCAAGTAACAGATCTTATCCAATCAGCTCATGTGTAAATTTGATAGCGGCTAATTATAAAGATCGAATGCCCTTAGGGAAAGTAAAAACTGCATTTAAATTAAACTAATTTCTAAAATCGCCCTAAACTGCTCATTTTTAACACACTCTCTAGCCTAACAAGCTTTATATAAGCCCTCTTTCGGCAAACGACACACAATTTTCACCTCCCACTATGATGTGATCCAGCACATTTATATCAACTAAGGCTAACGCTTGCTGCAATTTCGTGGTGATCAATTTATCAGCCTGACTTGGCTCAGCCACTCCACTTGGGTGGTTATGGGCAAGAATCAGCGCCGCGGCATTATTACGTAATGCCGCTTTGACGACTTCGCGTGGGTACACAGAAGCTGCATTAATAGTGCCGTAAAAAAGCACTTCGTCTTTAATTAATTGATTTTGATTATCTAAATACAGCACCATAAATACTTCTTGCTGCAAGCCACGCAACTGAATAGTTAAATAGTCGTACACAGCTTGTGGCGAATTAAATAGTGCCTCGCGTTTACATTGCTCAAGCATATAGCGCCGGCTTAATTCAAGTACCGCTTGCAACTGAACATACTTAGCGGCCCCTAAGCCCTTTTGTGCGCAGAATTCTTGTTCGCTCGCGTTAAACAAGTTTTGCAATGTACTATTTATACTGAGTAAATGCTCTGCAAGCTCAATAGCATTCATGCCCGGCACGCCTGTGCGTAAAAATATTGCTAATAGCTCTGCATCTGAAAGTGCTTTAGCACCTTTAGCAAGTAGCTTCTCGCGAGGCCTTGCTGATAGAGGTAAATCGGTTAATGGCATTGCTTCATCCTTAAAACAACTATATCAATGACTAAACTGTACTATAAAACCTAGAAAATCCAGTTTTTTCCTGTCATGAAAAAGAAAACTTCATGCTATCGGTAAAGATTTGCTATCGTTAGCCCATATCGACAAAAGTTAAATTTCACGTAATGACTAAATCAGTAAATAAAAAAATCCTGCTAGGTATGAGTGGTGGTATTGCAGCCTATAAATGTGCAGAGCTTGTCCGCCGTTTAAAAGATCAAGGCTGCGAAGTTAAAGTCGTCATGACCGACTCGGCAAAACACTTTATTACCCCTTTAACAATGCAAGCAGTAAGCGGTGAAATTGTTTCTGATTCATTACTCGACCCCGCAGCAGAAGCAGCAATGGGCCATATTGAGTTTGCTAAATGGGCCGACCTTATTTTAGTTGCCCCTGCAACCAGTAATATTTTAGCAAAAATGGCAATGGGTATTGCCGATGATTTACTAACAACACTTCTATTAGCCACCCCTGCAAAAGTGGCTGTAGCACCTGCCATGAACCAGCAAATGTATGCCCATCCTGCTACACAAGCAAATATTGCCACACTTCGCGAACGCGGCGTGGCTATTTGGGGCCCTGGTAAAGGCGAGCAGGCTTGTGGTGATGTAGGCGCAGGCCGTATGTTAGAGCCTCATGAGTTAGTCGCGCTTTGTACACAACCTGAAGTTGAGCCATTACTTTCCGGCAAAACCATTACTATTACAGCAGGACCAACCCGAGAAGCCCTCGACCCAGTTCGTTATATCTCTAATCACAGCTCTGGCAAAATGGGTTATGCCCTTGCCGAGGCTGCACTTGCTTTAGGTGCAAAGGTCAACTTAATTTCTGGCCCTGTAACAATTAAAGCACCTGCTAATGCCCTGCTTACTACTATAGAAAGTGCAGAGCAATTACTCACCGCCTCAATGCAACTAGCCGTACAATCAGATGCCTTTATAGGCTGTGCAGCAGTAGCCGATTACCGTGCAGCAGCAATTCATGAGCAAAAAATGAAAAAACAAGGTGATGAACTAACCCTCACCTTAGTTAAAAACCCAGATGTTATCGCAAACGTTGCAGCGCTTAGCAAAAACCGTCCTTATACCGTGGGCTTTGCCGCCGAAACCCAAGATGTTGCAAGCTATGCACAAGGTAAATTAAAGAACAAAAATCTCGATATGATCTGCGCAAATGACGTATCAAAAGAAGGCCTTGGCTTTAATTCTGATCATAATGCTTTAACACTTTTCTGGCACAATGAGCAGCTAGATTTAGCGATGGGAAGTAAAAAAGATTTGGCCATGAGCGTGATGACTGAGCTTGCCAAGCGTTTGTAAAAATGCTGGAAAGAAACTGAATAAAACATTAACATAAGCCTCTCATTTGCACAAAAAATGGCTTGTCTGACTCCTAAGAGCGCAAGTAATAAATTATAAGAAAGGAATGGTCATGCCTGCGACAAAAAGAAGTAATCGCAAAGAGCAGATTCTGCAAGCACTCGCACAAATGTTAGAAACCAGCCCAGGTCAACGTATCACAACTGCAAAACTAGCAGCTGAGGTAGGTGTGTCTGAAGCTGCGTTGTATCGTCATTTTCCGAGTAAAGCACGGATGTTTGAGGGCCTAATCGAGTTTATTGAAGATACCCTGTTATCACGCATTAACCTCATTTTAGAAAATGAGAAAGAAAGCCAAACACGTGTGTACAATATTTTACTGCTATTATTAGCCTTTGCTGAGAAAAACCCGGGTATTACCCGCATTTTGACCGGTGATGCCTTGCAAGGTGAACAAGAGCGTTTGCGTGAGCGTGTACAAGGCCTATTTGAAAAGCTAGAAACTCAGTTCAAGCAAGTGCTACGCGAGCGCAAACTGCGCGAAGGCAAAGCATTTCAATCAGACGAAACCACCCTAGCCAACTTCTTACTCGCCTACGTAGAAGGTAAGATGAATCAATTCGTGCGCAGCGACTTTAAAGCAAAACCAAGTGCACAATTTGAAAAACAATGGCCAGAGTTACAAAAGATTTGGTTGTAGTGAGTTGTTAGGGGAAAGAGTAAAGTTAACGAGTTGCTTTCTAACTTTCCCCTAGTAACTTTTCCCTTGAAACTATCCCGTCCAACTCCCCAAACACGCCACTTATCGTATCTACTCGAATTGTTAATTTAAAACGCTACACTGGGTGCATCATTTTAAAAACAACGAGAAAGATGAATGAAAGCGCAATTATCACTTTTGAGCTTAGCCTTGGTGACAAGCCTTGGTAGTGCACAAGTTAGTGCGAAAGAAGCTCTGCAATTTAAAGACGTGTTTGATTTTAAATACGCAAAAGGCACCCAACTTTCTGAAGATGGCCAAATTCTTAGCTTTAGTGCTGACCCGTATCGCGGTAATGCACAAGGTCAGGTTTATACATTAAACAATAACACCCTGCTTGCCAGCGTTGAGCGCGGTACTCGCCCTACTATTAATAAAGCAGCAAACTGGGTGGCTTTTACTCAGGTACCTACCCTGCTTGAAAAAGAAATCACCAAGAAAAAAGATGAGCTAAAAAATAACCTAGTTTTAGTGAATACTAAAAATGGTGAGCAACAAACGTTTAACGATGTAAAAGACTACGCGTTATCGGATGATGGTGTATGGCTTGCTTACCGACTCGATAAGAAAGCAGAAAAAGCAGATAAAAAAGACGACCAAGAAAAAGACGAAAACAGCAGCGAAATCAAGCCTGACAAAAAAGACAAAAGCTTTGATTTAGTGCTTATTAACCTACAAGACAAAACCACTCACACTGTAAATAATGTATTTAGCTATGCGATGAGCAGTACTGGCGAGCAATTATTAGCAAGCCAAAGCTACAGTGATGGGGCCGACAACCAAGTAGTGTTAGTTGACCTTAATAATGGCTTTGCAACTAGCGTGCTGATTGATGAGCCAGGTGTGGTTGCAAATAAAATTGCATGGCAACCAAACAGTAATACCGCAGCGCTGTTAGTTGGTAATTACGTTAATGATGATACACGCCGACGCGACCACAGCTTACAGCTTTTACAAAACGGCGCACTTTCAACCATTAACTCTACAGATAGCAGCTGGACTATCGGCAAAACAGCATCATTAACATGGTCTGAAGATGGCGCTCGTTTATACTTTGAAAACCACCCTAAACTCGCTGCAAAAGTTGCCTTAAAAGAATACAAAGATGAAGCCTCTTTATATGATTTCGATACCATTCGCGACCAAAAAGGCCTAAACGTTTGGCACAACAAAGACGCTGAAATAAAACCACGCGAAGAGCAGCAATGGAACAAAGCCAATAAGCTGCGCCACTACCAAGCGGTTTATCATGTAAATGGTCAGCAAGTTGTGCAGCTTAGCACACCAAACATGCCAGAGGTTTCGCTTAATACTCATCGCGAAGCCCTATTAGGTTACTCAGACCTACCTTACCTAGAACGTGTTATGTATGACGGTTTTTACGCAGATTACTTCAGCGTGGATGTTAAAACTGGTAAACAAACCGCTATCATCAGCGACTATCCGTTTAGACCAAGCCTTGCGCCAAATGGCCAATTTGCAGCATTTTTCCAAGACAGCCAAGTTCAGATAAAAGATTTAGGTAACAACAAGGTTTCAACGTTATCTAAAGCAATTAACGCTATTTTTGCCGATGATAAGCATGACTATCCATCGCCTCAACCGGGTTATGGTTTTGCAGGCTGGTTAAACGACAGCAGCCAAGTACTGGTTTACAGCAAATTTGATATTTGGGCTTTTGATGTCGCAACACAAAAGGCAACGCGCCTAACCCAAGGTAAAGAAACCAATACCCAATATCGTGTTATTAAACTTGATAAAGACCAAGTGGGCTTTGCCAAAGACGAAACATTATTGCTAAGCGCAACCAACCTGCAAGATAAGCAAACTGAAATTGCCAAGCTTGACTTAACAAGCAATAAAGTAAGCAAAGTACTATCGGGTAAAAAGCGCTATGATGTGGTGAAAAAGGCAAAAAATGCCGACAAATACCTATTTACTGCGCAAACATATCAGCAATTCCCTGATTACTACCAAACTGACTTTAGCTTTAAAAAGCCACAGCGTGTTACCAACCTAAACCCACAAATTAGCAACTTTGCATGGGGTGAAAAACCTGAGCTTATTAGTTACAAAGGGTTTGATGGTGAAGATTTACAAGGCGTATTAATCAAGCCTGCGGGCTACAAAAAAGGCGATAAGGTTCCGGTGGTTGTGTACTTCTACCGCTATATGAGCCAACGCATGTATGACTTCCCGAAAATGGAATTAAATCATCGTCCTAACTTCCCGATGTTTACCTCAAATGGCTATGCGATTTTCTTACCTGATATCCGTTTTGAAATTGGTCATCCGGGCAAATCGTCAACACAAACGATGATCAACGCAACTCAAAAGTTAATTGATTTAGGCATTGCTGATCCAGATAAAATTGGTTTACAAGGTCACTCATGGGCAGGTTACCAAAGCGCCTTTATGATCACCCAAACAGATATGTTTAAGGCGGTTGTATCGGGTGCGCCAGTATCTAACATGACCAGTGCATATAGCGGTATTCGCTTAAAATCAGGCCTTGCGCGTCAATTCCAATACGAAACAGGGCAAAGCCGCATTGGTAAAACCTTATTCGAAGCGCCAGAGCTGTACATCGAAAACTCACCCGTATTCTTTGCCGACAAAGTGAATACCCCTATTCTGATTATGTTTGGCGACAAAGATGACGCTGTGCCATGGCACGAAGGTGTTCAATACTATCTAGCGCTTCGTCGCGCGGGTAAAGATGCCACCTTCTTACAATACGAAGGTGAACCACATCACTTGAAGAAATTCCCTAACCAAGTTGATTTCTCAGTGCGCATGATGGAGTACTTTGATCATTACTTAAAAGGCAAACCAGCTGCTGATTGGATCAAAAACGGCATCCCTTTTATTGAAGAATAAGCAACAAGCTGATTTTCAGCTTAAAGCACACCTCCCCCAGAGCCAGCATTTTTGCTGGCTTTGTTCCATAAAATCAATCAAACAATCTGTTTTTTCGATTTTATCAATCGATTTAAACCCCAGTTTGTAAGTGGAAAGTTAATCAGAACCACTCTATATTTCATCCAACTTCTAACTGGAGAATACACAATGTTTAAAAAATCAACGTCAGCGTTGTCTAAAGTCGCTGTTGCAGTATCTTTACTCGTAGTAACAAGCGTACAAGCAACTACTGAAATCAAATCAAACCAATTCTGGTGGCCAGAGCAATTAGATCTAAGCCAACTTCGTGCCCATGGTGAAGAGTCAAACCCAATGGGTCCTTACTTCGATTATAAAAAGGAATTCTTAAAGTTAGACTTAAACGCAGTGAAAGCCGATATTGAGAAAGTATTGACTGATTCTCAAGATTGGTGGCCTGCTGACTACGGTCACTATGGTCCATTCTTCATTCGTATGGCATGGCACGCATCAGGTACGTACCGTACTTTTGACGGTCGTGGTGGCGCTGGCGGTGGTCAACAACGTTTCGACCCACTAAACAGCTGGCCTGATAACGGTAATCTCGACAAAGCTCGCCGTTTACTTTGGCCTGTAAAACAAAAATATGGTCGCAGTATTTCTTGGGCTGACTTAATGGCACTAACAGGTAACGTAGCACTTGAATCAATGGGCTTTAAAACCTTTGGCTATGCCGGTGGTCGTGAAGATGATTGGGAGCCAGACTACGTATACTGGGGCCCCGAAGGCAAAATGTTAACTGACGAACGTCGTGACAAAAAAGGCAAACTTAAAGGCCCATTAGCGGCAGTTGAGATGGGCTTAATTTATGTAAACCCAGAAGGCCCTCACGGTAACCCTGATCCACTGCTAGCAGCAGAAGACATTCGTTTATCTTTCGGCCGCATGGCAATGAACGATGAAGAAATCGTTGCACTTATCGCCGGTGGTCACAGCTTTGGTAAAGCACACGGTGCAAAAAAAGTGAGCTGTTTAGGCAAAGAGCCAGCAGCTGCGGCTATCGAAGAGCAAGGTTTAGGTTGGAAAAACAAATGTGGTAAAGGTCACTCAGAAGATACTGTTACTTCAGGTCTTGAAGGCGCATGGACAGTTACACCAACTCGTTGGTCAATAAACTACCTTCAAAACTTATTTAGCTTTGAGTGGGTTAAAACGAAGAGTCCAGCAGGCGCGATTCAGTGGACCCCTGAAAAAGGTCAAGCGTCTAACCTAGTGCCAGATGCACACATTAAAGGTAAGCGTCATGCGCCTATCATGTTCACAACTGATATCGCGTTAAAAGCAGACCCTGAGTTTCGCAAAATCTCAGAGCGTTTCTTAAACGATCCAAAAGAGTTCGAACTGGCATTTGCTAAAGCATGGTTCAAACTAAACCACCGTGACATGGGCCCACGTGCTCGTTACTTAGGTGACTTAGTGCCTAAAGAAGTATTAAGTTGGCAAGATTATATTCCTGCGGTTGACCACAAACTTGTTGATAGCAGAGACATCGCATCACTTAAAGCAAGTATACTTAAGTCAGGTTTATCTGTATCTGAACTCGTGCGTGTTGCTTGGGCATCAGCAGCAAGCTACCGCGACACAGATATGCGTGGTGGTGCAAACGGTGCGCGTATTCGTTTTGCTCCGCAAAAAGATTGGCCGGTAAACAACCCGAAAGAAGTGGCTAAAGTACTGAGCAAACTTGAGAAAATCAAAACTAAGTTCAACAAAAAAGCATCTGGCGGTAAAGAAATTTCACTAGCAGATATGATTGTTCTTGGTGGTGCGGCTGCAATCGAAAAAGCAGCAAGCGACGCTGGTTTCTCTATCACAGTACCATTCAAGCCAGGTCGTATGGACGCGTCATTAGAAATGACTGACGTTAAATCATTCGAAGTACTTGAGCCAACGGCAGATGCATTCCGTAACTACTACAGCTCAGCATGGAAATCACCTGCTGAAATGTTAGTTGAGCGCGCTGATTTACTAAGCTTATCAGTACCAGAAATGACTGCACTACTAGGTGGTATGCGTGCCCTTAACGCGAATACTAACCAAACTAAACACGGTGTATTCACGAAAAAACCAGGCACATTAAGCAATGATTTCTTCGTTAACCTACTAGATATGTCAACGAAGTGGTCTAAGTCTTCTGAAGAAGGTGTTTACGAAGGCCGTGACCGTAAGTCAGGCAAACTTAAGTGGACAGCAACACCAGTAGATTTAATCTTCGGTTCAAACTCAGAGCTACGTTCAATTGCTGAAGTGTACGCATCTGACGATGCTAAACAGAAGTTTGTTGATGACTTCGTAGCAGCGTGGACTAAAGTAATGACGCTAGATCGTTTCGACCTGCGTTAATATTTTCGCAACCAACAAAGCCGCTAAGTATAGCGGCTTTTTTATTTTGGATAAAATTCGCTCGACAATCCTGTGTTTTAAGTTAAAAATAACACTTTATTATTAATATCAAGATGTGGGCATTAAGGATGATTGCACGCTTATCACAGCTCATTGTTTTCTATTTACTATGCTTAATTGTGACAGAAAACAGCTATGCGGATCAGGCTAACTCTGTAATCTCTATTAACGAGCGCAGCGTTAATCTTACGCAATTCAACATGAGCTATTTCATCGATAAGCAAGGCAAGACTCCATTCACTGAGATACAAAGTGAAAATTTTATCAACAGTAAAAATGAGCTCACTTTAGGTACTAACGCAAAAACGACCTGGTCAAAAATAATCATCAAAAATAACTATAGCGATAGCTTGCGTTTATTTGTTCACAACCCCGATGCTTACCATCTAGAAGAGGTGGGATTTTACGAAACCCATAATGGGCAACTCATTAATCAAACAGATGTTTATTTAGATAAATCTGGGGTAAAAGCCAATATGTTTGGCGGGAGTGCCGTTTTTTCGTTTGCTTTAGCACCAGCTCAGCAAAAAATCCTTTATGTGAAATCTGTAACTTACTCACACCAGTGGTTTACTCTTAATATATATGACGAAGAGCACTCTAAACGTGCATTAGTCGGTAACGGTAATTACATTGCGCTACTCGTTGGAATGATGCTTGCGCTAATGATATATAACTTTTTCTTGTATTTATCGGCCCGAAAAATCGAGAACATCGTTTACGCCCTTTACTTGATTTCAGGCACCGTGTGGGTGGCGTTATCTTACGGTGTAGCGGCAAATTTTTTTGGTGTATTTAGTGCAGAGCTTTTCCAACTAAACTCAAACTTACTCAGTATGCCAAGCTTTTTGGTGATCTTTGTAATGCTCATTTTCGAGACCAAGAAACATTACCCTAAAGAGCATATTGCCCTTTCAATTATATTATTGTTACTTGTTGGCGACTTTATCTACAGCTTATTCGATATCGTTGGCGCATTAAAGCCAGCTAGTAGCTTAGCCGCACTTATGATGACGGTGACATTTGGGGTATCTATTTCGCTATGGCGCAAAGGAAACCCGCTAGCAAAATACTTTTTACTTGGTCACTCTATGTTTGTCATTTTCAATATGTTGGCAGTGCTTTATTACAAAGGGATCAGTGAAGCTAACGTGATCAATAGTCATGGCGTGGGAATAGGCATTTTACTCGAAGCTTTAATGATGGCGTTTATTCTTTCATACCGAATTAAAACACTTGAAAAAGTAAAAGCGCAGCAAAAAGAGCTCACTCGCTTAGTCGACACAGATCCAATGACAGGCCTGTTTAATCGTCGCTACTTCGATAGAAAAAGTGAAGAGTTAATTGCAGCAACAGCCACAAATAATCAGCCATTATCTTTACTGATTGCCGATCTCGATCATTTCAAAAATATAAACGATACCTATGGGCACGATATTGGTGACAAAGTTATTATTGAGTTTGCCAATATACTTACAGCAAAGCAGCGCAAAGGGGATATAGCCTGTCGCTACGGCGGTGAAGAGTTCGTATTACTGCTTAATTGTAACCTTGAAGATGCCAAGCAGGTTGCCGAACGAATTCGCAAACGAGCACAAGAAACCATTATTAATGTTGATGATACGCAAACAGTTAAATTTACAGTGAGCATTGGTGTTCACAGCGTAGCCCACGCCGCAACTACTATAAAAGAAACACTCACCATTGCCGACAAAGCACTGTACAAAGCGAAGAGTAATGGCCGTAATTGTGTTGAAGTAGCGGCTTAATTAACACCCATAGAATCCAATAATAGTTAATAGCACGTAGTATTTTTTACTTTTGCCTATTAATGAGTGCATAGTTACTCGGTGTTTATAAACTCGCTGATTTTAATTCCCCCCAACAAACTACTTTGCAGGGGGGCGTAGAAGAATTTTATCGGGATATATAAAGTTAAAAATACTACAATACCAACAGCTTTTTTATAGTTTAAACTTTTCGAGTTGCTCTTTTAAACTATATGCTAATTGGCTGATTTCACCGCATGCGATAGCTGTTTGTGATGCACCTTCAGACATTTCAGTAGATTCAGCGTTTATTTGCTCAATACTACGATTTAAATCTTCTGTAACCGCATTTTGCTCACTACATGCTGTAGCAATTTGTATACTCATATTTGCAATTTGTTCAACAGAATGTTCTATTTCTACAATTTGCGAACCTGCATGTTGAGCCTGTTTTACACACTCGGAGATCTCATCACTACAAAGGTCACTTGACTCCCCCATCAACTTAGACTTTTTCTGTAATTGCTCAACAATATCTACAATTTGTTGGGTCGATGCTTGAGTTCTCCTTGCTAGTGAGCGAACCTCATCAGCCACAACCGCAAAGCCTCGCCCCTGCTCTCCAGCTCTCGCCGCTTCGATAGCCGCATTCAGCGCAAGTAAGTTAGTTTGCTCAGCAATCCCTCCAATAACATCTACCACCATATTAATATCTTTAGAGCTTATCTCAAGTTCACTGGCGAGTTGCTTTGATTCATCAATAGAGTTAGATACTTTAGAAATAACTGCAATCATTTTTTCTATCGACAAATTACCTTGCTTTGCCATATTACTTGATTCACTTGCTGATGAGGCTGCAACCTCTGTATTTTGGGCTACCTCAGCAACAGCTGCTTGCATTTCTGTCATTGCAGAAGCTACTGAACTGAGTTCAGCTTGCTGATTTTGCATACCCGAAGCAGTTTGTGTAGAAATAGCACTCATCTCTTCCACAGAGGAAGATAGCTGTATAATAGCGCTATTTACCTTTGTCACTAAGCTATTAAGATTATTTTGCATTTTACTAATTTGAAGTAATAAATTCCCTAACTCGTCTTGGCTAAGCGATTCTTCATCGAGTATGTTGTTTAAGTGGCCACTAGCAATTGACGAAGCAAGCTCTAATGCATGCTGAACAGGTTGACGTACTGAATGAGTTAACCACATCGATGATAAAACGATTACTGTAATGACTAATATAGCGCTGACAATAACAACCCATCGCGTTATTGATAATCGTTCATTAATTGTTTCATCAACAGTAATCGTTCTGTCACTATTGGCATTAACAGCCTTATTTAAACTTTCAATTGCTCGTGTATATGCTTCTAAACTACTAAGAACAACACTATTTGCTTTTTTAATGTCACCACTCGAAAGGTATTGGTTGTATGGTTCTGTTTCTTGCTTATATTGCTTCCAAGCCTTTTTAAAGTGCGCAAACGTTTGTAGCTCTTCTGGAGATAATTGCAAAGCTTCATACTTTAATATTACTGTCTCTACATTAAGACGCTTTTGTTCAAGTTCATTCAACCAATCAATTAGTTTAGGATTTTCGGAATTTGAAATAAGTGAGAACTCATCTTTGCGAATATCAGTCAAAACGACTTGGATCGATTTGAGTAAATTTATAGAAGGTAAAGTACTTTTAGTTATTGTTTTAACATCATGATTCAATTTAGATAAGCTATGATTTATCATCAAACTAGTAATAACAAAAATAGTAAAAACGAGCAAAAAGCTCCCCCATATTTTCTTACCAACAACCAAATCCTTTAACATAATTCACTACCTACGTAAGCTTTAGTGAGAACACCTAATTTGCAATATAAACCTATTATATTACCTTTAATAAGGACAGACCACCAAAATACTTTATAATTATAAAATGCTTACAGGATAGTTATTTATTACTAGACTCCATACAGCCGTACTAAGAGAACCTAAATGCTACACTTCTGGTATCTTGCGGATTGAGATTACAAGTTCACAAATGCCGCAAGCGCTAGAGCACGACCTACAAACACTTGCTAAGCTAATTCCTAGCTCCTAAAAACTAGCAACTTCAATCAACAATACTGCCCTGCTGCAAAGCCGCAGCTCCAAGCGTATTGGAAATTGTAGCCGCCTAGCCAGCCGGTTACGTCGGTGACTTCGCCGATGAAATAAAGGCCCGGTGACTTTTTCGCTTCGAAGGTTTTTGAGCTTAACTCGTCGGTGTCTACACCGCCAAGCGTTACTTCGGCTGTTCTATAACCCTCTGTGCCGTTGGGTTTAATTTGCCAATTGTGAATGTAGTCATGTAACGCGTCGATTTGCGCATGGCTTAGCTGGTTTACATTGCAATCAGGAATCGCTTTGCTGTCGTGCAGCATTTCAACAAAGCGTTTTGGTAAAATTGTCGCAAGGGTATTTTTTAGTGACTTTTGACCTTGGCTTTGACGCCAATCTTCGAACTGCTGTTTTAAATCAAGCTCTGGTAACAAGTTAATATACACCGTTTGCCCTGCACGCCAGAATGAGCTGATTTGCAAAATCGCTGGGCCCGAAAGGCCGCGATGAGTAAACAAAATGTTTTCTTTGAATTGGGTGCCATCTTCACTGGTAACTACACAAGGAATACTGATCCCCGATAGACCATCAAAACGATCTTTATCATGCTGATGCAAAGTAAATGGCACTAATGCCGCCATGGTTGGCAGCACAGTTAAACCAAATTGCTCAGCAATTTTATAACCAATTGGCGATGCACCAAGCTTAGGCATGGTTAATCCACCCGATGCGACAACTAACGACTCACATTGATAGCTGTCTTGTTCGGTAATAACTTCATAACCCGCATCGGTTTTAGTCACGCTGAGTACTTCGTTACGCAGAGCAATGTTAACCCCCGCCCACTCGCACTCAGTTAAAAGAATATCGACGATATCTTGCGCGCTGTTATCACAAAATAACTGACCCAGTGTTTTATGGTGATAAGCCAAGCCGTGACGGTCCACCAGCTCAATAAAGTCATGCTGGGTGTATCGGCTTAAACACGATTTTACAAAGTGAGGATTACCACACAAGTAGTTGTCTGGGCTTGCATTTTCATTAGTGAAGTTACAACGTCCGCCGCCGCTAATTAATATTTTACGGCCCGGCTTTTTGCCCATATCAAGCACAGTAACATTGCGACCACGGTAGCCTGCTTGTGCAGCACACATCAAACCTGCAGCGCCAGCGCCTATCACAATTACATCTACTTGGGTCATTACTCATACTCACTAAAAAAATTTAGCTGATTATAACAAGTTATTTTACATGAGGTGTTAACTGTGAGGTGTTTTTACAAAAAAGATAAAACCAAAAAACGAAATAAAGTAAAAACTCAAAATCTAAAAGTTAAAACTTTTTAATTAGAAAAGAACGAAAAACACACGAAAAAAGCACCATTTAGCCATCTATACATTTAGTTATAACCAAAATAGAGACAAACATAATAAAACGATATTTTAACTTAATTTACATTTATTTTACCTTTGTCCCCCTTCGCGAAAAATATCGTGGAGATTAACATAACAATCTAGGGATCATTATGACAACTAACAACAACTTGAAAAAGTGCGCAATTGCACTGAGCTTGACTGCGTTGTTTGGGACGACGGCAGCAATGGCGACTCCAAACCAACTTATGACACCATCGATGCAGGAAACGGCAGCAAAACTACAAGGTCAAGACGGCTTTGGTACGCAGTTCATCATTAAGTATAAAAACAACAGTGATGAAATGATGACGATGTCGGCAGCAGAACAATCGCCAACTATGATGAACAAAAAAGCTCAAGGCTTTGTTAAAAACTTCACCAGTAAAAAAGGCAAAGTAAAAGCCCAATATGTTCGTGCTATGGCGATGAGTAATCACCACGTAATGCGTGCTGATAAAAAACTTTCTGCTGAAGAAGCGCAAGAGTTCATGCAAGAGATGGTTGCAACAGGTAATGTTGAATACATCGAAATCGACCAAATGTTAAAGCCATTCGCAACACCTAACGACCCTCGTTATAACGACCAATGGCACTACTACGAGCAAGCGGGTGGTTTAAACCTACCTACCGCTTGGGACACAGCAACAGGTAGTGGTGTGGTTGTAGCGGTACTTGATACAGGTTACCGTCCGCATGTTGACCTTAATGCCAATATTTTACCGGGTTACGACATGATCTCTAATCTGTCTGTAGCAAATGACGGCGGTGGTCGTGATAGCGATGCACGCGATCCGGGTGATGCAATCAGCGCTAACGAATGTGGTTACACACACAGTGCACAAAGCTCTAGCTGGCACGGTACTCACGTTGCAGGTACGGTTGCAGCAGTGACTAACAATGGAGAAGGTGTTGCTGGTGTTGCATACGATGCGAAAGTAGTTCCTGTTCGTGTACTTGGTAAATGTGGTGGTTTAACGTCTGATATCGCTGACGGTATTATCTGGGCTTCAGGTGGTTCTGTATCAGGCGTACCAGCGAATGCTAATCCTGCTGATGTTATCAACATGAGCTTAGGTGGTAGCGGCTCATGTAGCTCAACAACGCAAAGTGCCATTAACCAAGCTCGTAACAACGGTTCTGTGATCGTAATTGCAGCAGGTAATGATAACGATAACTCTGCGAACTACAACCCAGGTAACTGTAATGGCGTTGTAAACGTTGCATCTGTAGGTCGTGACGGTGGTCGTGCTTACTACTCAAACTATGGTAGCAACATCGATGTTGCAGCACCAGGTGGCGCACAAAGCTTTGCTAATGACTCTGAAGGTGTTCTATCAACACACAACTCAGGTTCTACTGGCCCAAGCAGCGATTCATACCACTACTCGCAAGGTACGTCGATGGCGGCACCTCATGTTGCGGGTGTAGCGGCGCTAATTAAACAAGCGAAACCATCAGCAACACCAGATGAAATCGAAAACATCTTAAAATCAACAACGCGTTCATTCCCAGCAACATGTACTAGCTGTGGTACAGGTATTGTTGATGCGGCAGCTGCTGTTGCAGCAGCATCAGGCACAACACCGCCACCACCAACAGGTAACGTGTTAGAAGATGGCCAAGCACTCACTGGTTTAAGTGGTTCAGCTAGCAGCCAAACATTCTACACAATGGAAGTACCAGCAGGCGCAACGAATGTAACTTTCACTATGAGTGGTGGAACAGGTGATGCTGACCTTTACGTTCGTGCCGGTAGCGCACCAACAACATCAACCTATGATTGTCGTCCGTATGAAGGCGGTAATAACGAAGTATGTTCTATCGATAACCCAACTGCGGGTACTTATCATGTCATGCTTAACGGCTACTCTGCTTATTCAGGTGTTAGCTTAGTGGGCGATTTAACAACTTCAGGTACTGGCACAGGTGCACCGCAAGCTGGTGGTGGTACAGTGATTGATATCTCTGCAAGTGCAGGTCAGTGGAAACACTACACGATTGACGTACCAGCAGGTATGGCAAGCTTCACAGTAACAACGTCTGGTGGTTCTGGCGATGCTGATTTATTTGTTAAGTTTGGTAGCCAACCAACTACTTCAAGCTATGACTGTCGTCCGTACAAAAACGGTAACGCAGAAACATGTACATTCAGTAACCCACAAGCAGGTACTTGGCATTTAAGCTTAAATGCATACAAAACCTTCTCAGGTCTGACATTGGATGCACAGTATCAACCTTAATAGTTGATCTCCCCTTACCCCCAGGGACTTTTAGCCGGACTCACGTCCGGCTTTTTTGTATTTATATTAAAGCTTTTCGAGCACAGCTTCAGCGCGGCTTACTACAAACTCTTTGTCTTGTTCAACAAACAGACCTGTTACCGTTTTGTTTTCAACAATCATCGCATAACGCTTTGAACGTACACCACCAAAGCCAGCCGTGTCTTTATCTAAACCAAGTGCTTTGGTAAAACTTGCATCACCATCAGCAAGCATACGAATGTGCTCAGCATTATGAGCTTCACCCCATGCTTTCATTACAAATGCATCGTTTACAGATACACAGTAAATTGCATCAACGCCTTTTGCGGTGATTTTATCAGCTAAAGTAATAAACTCTGGTAAGTGAGCGTTTGAGCAGGTTGGTGTAAATGCACCTGGCACAGCAAATAGCACCACTTTTTTATCGGCAAATAGTGCCTCAGTTGATAAAGTTTGCATGCCTTCACTGGTTAACTCGCTAAGGGTTGACGCAGGTAAAGTTTGGCCTTGTTCGATCATCATGATTCCTTGAAATAAAATAAGAATACAGAGTATATACCCAAAAAATTGAATACCGCATGATTTAAAGGCAAACAATGCACTACATTGCTCGCCCTTTGAAGAGTTATAAACCTAAGCTGGTTTTAATGGTATGCATTTGCTCTTGTAGGCGATGCTGAATATCACTAACTAATGAGTTTGACTCACCTACCTGCCCTTTCATGCTTTGCATTGATTGGCTAAAGTTTTCGAGTAAGGCATTTTGCTGTTTAGCCAGCTCCATGGCATCAAACGCTACTTTATTGGCATCTTGCGCGTTGCCGGCTACGCCTTCTGAGTTACGTTTAAGTTCTTGAGCATTTTGTGTTTGCAGCTCAGCATCATTAGCCAGTGCACTAATTTGCTCTGATACCATCGTTGAGTTTTCACTCAAGCGGTTAAGTTGGTTGTTAATATCATCAAGCGAGCCTTGTGTTTGTCTAGCCAGCTTTCGTACTTCGTCGGCGACTACCGCAAAACCCCGACCATGCTCACCAGCACGCGCCGATTCAATCGCCGCATTTAACGCCAATAAGTTGGTTTGTTCAGCAATGTTTTTAATTACTTCAATGACTTGACCAACATCATCGACCCCTTTTAATAACTCTTTTAAACTCTCAAGGCCTTGTTCAACTCGCTGCTCTGTGTGAGAGCTCGCCGTTAACATACTGTCGGCAAAACCAAGGCTCTGCTCCATCGCATTAAAAGTCTGTTTAGCATTATCAGCGACTTGGCTATTAATGTTATTTACTTGCTCACCTATATGTTGAATATCACTCAGTAAATTTTGGTTTTGCTCTACCTGAGAATGGCTGGCATCGGTTTGCTGGGCTATGGTATGTAAGTGCTCGCTCATTTCTAGCATAAAGTCATTAATAACCTTAAGCATTTGTGCTCGCTCTTCTGCCTCACCACGTTGACGCTCTATTAATTGATTAAAGTAACTGGCAATTTCGCCTACCTCGGTTTTCGGGTTTTTACTCTCAATATTTTTAAGTTCATTACTTTCAATCAAGAAGGCAAAACCATCACGCAATTGACGCAGTGGATTAAGCACTTGGTTACGCTGCACAAAATACACACCACCCGCCAACACTACAAGCATGCCAATAGCGACACAAAACACGATAAATACTTGCTGTTTAAGATTGCTCTGTTCGTCTTTTAGCTTTTGCTCAGCACCGAGCACGGTTACAGATAACGCACCGATTTGTTCGCGTAATGCTTGCATACCCGTTTGACGTTGCTCAGCTTGTTCAAGAGTAGATGCCAAGTCTCGGGGAAAACGTTTAGGCCAGCTACTTAGTTCAGCTTTAATGTCACCCGCTAAGTCTTCAGCTTCTTCACCAAAAAACAAAGCATCTTCTTCAACTTCACTCATAACACCTAGGTTATCAAGGCTGTCGATTTTATCTGCGAGTGTGTTTAGTGTTGTAACTGTTTGCGTAAGGCTGCTTTTAGTATCTTGATCATAGTTAAGAACCAACTTATAAGTATACAAAGCAAGTGATGTGACTTCGCTGTAATAGTCAGCGGCAAGTTGGTAATACTCAAGTGCAAGCGCTGTTTGCGGCTCTGCTTTCTTAGCATAACCAATTAACGATGAGGCAGAACCGGCCATTTGTCTTATCGAGTTATCAAGTAAAGCCATTTCGTTACCAGACAACTTGCCCAAAGCGCGATATTTACCATTAATGTCTTTATCTAATTCAGTGAGTTGCGTATTCAGTGTTGCTGCTAACTCATTGGGAAGTCCAGCTAATTGCTGTGCTTTAATCTTACTAATCAGTGCTGAGGCTTTAGTTAAGTACTGGCTGTCACCTTGCTCTAAATAGTCATCTAGGTAACTTTTTAAATCAATTATGATGGTGTTTTTAAGCTTGTTATAAGCGTTATCTTGCTGCTCTATTCCTATTAATGTTTGGCTTGACCAAAACAAGGTGGCAGCTAATAAAATACTGGCAAGAGTAAGTAAAACGGCTAGTAGCCGAGTAAATGATGACACGCGCATAAACGATATTCCCAAGTAACGTTACGCGCATAGAATATTAACCTTTTATGACAGTTTAATGAAAAGCCACCATAAATAACCATACGTAAAAATCAAACACATCCAAAAATACTAGACTCAAACCATTGCTGCTTTTACATATACATCAAAGCGATTCTTCTTGGTTTTGATTTGCATACTAGGGGTTTTGTCATTCAAAAATGGCGCATAATCGGGTCGCTTAACCACGACTCGTTTGCTTGCAAGTGGGTAAGCAAACTCTAGTAAATCGTCGGCATCACTATCAGCCCCAACAAGTTCTTGGAATACCCGCATTTCTTTTTTAACTAGGGCTGACTTTTCTCGGTGGGGAAACATAGGATCTAAGTACACAACATCAGGTACTTCGTTACACTGAGCCAATAAAGTATGGCTAGAACCAAATACTAAGCTCATGTTTTCTTTCATCCATGAGCCAATTTCTGCATCGTTATAGGCGCGTTCTAAGCCATCAAATAATAGCGCGGCAACCACAGGGTGACGCTCATGCAGTATGACTTTACAGCCAAGTGATGCCAAAACAAAGCCGTCGCGGCCAAGGCCTGCGGTGGCATCAAGCACCACGGGCGTAGCTCCTTTATTTAAACCCACCGCTTTGGCGATAGCTTGGCCTTTACCACCACCGAACTTACGTCGATGTGCGGCAGCCCCCGTGACAAAGTCTACATGGATAGCGCCAAGTTTTGGCTCATCCTTTTTTTTCAAACTCAAGCCCTGATCGTCATAATGAAGCGAAAAGCCCGCATTAAGCTCAGCCCACTTGGCTAAACCAAAACGTTGCTCTATGGCATCTAAATAAGGACGCATTTCTTTAAAAGGACAATGAATTACCACGTATAACTCCGAGCTATTTTATTCGGCGCCAGTATAGCATGGCTTAAAATAGCTCGATATCCGTTTGTGAAGTGATATCTTCAGTATGACTAGGCTCAGCCATTTTTTGTAAGTTTACCAATAACTCACTACGCGATTCGATAATATGATTAAGCTGATGTTTAATGTGAGTTAAATCGTCGTTTAAAGAGGTAAATAACTGCTGAGTTTGCTGCAATTGCTGTAAATACAAAGCCACATCGCTGCTATTTAACTGCTCATTATGTTCAACTAATTGGTTCAATTCAGCAAGCTGAACTGTTAGCTGTTTAACGGCATGCTCTCGAGAGTCACTGTTTTGATGCATTTGTTCAGATAGCTCGTTAAAAGCATTGCCTATTTGGTTTGCCTGCGTCAATGCTCGTTCGTTTATTTCCATATCTTGCACTTTCGCATTAGTCACTTCCAAAATATGCGGAAACAAATCTTTGTAGCGGCCATAAAGCTGTGCATCATCCAAGGGCATATTTTTAACTAACATCGATACTTTTGGGTAGTTAATGATGGTGCGATGACTAAAGTCAACAAAGCGATTTGACTCACGGTGTTGTTCTAATAACTCTTGCTCAAGTGGGCATACGCCACCTTTAGCACTACAAAACACGCCAACATCTTGATACCAAAACGCCAAAACAACATCGAGCTCCATGGGGTTAAAAAATTCGAACATATACTCAGATAAGGCTTTAATATCATGTGCATGATAGCTTTGCCCGACGTAACGCATGATGCGCCCCATATCACCTGAATCTGTCATCGCAATTTCGGCAGTGATCTGCGCTCGCTCAACATCACTTTTAAGCTTTTTCGAGTGTTGGCGATACTGATATAACACGCGAATACGTGCCATAAGCTCTTCAGCATTAAATGGTTTTACAATGTAGTCAGCAGCACCTGCGTTATACCCTTTAACACGGTCTGGTAAGTCTGATTTACCTGACAAAAACATCACTGGAATATCTTTGGTTTCAGGGTTTGCTTTTAACTCATTACAAACCTCAAACCCAGTTTTTCCGGGCATCTCTATATCGAGCAATATTATATCTGGATTATGTTTTATTGCTTGTCTTAACCCTTCATCACCATTTTTAGCATGGAGCAGTGTGCAAAAGCCCGCGAGCGATTCTTCGATCACATGATGCACGTATTTATCATCATCAATGGCTAATACCAGTTTAGACATGCTTAATTCCTATATACTCTTTTTTAGAAGGATAGTACGAGCGTGTGATTTTGCGAAGAAATATTAATAAAAAAAGCGCCTTACGACGCTTTTATATTTTTATATTCTTTATGCTGCAATGCCGCTGTGTCTAAGCAATGCATCAACTTGCGGCTCGCGCCCTCGGAACTTTTTAAACAGCTCCATTGGCTCTTCACTACCGCCTTTTTCTAAAATGTTTTTCAAAAAGGCTTCACCCGTTTCAGGGTTGAAAATACCTTCTTCTTCAAATTTAGAAAACGCATCAGCAGACAGAACTTCTGCCCACTTATACGAATAATAACCAGCGCTATAACCACCCGCAAAAATATGGCTAAAGCCATGTTGGAAACGATTAAACGCTGGCGCTTTAACAACCGCGGTTTTGCTACGAACAGCATCTAAAGTTGCTTGAATATTACATGGTTCACCCGCTTTATAATCGTGGTGGATTGTAAAATCAAACAACGAAAACTCTAGCTGACGTAACATTTGCATACCTGATTGGAAGTTCTTCGCCGCAAGGAGTTTATCTAATAACTCTTTTGGTAACGGCTCATCTGTTTCGTAATGACCCGAAATAAAGTTCAGCGCTTCTTCTTCGTAGCACCAATTTTCAAGGAACTGACTTGGTAACTCAACTGCATCCCATGCCACACCATTAATACCCGCAACCGGCGCAGCATCAACTTGGGTCAACATATGGTGAATACCATGACCAAACTCATGGAATAAGGTTGTCACTTCATTATGAGTGAACAGCGCAGGCTTATCGCCAACTGCTTTATTAAAGTTACACACTAAATACGCAACAGGTGTTTGTAATTCGCCGTTTGCACGTACTTTACGACCCATACAGTCGTCCATCCACGCCCCGCCACGCTTGCGATCGCGAGCGTATAAATCTAAATAAAAACGACCACGTAAAGTATTACTACTATCGTAAATTTCGAAAAAACGTACATCAGGGTGGTAGGTATCAAAGTCTGTCACTTCTTTAACACTAATACCAAATAAACGATTTACTGTAGTAAATAAGCCACTTAATACCTTATCGGCAGGAAAATAAGGGCGCAGTACTTCGTCTGAAATCGCGTATTTCTCTTGCTTAAGTTTTTCGCCGTAGTAGGCGTAGTCCCAGGCAGCAAGTTCAGTCACACCGTGCTTATCTTTGGCATAAGCCGTTAACTCAGCAAGTTCTTGCTCAGCTTGGGGTTTAGACTTATCGGCTAAATCTTCTAAGAATGAGAAAACTTGCTCTGGCGTTTCAGCCATTTTAGTCGCCAGTGACATGTCAGCGTAGCTGTTAAAGCCAAGTAACTCAGCAAGTTCATGACGCAGTGCAAGCTCTTCAGTCATAATAGCTGAGTTATCAAACTCACCGGCATTGGGGCCTTGATCAGAAGCACGTGTTACAAACGCAGTGTAAAACTCTTCACGTAACTCGCGGTTATCTGCATAAGTCATGATTGGTAAGTAAGATGGAAAATCTAACGTGAATACCCAGCCATCTAGCTCTTTACTTTTTGCAGTATCAGCGCCAAGTGCTAACGCAGACTCAGGTAACCCCTCAAGTTCACTTTCATCAGTAATATGCTTTTGCCAAGCGAGTGTGGCATCCATTACATTGTTACCAAACTTAGAAGCCAGTTCAGATAAACGTGCACTGATTTCGCCATAACGCTTTTGCTGCTCAGGCTTTAAAGCAATACCCGACAATTCAAAATCACGCAGTGCATTGGTAATGGTTTTTTGCTGGGCAGTAGTAAGTGTTTTAAATTCATCACTATTATGAAGTGCATTGTAAGCATCATATAAACCTTGATGCTGACCTACAAAGGTTGAGTACTCAGATAACAATGGCAAACATTGTTCATAAGCTTCACGTAACTCATCGTTGTTAACGACAGAGTTCATATGTGATACCGGTGAAAATAAACGTGATAACTTGTCATCAGCTTCTTCTAGCGGCAGTACCAAATCATTCCATGTGTACGATTTAGTCGCCAGTACCTCGTCTATTTTAGTGCGGCACTCAGCAATGGCTGCTTTTAACGCTGGCACGACATGCGCTGGTTTAATTTTAGAAAACGGCGGAAGCCCTTCTAAACCAATGAGTGGGTTATTTTCTGCAATTGTCATTTTCGTTCTCAAATTTTATGCGAAGATGATTTTGAAGTTGGGGCGAATTGATGAAATACAAGGGGCTTAACCTTGGTCTTTATTATGCTATTATCAACTTATTAATAAATCGATTAATTAATAAAAATTTATCTGTTTTTGAGGACAAACTATGGCTCAGCATTTTGATTACATTGCTATTGGTGGTGGTAGTGGCGGTATTGCCTCTGCAAACCGTGCTGCAATGCGTGGCGCAAAAGTCGCTCTTATTGAAGCAAAACACATGGGTGGTACTTGTGTAAACGTGGGTTGTGTTCCAAAGAAAGTAATGTGGCACGGCGCACAAGTTGCTGAAGCAATTAATGCATACGCACCAGACTATGGCTTTGATGTTGAACTTAAAAGCTTTAGCTGGGCTAAATTAGTAGAAAGCCGCGAAGCGTATATTGGCCGAATTCACCAAGGTTACAATAAATACTTAGCAAGTAACGGCGTAACGGTTATTAATGGCTTTGCTAAATTTGTTGATAGTAAAACAGTTGAAGTAAACGGTGAGCTATACACTGCTGATCATATCCTTGTAGCTGTTGGTGGTCGCCCTACTATTCCTAATATCCCAGGTGCTGAGCTTGGTATTGATTCGAACGGTTTCTTTGAGCTAAATGAACAACCTAAACGTGTTGCAGTGGTTGGCGCAGGTTATATTGCTGTTGAAATTGCGGGTGTTCTTCATAGCCTAGGTACAGAAACACATTTATTTGTTCGTAAAAACAAACCACTACGTACTTTTGACCCATACATTGTTGATACCCTTGTCGATATTATGGCAAAAGAAGGCTCAACTCTTCACACTGAGTGCACACCTAAAGAAGTGGTTAAAGAAAACGACGGTAGCCTAACAATTCACTTTGAAAATGGTCACACCCAAAACGTTGATGAAGTTATTTGGGCAATTGGCCGTACACCAACAACAGACAAGATCAACCTTGCAGCAGCTGGTGTTGAAGTGAACGAAAGCGGCTATGTAAAAGTAGACGAGTTTCAAAACACCACAGCTAAAAATGTATATGCAGTTGGCGATATCATCGAAAACGGTATCGAACTTACGCCAGTAGCCGTTAAAGCAGGTCGTATTTTATCAGAGCGCTTATTCAATAAAGAATTGCCTGATGATTTAAAAATGGACTACGAGCTAGTACCAACGGTGGTATTCAGCCACCCGCCTATTGGCACGATTGGTTTAACAGAGCAAGAAGCGATTTCGCAATATGGTGCTGAAAACGTAAAGGTTTATAAATCAAGCTTTGCAGCGATGTACACAGCGGTTACTCAGCACCGCCAAGCATGTAATATGATGCTCGTGTGTGCAGGTGATAACGAAAAAGTTGTTGGCTTACACGGCATTGGCTTTACTGTTGATGAAATGATCCAAGGCTTTGCAGTTGCAATGAAGATGGGCGCAACCAAAGCAGACTTCGATGCTGTTGTGGCTATTCACCCAACGGGTTCTGAAGAGTTTGTTACGATGAGATAAACTTGAGTTGCAAGTCAATTTTAAAACCTTGTGGTACTGCCACAAGGTTTTTTTATGCCTAAAGCTGGCACAAACCTTGTAACTGTTAATAAAGTAACCAGTTATAGCAAAAATTTGCCCTTATTTACTGTGTAATTAAGCAATTATTACGCAGTAAACAAGGCATTTTTACAAGGAGGCACTGTGTCTAAGTCTGCAATTTTATATCGCATGGTAACCGATGAGCATATTTGTCCATTCGGTTTAAAATCAAAAGATTTATTAGAGCGTAATGGTTACGATGTTGATGATCGTCATTTAACCAATCGTGAGCAAACTGACGAATTCAAACAGCAGCATGATGTAAAAACCACACCGCAAACCTTTATCAATGATAAACGCATTGGTGGTTACGATGAGTTGCGCGACTTTTTTAATCTGCCCGAGGCTGGCCAACAAGGTACCAGTTATACCCCTGTATTAGCGATTTTTGCAGTGGCTATGCTACTGAGCTTCGGTTTTACTTATGCCAGCGGTGAGGCTTTATTCTCTGTGCTGAACCTGATGCTGTTCGTTGCATTATCAATGGCGGTATTAGCTATACAAAAGCTGCAAGACTTATACAGCTTTTCTAACTCATTTATTACCTATGACTTATTGGCGATGCGCATTGTGCCCTATGCCTATGTCTATCCCTTTATCGAGGCGTATGTAGCGATTGGTATGGTGGCTGAATTACCCGCCTTAGCTGTAGCACCCTTTTCACTATTTATTGGTGGCATAGGTGCGGTATCGGTTATTAAAGCTGTGTATATCGATAAACGAGAGCTGAAATGCGCCTGTGTTGGTGGCGACAGTAATGTGCCGCTCGGCTTTATCTCACTGAGTGAGAACTTATTTATGATAGCCGCAGGTATATGGATGCTTATTACTTTTTAGCGTTTTATTAGTATTTAAAGTGGCTTAATTAAGTAATTAAGCCACTTTAAACGAATGGTTAACCACCATTACGTAAATCGCGCTCGAATTCACTTTCGGTTTTTACTGGATGACAGGTCGATTTAACCTCAGCCTTTTTGCTGTCGTCATCATCGGTGCTAAAAATCGTATAGCTGTAATCGGTTTCGAGTTCACCACCTAGACACTCATGCTCAGCGTAGATTTCATTTTCAGCCCCATCAACTACGGCCTGTGATGCACAGCCTGCCAGCATAGCAAGTGCAAGTACAATTGGAGTTGCTTTCATATCTTGATCCTATAATGCTATTTTTATTTTTGCTGTAAGCAATAGGTTAGCTCACATAATTAAGTTAACGACAAAAGTACCTTTATTGATACAAAATTTGTGTAAGTTTTTGTGTAAACAGAAAGCGAAGATAAATGAGGCAGGTTAAGAGTTTAACCTGCCATGTGATGGAGTCGTTTAAGCCGTACCACCCACAGTAAGGTTATCAATTTTAAGGCTTGGCTGACCCACACCAACAGGTACGCTTTGGCCATCTTTACCACATACGCCAACGCCTTTATCAAGGGCTAAGTCGTTACCTACCATCGAAATTTGCTGCATCACTTCTGGGCCATTGCCAATCAGTGTCGCGCCTTTGATAGGTTGCGTAATTTTACCGTTTTCAATTAAGTAAGCTTCAGAGGCACTAAATACAAACTTACCTGACGTGATATCCACTTGGCCACCACCAAAGTTAGGCGCGAAGATACCTTTTTTCACCGAGCTGATGATATCGGCTTGGCTGTGCTCGCCACCTAACATATACGTATTGGTCATACGCGGCATAGGTAAGTGGGCATACGATTCGCGGCGTGCATTACCAGTAGGGTTAACACCCATCAAACGGGCATTTAGCTTATCTTGCATGTATCCTTTTAGAATACCGTTTTCAATAAGCACGTTATACGCAGCTGGTGTCCCTTCGTCATCCACGTTTAATGAACCACGGCGATCAGCAATAGTGCCATCATCCACGACTGTACACAGCTCAGATGCCACCTTTTGACCTACTTTACCGCTAAACGCCGATGCGCCTTTACGGTTAAAGTCACCTTCTAGACCATGGCCTACTGCTTCGTGTAGTAACACACCCGGCCAACCTGCGCCTAGCACAACTTCCATGCTACCAGCTGGCGCATCGATTGCTTCAAGGTTTACTTTTGCTTGGCGAACAGCTTCTTCGGCGTATTCCATCCAACGCGGTTTGCCATCGACTAATTCTTTAAAATAGCCATAATCTAAACGCGCACCGCCCCCTGCACCACCGCGCTCACGGCGACCGTTCTTTTCAAGTAACACAGAACAGTTTAAGCGAATAAGCGGGCGAATGTCGGTTGCAAAGGTGCCATCACTTGCAGCAATTAACACTTCTTCATAAACCGCCGACATTGAGCTGATCACTTGCTCAGCATCCGGCGCTAATTCACGAATATAGTTTTCTAGTTCTCGAAGCAGGCTTACTTTGTCATCGTTGCTCATGCTTTGAATTGGTTGATGCGGCGCATACTGCTGTTTAGCAGCTACATCACTGAACACCTGAATCGTTTTGTTTTCGCCAGCATTGGCAATGCTGCGTGCTGCAGTTGCGGCTTTATTTAGCGCTTCAAGGTTAATCGCATCTGAGTATGAAAAACCAGTTTTTTCACCACTAACAGCACGCACACCCACACCACGCTCAACGTTGTATGAGCCTTCTTTCACTAAGCCATCTTCAAGTACCCAAGATTCGTGGTGACTCGATTGAAAATACAGGTCGGCATAATCAACTTGATGTTGATGAATAAAAGCGAGCGTTTTTTCTAATTCTTCTCTCGTTAGTTGGCTGTCATGTAATAAATGCTGTTCAACCGTGTTCATAATAAATGCTCTCTAAATCGTTGCTGAGACTGCACAGGCATGTCTTGGCGAATTGTATTCAAGCGGTTTAAATCAAGCCCATGGCTGATAAACCCGGTACCAGAGGCAAGCTCACTGAGCGTTTCTCCCCATGGTGAAATAATTATGCTGTGGCCATAAGTGTGGCGGCCATTTTCGTGCTCGCCCCACTGCGCTGCAGCAACCACATAGCATTGTGTTTCGATTGCGCGCGCAGCTAATAAAATATGCCAATGAGCAGCACCGGTGACTGTGGTAAAGGCACTAGGCACTAAAATAAGCTCAGCTCCTTGGCGCTGCATGGCAGTGAATAAGCCACTAAAACGTAGATCATAACATACTGCTAAGCCAATTTTACCAAATGGCGAATCAACCACCACAATATCCTTGCCGGCTTCTGTCGCATCAGACTCTCGGTAACTGCGCGTAGTATCGGCAACATCCACATCAAATAAGTGAATTTTGTTGTATTGCGCAACCACATCACCTTGGTTGTTAAATAAAAACGAGGCTGCTAGATACTTACCATTTTGCTGCGACACAGGCAGTGTACCAGCCGCTAACCAAATATCATGTTGCTTACATAAATCGGCAAGTTTCGCTTTATAAGTCTCGCTTTGGTGACCTAATTGATAGCTTGCTTGGCTTTGCTTACTAAAGATCAAAAAGCTCTCAGGTAAACACACAAGCAATGGGCGAGTTGCAGGTAGCTTTAATAATGTATCCGCCAGAAAATCGAGGTTTTGCTCAGCATTCATGCTTGAGCACATTTGTACTGCCACAACCTGTGGCTGATTATTAGCCTTCATTGGTATCTAAACTCGCTGAAGATGCGGCATCTTTTAACTTTAATTGGCTAGACGACTGCGGTTGGCTTTGCGCTGCTTGCGGTAATGTCACTTCACGGCTCTTACGATCTATTTCTTTCACTACAGGGTCGTTCATACTTCCTGTTACTTTAAAGTTGATCTCTGAGATCACTCGCGCTGAATGAATCACTTTATCGATGGCAAGCGCTGCAAGCCCGCTTACCGGGTTGACCATCCATGCCACAATAACGGGAATACTCGATGTCACCTGCGGGGCAACTGCAAGGTCGTAATCAATTTCAAAGGTATTTAGGTCTGTATGCCCTTTAATCGTTAAATCGGCAGGCACACCATCAAGCTTGGTATCTTGAGTATAAGCAATGCCCTTTTCTAGCTGCATGGTGCCTTGCATACTGTTATAGAAAAAACCTTTAGAGAATACATCTCTAAAATCGAGTTTCAGCTTACGCACTAACGAATCTAAACTTAGTAATGAGAATACTCGCGCGCCACCATCACTTATTTCTGCAAGGTGACCCTCTCCTAAACGCCAATCTAGCTCTCCCGCTAAACTTGGTACATCAAAGCTATAGGGTGCACCTTGCCATGCTAAATCAAACTTAATATTGGCGTCTGAATCTTTTACTGTGGTGGTTAATTCAAACTCATCAAATAATTCACCAATATCATCACTTTCTAAATTACCACTAAACTGAGTTAAGCCATCGGCAAATTGCCCTTTTGCGCGTAATACATGATCACCTTTATCAATTACAAGCTCAGAGAATATCAACTTATTTTGCTCACCGACTAAACTGCTTTTTACTTTGTCTAATTGATATTGGCCTACTTTACAATCTTCACAATAAAACTCGATTGCAGGTATATTCGTAAGCCAACTTAAATCCTCTGGCTCATTCTTAACAGATGAAGGCTCGCTTTCATTTGGCGAAAAATTCATTCGTAAGTAGTCGGTAAAAATTTGAATCGGCCTGCGCGTTTCACCGGTTGGAATAAGTGCGTCAGCACGTAATTCTTTGGCATTTAACTTTAACTCTAAGTCTGATTGTTTTGGCGATAATCTAAATTCAAAGTCATTAAAATCAATATTATTCAGTGCAAGTTTGTTAAATTTGCCAGTTACATTGTTAAAAGCTGGCATCACACTAGGCGCATCAGACTTAACTTTGGTAAGCGCAATAATTTGATCAATTAAGCCAAACCAAGGCACTATTTCTGTTTCTGGTAAATCGATTGATACCGCAAAACCTTCACGATTTAACCCTAAATCTTGTGACCCTAAAATAAGGTGAGCATTATTAAACTTCTTTTTGCCATTATCTAAAATCGCATTAAAAAACAGCTTATTATCGATATTAGCCGTGATTAAATTAGAAATATGGTCACCTTGCACAACCGCATTTAGTGGCCAAGTTTGTTCTGCATTTTTGTTATAAGGTGCAGGTAGTTGGCTAGTAACCCCCACTAAATTACCCGTTATGTCTGCACGATAATTAAAGTCATTAGGTAAAAAGTTAAGCGATATACCAACATCAACGTTGCTTTGCCCTGCTAAATAGCCAGACAATAAGCCATGTGCTTGCTCAATCAATGGGTCTGCCTCAAGGGCAAGCTCTATGGCAATTTCAGCTCGGTAGTTATCACCTACATTTTCACTATTAAAGCTTGCGGTAAGTGGCATCCCTAACCAGTTTGCCTGGGCATTGTTTAGCACAATTTTGTCGTTATTAAATTTAACTATGCCTGTCATATGGCTCAGCGTAATTCCCGGCTGGGCTAGGTAAACGGGTAAGTTAGCTAATTCAACCTCGCCTACAGCATCAACATGGCCTGAACGTAAGTTAACCAACAAATCGATAGCTGCTGTTGCTTCTCCCTGCGCTTGTACAACATCAAATACATTTGCAAGCGGCTTTGCCAGCGGTGTAGCAGCAAAGAAAGATTTAAGCTTACTACCGTGAGCACGCTTATTTATAGCAACTTTTAACATATCGGCATGCATCAGATCAGCAATGCTCACATGAACACTATCATCAAGCGCTAAGTTAACTAATTTGCCGGATTTACTATAAATATCCATGCGTTCGTTTTCAAAGTGCAAAATAACGTTGGCTTCTTCAACCTCAGGCCAGCTTGGTGAAAACTTGTACTTGGCATTCTCGACATTTGCTAAGACTTCAAATTGACCTTGTTGCTCTTTAAATGGAAACCCTTTAAATGGCCCAGAAAACAATACCTGCGCTTTATTTACTTCGCCGCCCTTAATTGCCCCATTCAAATAATTAACGAGCTTTTCACTCATTACAGGTAGCGGAAAGTAGTGCCCTGCGACCTTAGCATCAGCTGCATAGGCTTCGGCATATAAGTCAAGACGCGGTTCGTCAGTCAGGCTTAGTTTCATCTCTGCAGCAAGCGTGACTTCATCGTTATCAAGCCAAATATTATCGCTGCTAATGCGCCAGCCATCATCAAAGTGATGTAAATCAAGCTCTACATTTAACTGGTTATAGGGAATATCTTGGCTGAAACTGCCATTGGTCAACAGCTGGTTGTTTTCACCGTATAATTGAATGCGCCCTGCTGATTGGTTGAGTAACCCTTCAACACGAATTGCTTGGCCACCAGGAATCCCCTGTAATGATAACCAATTGATCTGCTCACCTTGAAACCACAATTGCCAATGATCTTGGTTATCAAATTCAACATATGCGTCGCTGAGTTGGCCTTTGGGTTGGCGCGCTAAAAAAGGTGCCAGTACTTCAAAGTTACTAAGCTGGGCTAATTTAGCCAACAGCCCAAAATCAAACTGCTTAAGCCATATTTGATTTTTATCACCTAACTGTGCTTCAAACTGAAGAGTTGGCCACTGTTTTAAGTCTCGCTCAAACGTAAGACCCGTGCTTTTTAAACGCCAATTATCTTGCCAAGGAAATAAATGAAAGCCCCCTTCATTTAAACTTATTTGATGTGCTTCTTGGTTTTGTTGCCAATTAATAAAGCTCGGTAGCCATTGCACTTTTACATCGCTGATCAAGCCTTTTTCTAGGCTAAACCAAGTTTGTAAATTAATATCGGAGCTGAGCTGCTGTTTATCTGTATTAATAAATTGAGCAAGCCATTTAGAAACATCGACATTGGCAGCTTGTACATATATATCACCGGCCATAGTCTCAAGAGTTGAGCCATTAAGGGCCATGCGAGCATCAAAACTACCCACCGAGATCCCCGGTAAGGCCAAGCTACCTGATCCCTGATGTTGTTCTGGTGTATTTTGCCAAACAATGTTTTCAAGTATGAGTTTACGTTTTTTACCATCACTCAAGGTAAAGTTTAAACTACTGTCTTGCACCGCAAAGTGGCCGGTTTCACCAAGGAACAAGCCTTCAATCAGCTCTTTTTGCTCAAAGCTGCCTGCTTGTTGAGTGTTCCCCAAATCAAGCATGGTGGGTAAATCAACATCAGCATGAAAACCATTGATCACAAAGTAGCTCGATTTAAGCTGACGGGTTTTTAGTGATTCCCATAAGTTTACTTCAAGACTGGCTTTATCGATGGTTAGTGCAATCGGTGAAGTTTGGTTATCTTCAAACGAAATGTCTTCGATAACTAAAGCAGGCCCTTTTCCCTGCCAACTGGCCGAAATAGACCCAATTGATAAATTGACATCAAAGCGCTCATACAAGAACACTTCAATGTCATCTTTATAATCATTAGCATAGGGTAATGAATACTTAACGACTGAGACAATAACGGCCAGCAGTACGAGAGTGATAGCAAATACTTGCCATAACTTACGTAAACAATAAAAGCAGACCGTTTTTGCCTTCATTACATCATTACCACATCAAATTGTTCTTGATTATATAAACTCTCTGTTTGAATACTGACTTGCTTACCGATAAATAGTTCCAGTTCAGCTAAATTATGATATTCATCATTTAGCAACGCTTCGCTCACTGATGGTGAGGCATAAACCATAAATTTATCGGCAGCATAAGCGCGATTTACTCTGACGATTTCTCGTAAAATCTCATAGCAGACAGTTTCAACCGTTTTTTGCGACCCTCGTCCCGAACAAGCAGGACACACATCACAAAGAATATGCTCTAAGCTTTCGCGGGTACGTTTGCGGGTCATCTCTACTAAGCCTAGTGCAGATAGACCATTTATGTTGGCTTTAGCACGATCTTTTGCCAGCGCTGACTCAAGCGAATGCAAGACACGACGCTTATGCTCATCACTGACCATATCAATAAAATCGATAATAATAATACCGCCTAGGTTACGTAAACGTAGCTGACGAGCAATCGCAGAGGTTGCTTCGATATTAGTATTAAAAATGGTTTCTTCTAAATTACGATGCCCTACAAACGCACCGGTATTTACATCAACCGTGGTCATCGCTTCAGTTTGATCAATAATTAAATAACCACCTGACTTTAGCTCAACCTTACGGTGCAACGCTTTTTGAATTTCGGTTTCAACATCAAATAAATCAAAGATCGGGCGTTCACCGGGATAATACTCAAGTGCTTCAGACAGAATAGGCACAAACTCTTCAGTAAACTCTTTAAGCTCTTGATAGGTCAGTTTAGAGTCAACACGAATACGCTCCATGTCTTCACCAACGTAATCACGCAAGGTACGAAATGCCAGTGTTAAGTCTTCGTGCAAGATGCTTTCTTTACTGATTTTTTTTCGTTTGTTGACGATTTTTTGCCACAATTTTTTTAAGAATTCAGCATCGTGACGCAGTTCTGCTTCTGAGGCACCTTCTGCTGCAGTTCGCACTATAAAGCTGCCGTCTTCGTCGCCGTATTCAGCGACAATTTTTTTCAGACGTAAACGCTCATCTTCTGATTCAATACGCTGGCTCACACCAACATGAGTCGCATCTGGCATAAAAACTAAGTAACGAGAAGGAATAGTGATGTCGGTGGTTAAACGCGCGCCTTTAGTGCCAAGGGGATCTTTAACAACCTGCACCATGATGTATTGACCTTGGCGCACTAGTTCACGAATATCTTGCACTTTTTTAATTGGTTGCTCGTCAACACCTTCAACAATTGAGGCACTATTAACGATGTCTGATGCGTGTAAAAAAGCCGCTTTATCTAAGCCGATATCGACAAATGCAGCTTGCATGCCCGGAAGTACGCGACTAATTTTACCTAGGTAAATATTGCCGACGATGCCAAGGTTGCCAATACGTTCTAGCTGGATCTCTTGCAGTACGCCGTTTTCAATTAGCGCAACGCGACTTTCGCTCGGTGTAACGTTGATCAGTAATTCAGTGCTCATGTTACCCTCTTAAAAATTCATTTAATAACTGTTCAGTCTCATATAAAGGTAAGCCGACCACCGCAAAATAGCTACCCGAAATATGGCTAACAAAGCGTCCGCCTAAGCCTTGTATGCCATAACCGCCAGCTTTATCTTGGGGCTCACCCGAATGCCAGTAAGCATCAATTTCTTCATCACTTAACTTTTTAAATGTCACATCTGTGACAACAACACAACTTTTTACTTGCTCACTATTTGCAATTGCAACGGCTGTCATCACTTGATGGGTGCGCCCAGATAAGCGCTGCATAGTTGCTGTAAAGTCTGCTTGGTCTAGGGGTTTAACTAGGGCTGTATCATCAATGACGACTACAGTATCACTTCCTAACACAGGGCGATCAGTGTAGCCCATAGCTACACCTGATTGTGCTTTGAGTCTAGCTAAGCGTTCAACATAATCACGGGGAGATTCGTTCGGAAATTGGCTTTCATCTGCATCAACGCTAAATTGAGAAAACTCAACGCCAAGCTGGCTGAGCAACTCTTTTCGGCGCGGTGATGCAGACGCCAAATAAATTGCGGTCTGCATTATCTAATCCTGAAATGACGGCGATATTTACGCAAAATTAAGAAAATCCACCACCAGCAAAGCATACCTGTTAGCACAGGCCACAAATAATGGGGACTAAAATAAATGCCCATTAAAAAGTGATTTAGCCAAAATTGCATAAGGTGGTAAAGCGTTAAAAACAAAGCAACTAAAATGCTTTGCTGCCATAAAGAAAAGTTTCTAATCTTTTGGAAGTTACTAGCAGTGATAAATATACACACTGAGTAAGTCAGTGAATTTACTCCCAGTGGCGAGCCTGAAGCTAAGTCCATTAATAAACCGACCACCCAAGCTGTACCAATGTTCAAACGGTGTGGTACCGCTAACGACCAATACATTAATACCATTAACACCCAATCTGGGCGATAAGGCTCAAACGAAATCGGTAACGGCATTAACGCCATGACCAATGCAAAGAAAATACTGATAGCAATCAGCAAAGAGTGACGACTATTCATTGCTTATGCTCTCCTGCTGATTACGCCACAGCACAACCAACAAGCGAATCCGGTCAAGTTGTGCAATTGGCTCAGCATATACTTGCGCAAAAGGGCGCCCTTCGTCACGGTTAATTTCAGTTACTACAGCAACCGGATAACCTTCAGGGAAAGTTCCACCTAGACCAGAGGTAACCAAAATATCACCAATACGTACGTCAAGGCTGTGCGGAACGTGCGAAAGCTTAACTACATTAATTTTACCTATGCCTTCAACCACGGTACGTACATCGTTACGTAAAATACGCACAGGTGTGGCATGGGTGGTGTCGGTCATTAACAACACGCGCGAAGTAGTCGAACCAACTTGGGTGATTTGCCCTACCACACCCATTTCGTCAATAACTGCTTGGCCTTCACTTAGGCCATCGGTAGTACCGCGGTTAATAACCACTTGATGACTATATGGGTTTGAGTGAACAGACAAGACCTGGGCAATAATTTTACGATTTGATTGTTTAGCAGATGAACCTAACAAAGCACGTAATTTATCGTTTTCACGAGATAAAAATTGCAGTTGTTGGAGTTGCTCGCTTTGCAATAACTGCTTCTTCTTAAGTGCTTCGTTTTCAGTTAAAAGCTGTTCTCGGGTGTGCAGATTCTTCGCGCCAATACTAAATAGCTCATACGGCAAATTGGCGAGATAAATAAGTGGGCTAACGAGGGTATTTAAACTGGTGCGAATTGTTGTACCACCTTGTGTGTAGCGATCGCCCACGATCAGCACGACACTCAAAAGCACTGCGACAAAAAGTCGCAGTTGCAAAGAGATGGTACGACCAAAAAGTAACTTCATTAGTCGTAGCTAAATACGTCACCACCGTGCATATCAATCATTTCTAGCGCCTTACCGCCGCCACGAGCAACACAAGTTAATGGATCGTCAGCAACCACGACCGGAATACCTGTTTCTTCCATTAATAAACGGTCTAGGTCTTTTAATAATGCACCACCACCGGTTAATACCATACCGTGTGCAGAAATATCCGAAGCAAGCTCTGGTGGAGACTGTTCAAGCGCAACCATAACCGCGCTCACAATACCCATTAATGGCTCTTGCAACGCTTCAAGAATTTCGTGTGAGTTCAGTGTGAATGAACGCGGAACACCTTCAGCAAGGTTACGACCACGTACTTCAATTTCAATTGGCTCATCTGTTTTAAACGCCGAACCAATTTGGTGCTTGATGTTTTCAGCCGTTGCTTCACCAATTAAGCTACCAAAGTTACGGCGTACATAGTTGATGATAGCTTCATCAAATTTGTCACCACCGATGCGTACAGATGAAGAGTAAACCACGCCATTTAACGAAATAATAGCAACTTCAGTTGTACCACCACCAATATCAACAACCATAGAACCCGTTGCTTCTGATACAGGTAAACCTGCACCGATTGCAGCCGCCATTGGCTCTTCGATTAGGTACACTTCACGTGCACCAGCACCCATCGCAGATTCACGAATAGCACGTTTTTCTACTTGTGTAGCACCACAAGGCACACAAATAAGAACACGCGGGCTTGGACGCATAAAGTTGTTGTTATGTACTTGCTTGATAAAGTGTTGCAGCATTTTTTCGGTCACGTAGAAATCAGCAATAACGCCGTCTTTCATAGGACGAATCGCTTTAATGTTACCCGGAGTACGGCCTAACATTTGCTTTGCTTCAGTACCCACTGATGCCACACTTTTCGGGCCACCAGCTCGCTCTTGGCGAATAGCAACTACAGAAGGTTCATTTAATACAATACCTTCTTCTTTTACATAAATTAGGGTATTGGCTGTACCCAAGTCGATCGATAGATCGTTTGAAAAAATACCACGGAGTTTTTTAAACATGAGGCTGGATGACCTTTGAAAATACGTTCTTATACTAGCTGCTCTCACTCTATCATGCTAATCATGAAAAAGCGCAACTGCCTTAAATTAATTGCTAAAAAAGGAAGCTTATAGCGCTTCCTTTTTAAATATTTATCGCTCGCGTACTAAACGAAAGCCGATATAGTTTGCACGAAAGTCTGGCGCTAAAATTAGGCGTGTTGATACGCGGGCTAAGCTAGGCGCAAAGTTCCAAGCACCACCACGAACTGTTACATCAGACTGTCCTGGCTTTTTATATGTCCATTCCCATACATTACCTACTGTATCAAATAGGCCAAATGCATTAGGAGAAAACGACCCTGTCGGTGCAGCGCTTTTATTTGACCATTCGCTCCCACACCAACCACAGTTCGCTAAGTTTTTACCGATTTCGTTACCCCAAGGGTACTCGGTTTCAGTACCAGCTCGCGCAGCATACTCCCACTCAACCTCGTTTGGTAAGCGAAATAACTGACCCGTTTGCCCCGATAACCAATCTGCGTATGCTTTTGCATCGTTATAGGTTAAACATACCGCCGGAAAATCACTTTCTTGCTCGAAACCTGGGTTACGCCAATTTAACGTAGCTTCCCATACTGGTTCACCATTTAAGTAATAAGCACAACCACGATTTTTTTCAGCTTCTGTTTTGTAACCTGTATTTGCAACAAAACGCTCATACTCTGCAACAGTCACTTCCTTGCTTTGCATTGCAAACGAATTAGCAATGGTCTTTTCTACCACTGGACGCTCGTTGGCTAAACCATTGCCGTTAATATCGCCCATCTTAAATTTGCCTGCAGGAATAACAACGATACCTGCTGAATTGTTTTTATTGACGATACTTGCAACTGGTGAAGACGTTGCTGGTTTTTCAGCTGCTGTAACCGCTGCAACAACTGGCTCTGGTTCTTTTACCAAATTTGCATGAATTGTTTGCGCTTTGCGAAGATCAATACGCGCTTTATAGCTTTTATAACCACGCTTGCGAATTTCAACTTCATGAAAACCTACAGGCAACGAAGTGGTTAATTTTGTCGCACCAAAACTCACGCCATCGATAAACACTTCATCATCATACACATTAGAACGAAGTGTTAGCTCAACCATTTTAGATTTTTTCAAATCAGGTAACGGTTCAACCTTTACTGGCTTTTTTGATGAATAATCGCTAACAGGCTCATTAGTCATACGTGATACCGATACCACCTGACTATTATCCAAAGGGTCACTGAATGTTAACTGACTATCAGGGTAAGATGCCGAGTAATTAGACTGATAGTTGCCTGCAAGTGGCGAGCCATAATCAGCGCAGAATCGGTTATCTAAATTAAGTAAACTACATAAGCGGCTGCTATTTACATCACCGCGCATGGTCACGCTTAAGTTGACGTTATAGTTACCTTGACCGCTAAATGCACTGTTGACAACATGGCTACTTAACACCTTAACTTGCGCACCCGCAAGATTGCGTTTTGGTTCAACCAATCGCTCTTCAGTTAAGTTAGCAAAAATTTGATCAACAAAACGTTTAGTTGCTTTTTGCAAGCCCATTTGCTGACCGCGCTGCTCACAGGCAGCAAGCGTTTCGGTACGTTTACAATTGATGGTGTGATTAACTTCTAATGTACCTTCACGTGTAAACTCATTACGTAAACGCTCAACACGCGCCGTTGCGAGTTGTTCTTTTAAACTTTCTAATGTATTGAGTTGGGTATGTTTAGCTACGCGAATTTGCTCAATGTCTTTTCTATGCGATGCAATTGCCGCCAATTGCATCGAAATATCATCTTTATTCTGTTTGTGGTCAACAACTGCTTTTTGATAGCGTGCTTGTGCATTGCTAATGTCTATTGTTGGATCATCAATAAGTCGGCGATACATCTCGTTCATTGCATCTAGCGCTTGGTTTTTTTCTTTGTCTAACTCTGTCGAGCGTGCGCGCAATAATTCGAGTTGCTTCTGTAACTGACTTTCTTCTTTTAGGTGTTTTTCAAGGATAACAGTCGAGTTATCGTACTCGGCTTGTTTTTTACTGATCTCTGACTCTATACCAGTTACCGTAGCAGTATCTTGTGCAAATGCACTAGTTGCTAGCAAACTAACTGAAATAAATAGAGATAAAGGAGCGATTCGCATATATTCCATTCCCAAAAAGCGGCAATTATTTGGTCATTATTATTTTTTTATAATTAAACTCTTATGCTATGTACTTGGAAAGCAAAACACAAGCTTTGTTCAATTATTATCTGAGTTTACAACTATTACCTTAGTTGATGCCAGTAAATAACAAAATCATTTTAGTTTAATTTCTTAGTTGATGATCAGTTTGCTACAATAGAGCGTGTTTTTTATTAAAATTGCTGCTGTGTATAGTTCTTTTGAGTCACCTTTACAAACCATAAACCATCCCTTATTGGCTGCTCGTAAAATTCAGCTCACCATAAAGCGAGATGATCTTATTCACCCGCAAATTAGTGGCAATAAGTGGCGTAAACTAAAGTTTAATTTAGCCGCAATGCAACAACTTGGAAAATCTGAATTACTCACTTTTGGTGGTGCTTTTTCAAATCATATCCATGCCAGCGCTGCTGCGGGGAAAATATTTGGTTTTACTACTCATGGTATAATTCGGGGTCCCGAACTTGATAGCGAAAATCCAACACTGCGCTATGCAAAGCAATGTGGCATGAATTTACATCCAGTTGACCGTGTTACTTACCGATTGAGGCATGATCAAAATTACTTAGCTGAATTACAACATCAATTTCCTAATGCTTATATTTTACCTGAAGGCGGCACTAATTCAGCAGCCCTTATAGGCTGCAAAGAGTTGGCCGAAAGCCTTCCCCCAGCAGACTATATTATATGCCCTACGGGAAGTGGCGGAACATTAGCAGGTTTAATTGAGGGCGCATCACAAAGTACAACAGTATTAGGGGTGGCTGTACTTAAGCAAGCTGAGTATTTAATAACTGACATAAAACAATTGAGCAACCGCGCCAAACAACAACAAAACTGGCAGCTGTTATGTGACTTTCATGATGGCGGTTATGGCAAGTTTAGTGCTAATTTGTGGCAGTTTTGTCAAGCATTTAACCACCAGCACGACATTCCTCTTGAACCTATTTACAGTGGCAAAATGATGTATGCACTATGGCAACTCATTGAGCAGGGCTTTTTTGCTCCACACACACACATTATTGCGATTCATACAGGTGGGCTACAAGGTTTAGATGGCTTGCGATACCGCTATTTAATCGACTAATTAGCTGTATTAGCTATGCGGTGTTATATCTGCTAACTTTTGTAAGGGCTCAGCAAAGTAAAAGCCTTGAGCTGCAACCACCCCTAAGTTTTTGAGGGTCGCAAGTTCATTTTGCGTCTCGACCCCCACAGCATAAACAGGAAAGCTTAATTCGCTGCCTTTATTGATAATCTGTTTTACGATCTTCTGCTGTTGAGCATTTGTATCTATATTATGTATTAGCTCATAGGCCAGTTTAATACTGCGTATATTATTAAGCTGCGCATAAGTAGCTAAGTGCTCTGCACTTCTCACGTTATCAATTACCACACCAGCTGACAGTTTCTCTAAACACTTAAACTGTGAGGTTAATTTTTTATGTTGGCGTAGATAATCATCTTCACTGAGTTCAAATTGAAGTTTACTAATTCCCTCATAGTCACTCATATGTTCTTTAAACCAAACCCAAAACTTGTCATTGAACCAGTTCATAGCATGTAGGTTTATACTGACTGTGATTGCACCAGCTTCGTTAGAGAGTATTCTCTTCACTTGAGTAATAACGATTTTATCTAAAAACAACACGTCATTTTTACTGCTCATGTGGGGAATAAAATGCCGAGCTGCCAATAACCCCAAATTTTTATGGCGAATGCGAATTAACGCCTCATGCTGTAAAATTTCACCTGTTTGTAAATCGAACAAAGGTTGAAAAAATAACATAAAATGTTTGTTTTTAATGTACTCAAACAAGTGCTCTTTACTGTCTGCTAACATGCTTGATTGGGTATGCCCGAACGGCAAGCGATGAATATGTTGCCATGCACTTTGTTTAGCCATAGCCAGTGCTGATTTAGTTAACTGATATACAACAGCTTGGTCTGCTTCTGTTCGGTAATTACAAACACCGATCTTGACATCAGCACGTGATAAATCACTGCGATAGTTTAAGCACGCTTGGTAAATAACTTGATGAAGCCGTTTGGTGTATTTATCAAGCTCAGTTGCAGGGATGTTATTTAAAGTAACCGCGATGCCACCTGAAGGAAGCAACTTAACGGAGCGATTAACCAACTCACCAAAACCTTTCGCAATCACTAATTTAAAGTAGTTATCAACATCCAGGTTCGATGGAAAAGGTGTTTTCCAAAAGAACAAAGCAAATAAATGGTTATAACTTGTTGGCACCCCATAAAGAATATTGAGGTCTTGTCGCGGTAAAGGCCTTGGCGATGCTAGCTTTTGTGATTTAAATTGGGGTTCAATTTGTGCATCTGCTGGTGCTTGCGGTTTGATAACAGGTTGCTCTTTAATAGCCGTAGACTTAGCCATACTTCGCCACCAACGCCCAGCCCAATAGCCTGTTGCTAGTAAAATAAGGTTTAATAATATAAATAAGTGGCTTTCTAGTAACCAAGCTGGCCAATGAAACAAACGTAAACTAACCGTTTTATAACTAAATACTTCTTGCTCTACATCAATAAAATTTGCAAAGTTTTGCGGCAAATCAGCTACATCCAAGACAAAACCCTGACTTTTTACAATAGACGCGATGATGTCTTGCGAGGTGATAGGATCTAAGTTTAATTCATATACTTCTTTAGCCAGCTCAGTACCAGTATGATGAACCTTGTCATGAAGTACATCATTAAGAAAAATGTTAAAAACAACCACAAGCAAAAACACAATCGTCACATAAATGACCACTGGTCGCTTGATCTGTGAAGCAAAGTCTTTTTTCATTTCACAATTTTGTTGCCCAAAGATATACAAAGTGTTGTTCAAGAACCCCATAAATACAAGGCTACAGGCTGATTAAAAGTAATTTCAGAAGAATCCTAATACCAACGCTGTCAAAAATTCCGTAAATTTAACAACCTAGCATTTACTGGTAATGAGAATTATTTTGTAATCAACAATTCAAAAGGCCGCAACTAAATCTCTGCAACAGAGTTAAATAAAGATACGCAAACTTTTACAGTAACCTGTAATCAACCCCAAGATAACTGTTTGTAATGATGAAAGGCATTATTATTTAGCCTTCGTAGATGCGCATTACCCGCAAAAATAAGCGCCATCATGACAGCGTAGCTGATGCACATCAGACTCATGAAGATGTATTTACTCTAAATACATTTATAGCATTTGATGTCTTATATTGAGCTTGTTCTAAATCTTTTATCAATTTAGATAATAGCGCCAATTCGGTTTGTACTTCCTGCATATTTTCAGTGATATTTTGGCTTGCCTTACTCGCTTCTTCAGCTAACTGATTTTGTGATTCAATCGCTGATGACACCATGTTTGTTTGGCCGCTCACCTCAGTGATATTAGTTGTCAAAATATCGATATTCTTGAGCGCATTTTCACTATTTTCACTCACCTTCTGCGTTGATTCAGAGGTATTTTCCATATACGCCTGAAGTTGTTGCACTTGCTGCTTTATGTCATCAAGCACTGAAGATATTTCTGATGTTGAATCTTGGCTACGCGTTGCTAAACCCCGCACTTCGTCTGCAACAACAGCAAAACCACGCCCTTGTTCACCCGCTCGAGCAGCTTCGATAGCAGCATTAAGGGCTAGTAAATTAGTTTGTTCAGCAATACTCGAAATTGTATCAAGCACTGATTGAATACTGTTCGTTTTTGCACTTAAAGAATCTGATTGCTGATGAGCCTGCTGAATCAGCGTAGATAGTGAGTTAATGCTCACTTTGTTTGTGCCAATTATTTGCTTTGTATTATTCGATAAGTCATTTGCCTTTGCTGTATTTTTAGAGCTTTCATCTGCTGACAGTGCAATTTGCTCGATCTGGTTAGATAGCCTCGCGAAGCTATCTTGAAGCACCGATGTGGTTGAATTAACACTCTCAACTAACTCTGAAAGTTCTGTTGCAAAAGTGATTAATGATTTAACACTGGATTCGCTACTGCTGTTTGCTTGTTGCACTTGCCGTATCAACTTAGTGAGGATATCTACCAACTCATCAACACTTCTAGAAATTGCACCTATTTCATCACTCGATTGGTCATCAATCCTCACTGTTAAATCATGGCTTGAAGCAATTTTTCCAATTAAATCTCGTACTTTTCTAACTTTTTTAGCAAGTGCCTTGATTACAAATAAACCGAAGGCGATAAAAAAAGTAATAAAAAATATCGCAAGACCTACCGTTACCACAGCCTCCATTTTAGCATCAACGCGCTTTTCCTCGATAAGCGACTCTAACGCGCTTTGTTTTTCAGTAATACGCTTGTGAATTTTGCCAATTAAGTCCGTTGACAAACTAAACCAGTCCGCAGGTTCTGGGTAAGACAAAGCCAGCTTGCCACTTTCTTGATTTAGGTTTTCGATAATTGCCTTAATATCTTTAAAGGCTTGTGAATTAGTCAATTCTGATAGCCATGCTTTATCTTCTTTTGCGGTGAGTGTTAAAGCGAGAATAGCCAAACTTTCTTCAATATTATTAAAATAGCCAGCAACTTGAACCTGACTATCTTTAGATATTGATTGTAATGATAAAATACCATTCACCTTTCCTCTAATCTGGCCTAACCTCTCCTTTAACAAAGACATTCTGATAATAGCTAAACCTGAAGAGATTGCTTCGGATTGTCTAATGTGTGAAACCCGGCTGTTAGCAACATCCAACATAAACTGGTTGGCATTAGAATAAACGGCAAACGCTGATTTTCCTTGCTGCCTATCGATATTTTCTCTTAACGCTTTTATATTTTTGTGCTTTTCTAACACTGCAGTAAATAGGGCTATTGAGTGTTTTTTCGTTTGAGTATAATTAGAAAATTCGTTAAAAACTTTATCAACAACCAAGCGTTGCTGAGCAACTTTGTCACCGTTTTTGCGATACCCTGAACCAATAAAGCCAGCAGTTAATCCCCTTTCGACTGCCGTTTCATGCGCTATTTTATCTATCATCAATACTTCGCTGATAAATTCAGCATCTTGACTCACAAGCTGCTTTTTTTGCAGGGACGCATCAATAACAATATAAGATGTTGTAAGCATCACAACCAAAGCAAATGCAATCACTGCTGCTAGCGCTTGTTGAAAGCTTATCTTACTAAGTATTTTCATGGTGTAGGAATAAAGTTTTTTATTAAACTTAGACCATACGATTGATATCGCCAGTATTTGTAACTCTGCTCCAGGCATACTCGCAGCCATAAAAAAGAACGTAAGCTCTAATCCTAGCTTCACAGACTCAATTAAAAGATAAACGATTCAATGCAAAGTAAAGGACAAAATGAGTGGGTAAATTTGTGCGGCCAGCATGCATCCTAAGTTATTTTTCAACATTATTTTTAGTTAAAAAAAAGAGCCGCTATTTAGCGGCTCTCTTATACAGTTTTATATATACCAGAAATTAGAAGGGTAGTTTACGTCTCGAAAATGACAGAGTGTGTGAGTGAGTGAATGAGTAACATTTTTAGTTCTTGATTTTTATACGCTCAGTCACAACCAATACCAGTAAGGCTTTACGGATTTTTACCATTTTCTTTAAAATCGTAAATAAAAACGCAAAATCACCTAAAAACAGCTTTATTTTAACGTTTCACGTTTCTCTGTTTTTTTAAAATTTATGAGGTATCATAAAAGTACGGCCGCTTGTTGGGGCGTCGTCATGAAGTTATATATATCATTTTTCATGTCACATAATTTGATAGAGCAATTGGGGTGACAAAAGCCAACACCCACGAAATAAGTTTCAAAGTTTAACTTTGATTCATTCTGCTCTGCTATCTAAATTGTGAGTTTATACATGAACAGAAGAAAAGCATTACATCATGCTAAGATGTTATTTGATTATCATCCTGGTCTTTTCCAGTCTTTTTCACAAGCAGACGAAATCCTTATATATAGTCTTACAATATATAAAAACACAAACCATTTGCCTCACGACAGAAAACAAGAGTTCGAGTTTAGAAATATAAACTCAATTTATCAGCTAAATACGTTTGTAAGCGATGTATACGTTCGATATCGCCAATTAAATAGACAGCAACTTATTGAGCGTTCACTCTCAGAATACAAAACTGCAAAAAACGCTCTTGATATCGCCACTTATATCTTAAATAAATATTACGTGAAGCTAAATTTTCCGCTTCGTGTATATGCACCGAGCAAGTTAAATTTAAGAACTATGTTAAATGGAAACTTCATTGCTAAGAACTTCCTAAATTCACCAAACCGCATATCCAAATACATCGAAAAAGTAATTCTAACAAGGCTAGGTAACAAACAACTTACCAACCAAGAAAAGGAGTTAATAATGCTGGCTTATGAAGGTGCGTTAACGGTAAAAGGTGACTTAGAAATAAAGTTATTTCTTGGATGCTTAAATTTATCGCCTGATAAAATGTTCGATGAATTTCAAAAGTATTATGATGATAAACTCATTCCTTACAGAGAAGCTTTAAACTTACCAACGACACTAACTTCAACTCAAAGATATCGCTCTATCTTACACTATGATTTTGAGGTTTAAGATGCGTATTTATATTGATATGGATAACGTGCTTTGTGACTACAATGCCGCACATAAAAAAGCGTTGTTCGAAGAGCCTGGCATCAAGTATCCGCAGTCACAGTTTGGCTTCTTCGCCAATCTTCAACCTATCCCAAATGCTGTAGAGTCTGTCTTCGAATTGTCTAAGAGTAATGAGGTTTATATTTTGACAGCTCCGTCTATTCATAACCCGTTGTCTTACGTTGAAAAAAGAGTGTGGGTAGAAAAATGGCTTGGCATCGAATTTGTTGAACGGCTTATTATCAGTCCAAATAAAGGTCTATTTCATGGCGATATTCTGATTGATGATCACTCGGATGGAAATGGACAAGAGTTATTCCAAGGAAAGCTAATCCATTTCGGCAGCGGTCAATATCCAACCTGGGCAGTGGTTTTAACAGAACTTACAACCAATTGATTGTAAGGAACATTAATTTATACTGGTTTATTATCTTACTTTTTTAACGGGATAATAAACCAGTATAGCCACTTCAAATTCAAAAATATTTCGAAGAAAACGACTAACCTACCGCTTCGGTATAGTTCTATCTAATCAATTTATAACAACCTTTGGCTTTGCTAACTCATATATAATCATACAGTTTCAATGATTAGTTTAGATTTCATCTTACAGACAGCCATAAAGTAAGAACGACCGCTCATTCAAATTAACTCCTAACATAACGGTCGTTAAATCAACATTCTTAATTGCCACCTTCTTCTTCGAAGTATTTACGTTTTCTAGTATTGAACGCAGGCATCGCACCTTCTAAAACATTTACAATTCGCTTATTTATTTCCTTGTTTTCAATACTCCCAGATTCTGCGCTAAATCTATAGCCATGCTCTTTGTCTAAATGTACATAAATTACCTGTTCGGCATCTGAAACAATTGCAAGATTGGGATTATGAGTAACCATAATTATCTGCCGCTTCTTTTTAGCTGCTTTAATAAACGGTACAAGTATTGTCGCTACACTGTGGTTATCCAGGTTGTCTTCAGGTTGATCAATAATGAGTGGAATGTTGTTTTTATCTAATAAAAGGTAAAAAACTAAAAGAAGTGCTCCTCGCTCACCAGGTGATAACTGGTCTATCCCTTTTCCACCTTGTTTTAATTGATAATTATGAGTGATGAAGTTTAAACCAAACAAGTAATTGTAAAACGCTTGAACATCTCTAACTTGATCAGCAACTTCCCTCTCTACATTCTTTTGTCCAATGCGCAGATCAGTCCGTAAAGCGCCCATCGCGTCAGCAATAAACGATTGTAGCTCTTCAAGGTTATCGAAATCGACATCTGCAACAAGTTGCTTAAATTGTTTTTCTGCTCCATCAGATGAATAAAAAGAGCCAGCCTTGTTTTGAAGAATATGAGAAAGGAAAGTTTCTTCAAACTTACTATCTGCAGCTAAAGAAGCATCAACCTCGATTTTATAATCTTGAAGAGTTTCTGAATTTTCACCAATAATTTCATTTAACTTTTCTCTCGCATCTTTGTACAAACCGACTACTTCTTGTTTGCAGCTAAATATGTTTTCGACTAGTTGATTTCTTTTATCGTAAAGTTCTGTTAAATCTGATTGAAGCCTCTCATTTAGGTACTCAATTTGATCTTCTAGATATTTAATAGTCTCTGGAGAGTTAATATCACCTATTAGTAACTGCTTATCTTTTTCCCAGTCAGCTATTGAGGTTAAATAGGCTTGGTATTGTTGCTGTTCTGTATCTAATTTTCCTTTCTCAACCAACAGCTCGTTTCTTTTAGTTTCTAACTGAATATTAAGCGGAATAGCTGAACTATCATCACTCTGCTCTTCACCTAAACTGCCACTCAACAGATTATCTAATTCACGTATTCGCTTAGATATTTTAGCAACCTCTATATCTATAACTCCTACGTTAAAGTTAAATGAAACCAGTTGTTCAGCATTTAAATTGAAGCCTGACAACTCCTCGGTAAGCTCTTGTACATAAAGCTTAAACTCAGACTCTTTCTGTATTACTGATGACTTAACTGTTTCCAGCTTGTTTTTGCTGATCAATAACTTTTTCTTGGCCTCTACAGACTCAGTGGCTAATTTTTCTAGACCTTCAATTTCTGCCCGAATTTTTGTTAGTTTATTATTTGCCGCTTCATGAGCCTTTTTCTTTTCTGGATCTTCATTTGGATTAGCGACAGTTTCAGGCTGTGTTAAAGCACTAAGCTCTTTTCGCTTCTGTTGTAACTTTGCTTCTAATTGCTTTTTAAATGAACTAGTAGCCTTAACTTCGTGTTCAATAATAGTCCTATTTAGTGATTGTAATTGTTCACGAAAATGACTAATTTGATCGTCAACATTAATAGTCTTTAGTTCAACCAGCTCTGAGAAAGACGAAGTGTTTAGTTTTTCACTATCTGGAATATGCGAAAAAACTACTCCCTCAATTTCACTCTGGAACTCTTCAACTGTTGATATTTCATTTGTCAGTTTTTCAAACAAACCTTGTGGTAGGTATTTCACCTCTCTTATAGCTTCAGAATCAGGAGTTTCATACAGCCCCTTTTTATTGACAACCCCACTCTCCCAAGTAAGCTGAGCCTCAAAGTTTTGAGCTATTTTCCCCCTTTTTTCCCTAAACTTCTTACTAGTTAAGAATGAGAAATCTTCATCATCGTAATAATTGGCACATAAGGATACTATGTCAGCGATTGCACTCTTACCGCTTCCCTTATTGCCAATAATTGCAACTAGCTCCTTATTCAGAGGGATGTTTATTTGATCAAACCAGACATTGTTTGGATCGCTATGACTAGGTACAGACGAGACATTTAATTCTTCTAAATATTTCGTCTTATTTTTATTCACTCGCTCGAATAATGCTGGTTCATCCCCTACAAAAATGCGTTCTTCAAATTCTTGCACTGCATGAACTAAACCATCGAAAGTTGGATCTGCTTTTATCCAAGTTAATGAGTTTCCAATTCGATCTTTATCTGTTGCGTCAGAATAATAATGAGCGTCGCTGCAATCTAATAGCTTGTCATTCACTTGTTGCTTTAGAAGTTGATTACGAGATTTAGTGTATTGGTCAGTAGTATTGACCGCTGTAAAAACGATATCTGCGTTATTAATTATCGACTTTTTTGTAGCTATTGAAGAGTCAGTCCACCTAAGATCAGCCCACTCTGTTTTGCCAACTGCAATTAGATACTTGCCTTTAAAACAATCTTTGTCCAATGCATTAAAAATTTGCTTATCGTCTACATTTAGATTATTGAAACCTTCGACTAGATCAGATTTATATCTTGAGCGCTGCTCTTCTGGCACCCCAGCCTTGATTTTAGCACCCAACTCCTCAACGCTGTTCCTATTAATCGTTCGTGTCCATTTATCCCCAGTCTCTAAAGTATATGACTGCTCTAGCGTATTAAGAAATTGACTAGTGATAGTCTCTACATCAATTTCATCTGAAAAAATTACATGTAGATTAATTCTTTTATGACTTCCAAAGTCTACACCAGCGAACTTTTCTATTCTGAACTCAAGAACGGGCAGTAGCTTTAAATTTTGTAGTCGCTTTTTAGTACGCTGCAAAAGTCTTAATTTTTCGTACTGATCTTCCCTCAAATAACTAGACATCTTTTATTTTGAAAATGAAGTAAGATAGAAGGTGTTATGAGAAATAAATATCCGCAAGAATTTAAAGACGAAGCAGTTCGCCAGGTTATCGAGCATG